>DATJXG010000062.1:0-2241 GCA_035500455.1 Terriglobales bacterium | reverse complement strand
TCTCAGCTGGCACGAGATCGCGCTACGGTTGGCGCTCGCCTTTGCGGCTGGTGCGCTGATCGGCCTCAACCGTTCCGAGCGCGGCAGAACCGCTGGTCTCCGCACCACAATTCTTGTTTGCCTCGCCGCCTGCCTTGCCATGGTGCAGGCCAATCTCTTGCTGGGCACCGCGGGTAAGCGGCCCGACTCTTTTATAGTCCTCGATCTCATGCGGCTCCCGCTCGGTATTCTCTCCGGCATGGGCTTCATCGGAGCAGGCGCTATTTTGCGCAAGGGGAATCTCTTGCTGGGCGTCACCACCGCCGCCACTCTCTGGTTCGTGACCGTCATCGGCCTGTGCTTCGGCGGCGGGCAATTGAAGCTTGGTATTGTCGGCAGTCTGCTTGGAATATTTGTACTTTGGGTTCTCCATTGGCTGGAGGAGTCCTTGCCGGTGGACCGCCAGGGGTTGCTGGCGTTGACGCTGCAGGCGGGAGGCCCGACCGAGGAAGACATTCGGAACAGATTGCTTGCCGAACACTGCCAGATCATTTCGACAGCCAGAAGCTACGAAGACAATGCGCAACGGCGGGGAATCCGATTTCAGCTGCGATGGCGAACCCATTCCGGGGACGCCAGAACGCCGCACTTCGTGGAGGAATTGGCTCACCATTCGGGAGTGTTGGCCTTG
The DNA here is from genome assembly GCA_035500455.1 of Terriglobales bacterium. Taxonomy (GTDB): domain Bacteria; phylum Acidobacteriota; class Terriglobia; order Terriglobales; family Acidobacteriaceae; genus DATJXG01. The sequence goes on along the minus strand of DATJXG010000062.1, from coordinate 1,571 downwards.
GACTGGAAACTCTGACCCTCCTTTGAAAATCCTCCTGGCTGCCGGTGCAGGCCAACCCGCTTCGCGATTCGTTTCAACTTCCAGCCGTGCGCGGAATAACTGCATCATGGTGATTGCGGCGGAACCGGCGTAACGGCATACTATCGGGGCACGCAGAAAATGAGTTCCCCGGAAACCACCCCTGCTGCCTCGCCATTCAGTGCTCCCGTTCCGGAAGCATTTTTCAAGGCCCAGGCTCGCAACCGACGCGCCACCTGGCGGATGTCGGCGCTCTGTATCTTCGCCGCGTTCCTCATGGGCATTCCCCTGACCCTGGTACTCACGCCGTTTCTTTATGCAGTAGGGATGGCCATCGCCGAGGTGATCAATCACTTCTCTCCCCTGCCGCCCGAATTCTGGCAGAGCGCCAACGACCTCGCGAGGTTGGCCTATCGCGTCGCCGACGCCGTCATCAATCAACACGCCCCGGTAAATCCGCAGGAACTGGCGACCGCCCTGGGCGCGGTGTTTCTTCCTGGTATTGTGGCGGCTCTGGGGTTGTGGGCCGGGATCTTGCTGCTGTTCCGGCACGGCGGAGTTGGAGGCACAATCGCCAGCCTCAACGCGCGCGAGCCCAATCCTGCTGATCTCCGGGAGTTGCAACTCGCCGATGTTGTCCAGGAGATGGCAATTGCCGCCGGCCTGCCGGCTCCCAAGGTCATGCTCATCGATTCGCCGGGCGCAAATGCGGCCGCCATCGGAACCTCGGCCGCGGACGCCCACATTGTTCTCTCGCGGCGTCTCCTCGACGATCTCAACCGCGAGCAATTGCAAGCCCTCGTGGGGCACCTCGTAGCCTCGGTGGCGAATGGCGACCTGCGTATCGCCTTCACCGTCACCAGCGTGTTCGAAACCTGCGGCCTGATCGTGACCCTCATTAACGCGCCTTTCGGAAGGCAATCGCGGTCCACGCTGTGGCGAATCATTCGTTATACGTTGCGGCGCGCGCCGTCGGCCGCCAAGTCGGCCGACGCCGAAGAAGTTGCCGAGCTGTTGGCTGATATGCTCGACATGAACTCCTCCGACATCGACCGCTTCTTCAACAGCCGCAATCCGGGGTTGATCCGCAAAATTCTCCGGCTCCTGTTCTTTCCTTTTCTATTCACCAACCTCGCGGTGGAGATGACGTTGTGGTTTTTTCTGAACGTACTTCTGGGTCCGTGCATGGCCCTGCTCTGGCGTACGAGGCGCTACTTGGCGGATGCCGGCGCGGTCGACCTGACACGTAATCCCGATGCCCTGGCCGGCGCATTGCAGCGTTTGAGTGAGGACAGCACGGCAGTGGCAGGAGGAAGTTGGGCGGCGCACTTGTTCGTGCTGAATCCAGCGGGCGACCGGAGCCTTCGCGGCGATGCGCCGTCGGCGGATAAGCAACGCCAGGCCATCGCGGCCTGGCTGGCTAGCGGCAGTGGCGCCTCGTCTTCTTCCGCGCTAAGCGCGAACTCTGCGCCCGTCCACGATCCGGCGGAGTATTTGCGCGCTCGCCGCGAAATCATGTCAGCGGCGATGGCAGCGGCCACGGGCAATCAGGA
>DATJXG010000061.1:0-30976 GCA_035500455.1 Terriglobales bacterium | reverse complement strand
AGAGCGGAAGACGATCTTGGGGTTGTGCTTCTGCAATACCTTGGTGATAGCCGCGGTCAGCGTGGTCTTGCCATGGTCGATGTGCCCGATGGTGCCCACGTTGCAGTGCGGTTTGGTGCGATCAAATTTCTCTTTCGCCATTTCGCTTTCCTTTGTAGCGCCGGCGTGCCGCCGGCATTCCTATGTGGCGCGGGCGCTCTTGTCCGCGTCTCTTGTACTCCTGAAATCAGATCCCTCGCGATGCTCGGGATGACCGCTGCGGGTTCCCGCTTCGCTCACGCCCGCAGAACGCGGTCACTTCGCTGCGCCCTGCACCCGCGCGATGATTTCCTCCGCGACCGAGCGCGGAGCCTCCTCATAACGCGCAAAGTGCATGGAATATTCCGCTCGGCCCTGGGTCGAAGAGCGCATGTGCGTGGCATAACCGAACATTTCAGCCAGCGGCACGATGGCCTTGATCACCTGGGAACCGGCGCGGTGTTCCATGCCTTCGATCCGCCCGCGGCGCGAACTCAGGTCGCCCATGATCGCGCCCGCGTAATCTTCCGGGGTCACGACTTCCACCGACATCACCGGCTCCAGCAGCACCGGCGACGCCTTGCGCGCGGCTTCCTTGAACGCCATGGAACCCGCGATCTTAAACGCCATTTCGTTCGAATCAACGTCGTGATAGCTGCCGTCGTAGAGCGTGGCCTTCACGTCCACCATGGGATAGCCGGCCAGAATGCCGCCTTCGAGCGCTTCACGAATGCCCTGATCGATCGGCTTGATGAATTCCTTGGGCACCGAACCGCCCACGATGTCGTTAACGAATTCATATCCCGTGCCCGGCGGTTGCGGGTCGAGGTAAATTTTCGCGTGGCCGTACTGGCCGCGGCCGCCGGTCTGGCGGATGTACTTGCCTTCGGCTTCGGCGTGCCTGCGGATGGTCTCGCGATAGGCCACCTGCGGCTTGCCCACGTTGGCTTCGACTTTGTACTCGCGCATCATGCGATCGACGATGATCTCCAGGTGGAGTTCGCCCATGCCGCTGATGATGGTCTGTCCGGAGTCGGGGTCGGTATGAACTTTGAAGGTGGGATCTTCCTGCGCCAACTTGGCCAGCGCCAGGCCCATTTTTTCCTGGTCGGCTTTGGTCTTCGGCTCAACCGCCACCGAAATCACAGGCACCGCAAAAGTGATGGATTCGAGCGCGATGGGATGGCGCTCGTCGCAGATAGTGTCGCCGGTGCTTACGTTCTTGAGGCCCACCGCGGCGCAGATGTCGCCCGCCAGAATTTCGCTGATGTCTTCGCGCTTGTTGGCGTGCATCTTCAGCAGGCGCCCGATGCGCTCCGTCTTGCCGGTGCGCGGGTTGAGCACGGAATCGCCCGACTTCAGCTGCCCGGAGTACACCCGAATGAAGGTCAACTGGCCGACGAACGGATCGGCCATAATTTTGAAAGCCAGCGCCGAGAAAGGCTCTTTGTCGTCAGCTTTGCGGGTGACGATTTCTTCTTTCTTGTCGGGATTGTGGCCGGTAATTTCCGGAGTATCGAGCGGCGAGGGGAGGTAGTCGACCACCGCATCCAGCAGCGGTTGCACGCCTTTGTTCTTGAACGCCGTACCCACGACGACCGGGAACACTTTGAGCGCAATCGTAGACCGGCGCAGCGATGCCTTCAGTTCCTCCGCCGAAATCGCCTCGCCTTCGAGAAACTTGTGCAGGATGTCGTCGTCATTTTCGGCAACAGTTTCCACCAGTTGTGCGTGGAAGGCTTCCGCCTTCTTTTTCAGGTTCTCGGGAATCTCTTCGGTAACGTACTCCGCCCCCATGGTTTCGTCGTTCCACACGATCGCTTTCATCTCGATGAGATCGACGACGCCGACGAACTTGGCTTCCTGTCCGATGGGGATTTGAATCGCGACTGGCTTGGCGTTGAGGCGCTTGCGCAGGGTATCGACGGCGTGCTCGAAATCAGCACCCATCTTGTCAATCTTGTTGATAAAGCAAATCCGCGGGACGCCGTACTTATCGGCCTGGCGCCATACTTTTTCCGACTGCGGCTGCACCCCGTGCACGGCGTCGAATACGGCGACTGCGCCGTCGAGCACGCGCAGGGAGCGCTCCACCTCGGCGGTGAAGTCCACGTGGCCGGGGGTGTCGATGATGTTGATGCGGATGTCGCGCCAGGTGCAGGTAGTGGCGGCGGAGGTGATGGTGATGCCGCGTTCCTGCTCCTGCTCCATCCAGTCCATGGTCGCAGTGCCTTCGTGGACTTCTCCGATGCGATGCGTTCTTCCCGTGTAGAAAAGAATGCGCTCCGTCGTAGTAGTCTTACCGGCATCGATGTGGGCCATGATGCCGATATTCCTGCAACGCTCTAATGGGACGGTTCTGGGCACTGTAGTTCTGCTACTTTCTGGGGCTCTCTCTAAAATTTGGTAATCGGGAAATTGAGTAATTGGGTAATTTAAAATCCTTCGTTGGCCGCGCTTTTCAATTACCCAATTTCCAAATTTCCCAATTACTCAATCTCCTCACCACCGATAATGCGCAAACGCCTTATTGGCTTCCGCCATGCGGTGCACATCTTCTTTCTTCTTGATGGCCGCGCCTTTTCCGTTGGCCGCGTCCAGCAACTCGTTGGTCAGCTTGTCGATCATGCCCTTCTCGGCACGGCTGCGCGAATATGTGATCAGCCAGCGGATCGCCAGCGACGTGCGACGGTCGGGGTTTACTTCCACCGGGACCTGATAGTTGGCGCCGCCCACGCGGCGGCTCTTTACTTCGAGCAGCGGCTTGGCGTTCTCAACCGCCTTCTTGAAGAGCTTCAGTGGTTCGTCGCCCCCTTTGGTCTGCAGGCGGTTGAGGGCTTCGTAAAAGATGCCCTCGGCGGTGCTCTTCTTGCCCTGCCACATCATGGAGTTAACGAACTTGGTTACCAGGTCCGATCCATAAACCGGATCGGGCTCGACCGTCCGCTTGGCGATATGTCCTTTTCTTGGCATTGCCGCTTCTGGCTCCTGGCTTCTAGCTGTCGGCTCTCAGCCGTCAGCTTTCAGCTCAAACTTCAAAACTCTTTGAATACGAGACCGCTTTTGCTAACGACTAACGACCGACGACTACTTTGGCCGTTTAGCGCCGTACTTCGAACGCCCCTGCTTGCGGTTGGCAACGCCTACCGCGTCCAAGGTGCCGCGAATTACGTGGTAGCGGACGCCCGGCAGATCCTTCACGCGGCCGCCGCGGATCAGCACAATCGAGTGCTCCTGCAGGTTATGGCCGACGCCGGGAATGTAAGTCGTTACTTCAATGCCGTTTGTGAGTCTGACACGCGCCACTTTCCGCAACGCTGAGTTGGGCTTCTTGGGCGTTTGCGTATAAACGCGAGTGCACACGCCACGCTTTTGCGGGCAAGACTGCAGCGCTGGACTAGCCGTCTTGTACCGTGGCCGCTTGCGGCCAGCACGCACCAACTGATTGAAAGTAGGCACTCTTGGCTGCTCCTGAAGCCGCGTTCTGAGCTTTGCGCCCTTGCTGAATGCCGCATCCTAAATGCGCATCCGGGCACACATCACGCCGCTTCCGCTTTTCCAGATTTCGGGCTGGATGGCGCTGGCCATCCATACTCCCAGCCTCGACTGCGGGGCGGGGGATTTCAATTTTTCCGTCCGACTGGAGGCTCACGACGGTGGCGCCAAGCCGTTTACAGGAGGCGCTCCGTTTCGCAAACCCTTGCCTTGCATAGCTTCCCTGGAACCGGCTGCCAGACGGCAGGCAAGCTGGCCCGCTTACAAGTAGGAAGTTCGCGCAGGGCGTTTCAGCGAGGAAGCCTTCGGAAACTGCTTGCGTTCCCGATGACGTGTTTCTCTAGTGCTCAGCTGCTTTTTCGGGGGCCCGTGACGCGCCACGCGCGCACAGAAAGAACCGCCGGGTACAGGCAAGCCAGATTGAACTCGCGGAACCTTTTGAATATAGCAACATGGCTCACACATCGTCAACCCTTTGTGGCGGCATCAGAACCAAGAAAGGTGTGGTGGGTTGGCCGTACTCGTTCCTCCGGTGGCTTGCATATTTCCGGGTGTCCGCAGGGCGCACTGCGGCAGCGTCATCGCCCATGGCCCCACGGCGCACGATGGAAGGCCGGCCCGGGGTGGTTGCTGAAAACACCTGCTCCCTCTACACTGAGAAATTTCCGGCACAACGCAAAGCTCGTCCCGTGGTAAACGCGGGACGGGGAGGATGAATGGGTAGGCTGGCTTCTGTAGGGGCTGTAGCAGTTGCGGTGTTCGCGATGGGGTGGACCGCTTGTAGTGGCGGCAACAGCGCCGTTTCCACAACCCCGGCTCCGGTTCCGACCATTGTCAGCCTGTCCCCCGGCAACCAGGTCTCGATGGACATTGGCGCCTTGCAAACATTCACCGCCACCGCCGACAACTCCTCCGGTACCGCCATCACCACTCCGATTACTTTCAATTCCAGCAATACCGCGGTAGTCACGGTTGCCGCCAATGGACAGGCTTGCGCAGGAACCTGGGATTCGCTTGCCACCCCGCAGATTTGCACTCCAGGCGGGGCCGGTGTAGCGCAGATAACCGCCGTCGCGGGCGGCGGCGTCACCAGCCCGCCGACGACGGTTTACGTTCATCAGCATATCGACCACATCGAACTCAGCCCGGTCAGCCAGCCGGCTCCGGCTTGCCTGTCCAGGGGCACCAACGAGCTTTATCAAGCCACGGCCTTCAGCGGGAACGGCACCGACATCACGGCGACAGTGGGCAAATTCACCTGGACTTCCCTCAATACCAATGTTGTAGTGGTAAGCAACTCCAGCACCAGCCTGTTTCCTAACCAGGTGCAGGTCACGGCCGCGATCCCCGGCACAACCTCGTTTTACGCCTCGGTGGGAAATGCCAACAGCGTGCCGGTTACGTTTGAAACCTGCCGGATCAAAGCCATCGAACTGGCGGTCAATGCGGGACTGGGAAACGACTTTACACTCAGCAGCAACGGGACAGCTACCGTCACGGCTACCGTGACCGACTCCAGCAACACGGCCATTACCGGCATCCCTCTCACCTGGAGTACATCCGAGTCCTCCCTGGTCTCGGTGACGGGAGGTACTACCGCCGGGCAGATCAGCGGCTCCATCGGCGCGAAAACCGCAGGAGGAGGCGCCTCCATCACCGCGTCCTGCACGCCGCCCAGCTGCAACATCGGTTTTCAACCCTCGCTTCCCATCTATCCGGAGACGGCGATCGGCGTCTCGGTCGCTCCCGCTACTACTTCCACCAGCACCGCCACCACCGTGTACGTTGCCAGCACAGGCTGCGGAACCACGACCAACTGCGTCAGCAAGGTAGTGCCAATAGCCATCTCCAACAATGTGGTCTCCGACGGTGCGAACCTTCCCGCCACTCCGGACTCCCTGGTGTTCAGCCACGACGGCACCAAGGTGTATATGGGAACAGACCAAAGTCTGCTCGGCAGCAAGGGCCTGATGGTGATCGATTTCAGCGCTTCCACCCCAGCCGTGAGTCAGTTCAACTCGGTGCCAGGAAAAGTGCTGGCGGTTTCTCCCGACGGATCCCGAGTGGTCGTCTCCGACATCCTGGATACGCCCAACCGCGTATTCATTTTCACTACCGCGAGCAATACCAGCATTTCCCTGCCGATCAGCGGCGCAACCGCCGCCGACTTTTCTCCCGACAGCCTGAAAGCCTACATCGTGGCAGGCAGCAGTCTTTACGTTTATTCCACGCAGGATTCTCTGCAGCAGGTTCTGCTCGCCACCCAGAACCCCGCGACCGACGTGACTTTTCTCCAGTCGGGCGGATTCGCCTATGTCGCCGGCGGCGCCACCACGCCCGGCCTCACTAGTTGGGTTACCTGTACCAACGCTTCGGCGGGAGCGCCGATCGCAACTCCGGGCGTGCCAACTTTTATCCAGCCGCTGGTTCATGGCGGCCAACTGCTGGCGGTGGATCCGCCGTGGATCGACACGATCACGGTGACCTCGCCGCCGGCGACGACGCCACCGGCCGAGGGATGCCCGCCCCCTGCCGTCACCAACAGCGTCAGTTCAGTAAACCTGGGACAGGGAAATTTCACGGCCACGCAATTTATCGTGGCCCCCGATGGCTTAAACGCCTACGTGTTGACAGCGGAGCGCCCGCTGGTGCTGGCCTACAATATTCCTAACCGCTCGGTTTCCGGGATCATTCTGGCGGGAAATGCGTCTCCGATCCGCGCATCGCTCACTCCAGATGGCAACCTCATGTATGTGGCGGCCAGCGACGGCCTGGTTCATCTGGTGGACATCCAGTCCCAATCAGACATTCTGCAGATTTCATTTCCCTTGGGGCTTTGCGGCCCTGCTTCCGGGACCACGGGGACCTTTACGTGCAATCCCGACCTGATCGCAGTTCGCCCGTAGCCACGCGCCGCTTTGACGTCTTCGAGCGCTTCGCGTGGTCAGGCTCTGAGGAAAATCACCGTGGCATCATCGCGGAAGCCGCTGCCGTTCACGAAGCGGCGCACATCCTGCAGGATGCTTTCTGCCGAGGCCTCCGGTTGCTGAACATGCTCGCGCAGGCGGTCGGCGCCATATTCCTCTCCCGATTCCTCGGCTTCGGTAATGCCGTCGCTGTAGAACACCACTCGCGAGCCGGGAGGCAGATGTACCGTTTTCTCTGAGAATCCGCCCAGGGCCAGGCCAAGGGGCATGCCTTCATCGCTGTCGAGAAAGCGCGCTCCAGCGTCATCCACCAGCAAAGGACGCAGGTGGCCGGCGCTGGCGAAGGTCAGCGTGCGCCGCCGTGGATCGAGCACGGCATAGAGCATGGTCACGAAACGCCCGGAGGGGAAGTCATCGGCCAGCAGGCGGTTGAGGCGGGTAAGCACTTCGCCGGGACAACAATGCGCCCCCGCCAGCGAACGCAACATGCCGCGCGTGCCCGACATCAGCAGCGCGGCTGCCGTTCCTTTGCCCGCAACATCAGCCAACACCAGGCCCCAACGGCCATCTTCCAGGTCGATGAAGTCGAACCAGTCGCCCCCGACCATTCCCGCGGGTACGCTGACTCCTGAAACCTGAAATCCCGGAATATATGGGGAACTCTTAGGCAGTAACGCCTGCTGAATGGTTCGTGCTTCGCTGGCCTCGCTGCTCAGCCGCTCGCGTTCCTGCCGTTCGTGAGCAAACGCCCGTGCGTTATGCACGGCCACAGCCACATGGCTGCAAAGCGCTTGCAGCAGGCGCAACTGCTCCGGAGGAAAGGCATCGAGTTCGGTATGGGACGCGGTGAAGACGCCCACCAGTTCGCGCCCCGCCAGCAAGGGAATGGCGACTTCCGACCGGGTAGAGGGCTCGCAGGCGACGTAATATTCGTCCTTGCTGACGTCCGGAGCGTAACGCATCTGCCTGGTGCGGGCCACATAGCCAACCATGCCGCGTTCGCCCACGATCAGGCGCGTTCCCTTGTCATTACAGGTGCAGCCATGCACTCCGGCCAGCACCATTTCCCCGGGCGTTTCTTCGTGGAGATAAATATTGGCTTCCAGACAGCCAAAGGAGCGGGCGACGTCGTTTACAACCTTGTCGATCAGTTCGTCGAGATCAAGAATCGACGTGATCTTCTGTGCCGCCTTCTGCAAGCGAAGCAGATCTTCTACCTGATGGACGCGAGGACCGCGTTCCACGAAACCTTCATTGCTGATTACTATTGAGCTGGCGGCCATGATCCGCCTCCTGACCGTGCGCGCAGGCAAACCCTTCCGGCATCGCGCGCGTTACCTAACAGATGTCCCCCGAGGGGTCCGGGATTCCGCTTTTCGATGCCGGGTCGCCATGGTAAGCTACCGCCCACCAAGCGCAAAAACCGGGAGGGTATATGGCGTCGCCCGCTGTTCCCGACACTGTTCAATCTCAGTTCCTGATCAACGTTTTCGACGGCACCCGGCAGCCGCTCAAGGCCGGGACTTCCGTTCTATACCGCATTATCGACGGCAATCAGCGGCAGGTCGTCAGTCGTGAAGTGCGCGGTTCATCGCTTTCCGCGTCGGTTCCTTTTTTCGACAACTTCGGCGACAGATACACCGCGATCGTCTTCTCCGCCGGCTTTCAGCAAGCGGGCTTCACCCCGGTGGACCTTTCCTTCCAGAAGCCAACCAGCCTGGACCTGATGCTCATTCCAAAAAACCCAGCCTTCAATTTCGCGCTTGCCGCCTGGGATTCGATCAAGGTAAAACTGCCTTTCCTGGCGAGTGGGGTGGACGATCCCACCGGTCGCGAGCGCTACGAAACGCTCATGGAGGATACTCCCAAGCGCCTCGCGGCGCTGCTCAACATCACCACGGCCATGGCGCAGATTATGCTGCCGCTGAGAACCCCGCTCGATTATCTGAAGCAGATCAAGTGGGATGACAGCCTCTCCCAGGACCGCTTTTTTGCCTACTGTGACGCCGCCTTGATCGATCAGGTGCGCACGGCGGCGGCGCAGGGCCATTTCGCTCCCGAGGTGGGAACGGGATTCTTTCATCCCGGGGCGACCGCAAGCTGGAAGCAGATCCAGTTCGGCGAGGCTAACGTGCAACTGACTTTTCACGAAGGCGACAAGAAGACCATCGACGGCGTGAGCTGCATTGTCGTAGAGCCCGACATCGACTACTTCAAGGATTTAGGGGCCCATGCCCTGCTGGAAGTGATTCCTAATGCGATCACCGGTGGACTGACCAATCCCGAGATGGTTTACGTGCTGCGCTGGATCGCCGGCCGCAGAGCTGGGATCCCGGAGTTCGCGCCGCCTTATACGATCGTTGATTGATGCTAGGACTTCTGCTCCGGAATTGAGGGCGTGCGGCCCGCGGCCCGTTCCCGCCGCTTCCTGATCTCCTCCAGGCGTTCGCGGATGCGCTTTTCCATCCCCTCATCGGTGGGCTGATAGTAAACGCGGTTGCGCAGATTGTCGGGCAGGCATTGCATATCTGCGACTTTGTCGGCGGTGTCATGGGCGTATTGGTAACCCTGGCCGTAGCCGAGGCCTTTCATTAATCCGGTAGGCGCATTGCGAAGGTGCAAGGGCACAGGCTCTGCAGCGGTGTGTTCCACGTCGGTCTGTACTGAGCCGTAGGCGGTGTAGAGCGCGTTGGACTTCGGCGCCAGCGCCAGATAAACGACGGCTTGCGCCAGGGCCAGATTGCCCTCCGGCATGCCGATGAAATCCACTGCGTCGCGAGCTGCCATACACAGCGCCAGCGCTTGCGGATCAGCCATGCCAATGTCCTCCACTGACATGCGGACAACTCGGCGCGCGATATAAAGCGGATCTTCGCCGGCCTCGAGCATGCGCGCCAGCCAGTAGAGCGAGGCGTCGGGATCGCTGTTGCGTACTGACTTGTGCAACGCTGAGATGAGGTTGTAGTGCTCCTCGCCGGCCTTGTCGTACAGGAGAACGCGCTTCTGCAGCGCGTCCTGGATGAGATCATCGGTGATTTCGGCGCCGGAGTTTTTGCCGGTGCGGCTGAGCGCGAGCGACGCCGCCACTTCCAGCACGTTGTAAGCCGAGCGGGCGTCGCCGCTGGAGTAGGCGGCGATCTTGGCCAGGATTTCGTCCCCCGCCTGCAGCTTCATTTTTCCCAGGCCGCGTTCTTCGTCAGCCAACGCCCGCTTGAGCAGGAGAACGATCTGCTCCTCGGTCAGTGGCTTAAGCACGTAAACGCGCGAGCGGGAAAGCAGAGCGGAGATGATTTCGAACGACGGGTTCTCCGTGGTCGCGCCGATCAGGCGGATGTTGCCTTTTTCGACGTGAGGTAGAAATGCATCCTGCTGCGCTTTGTTGAAGCGGTGAATCTCATCCACGAACACTATCGTGCGGGTGCCGTATTGCTTGGCTCGCTCGGCCTCGGCCATAACCTGCTTGATCTCTTTGATCCCGGCGAGCACGGCGGAGAACTCGATGAACTCCGCTTTGGTCATGTGGGCGATGATCTGCGCCAGCGTGGTCTTACCTGTGCCGGGAGGCCCCCAGAAGATGAGTGAGCCGGCGTCGTCGCGCTCGATCTGCGTGCGCAGGGGCTTGCCGGGGGCGACCAAGTGCTCCTGGCCGACGAATTCGTCGAGCGTGCGCGGCCGCATGCGGTCGGCGAGGGGACGGGTGCGGTCGCCGGGGTCGTTGGGCTCGGGGATGGCTTGGAACAGGGACATCTAGAACCATTTCACCACAGAGACACAGGAGGCACAGAGAAAAGCAAAAGCTAAGAAGCGATGAACCTCAATCGCGGCACCTAATAATGGGGGCTGGTTCGGGGGTCGTTGCCTCCCAGGTTTTCTCTGTGACTCTGTGCCTCCGTGGTGATGAGTCTCATTCTCTCGACCTCGCAATTTCATACAACACGATGCTCGCCGCCACTCCCGCGTTCAGCGACTCTACCTGCGGCGAGTGCGGGATGGCTACCAGTTCGTCCATCTCCGCGAGCAGGTTCTTGGGTAGTCCCGCGCCTTCACTTCCAATGAAGATCGCGAGCGGGGGCTCGAGCTTGGCTTCGGGCAGCGGCGTGCCGCGGTGCGAGGAAGTCGCAATGAGACGGATGCCGTGGGCGCGCATCTGGCCCAGGGCATCCGCCAGCTTTGTTCGGGCCAGTGAGAGCCGGAAAATCGATCCGGCGGAGGCGCGCACCACCTTGGTGTTGAACGGGCTGACGGTGCCTTCGCCCAGGATCACCCCTGCGGCGCCAAATGCCTCGGCGGAACGCAGAATCGTCCCCAGATTGCCAGGGTCCTGCACGCCGGCAATCGCGATCAATGGCCCGGCCAGCGCTTTTACGATGACGTCGTCCAGGGATGACTGCTTCATCCGCACCAGGGCCGCCACGCCCTGCGGAGTTTCGCTCGGCACCGTGCTGGCGAACAGCTTGTCCGGCAGCACTACAGTTTCGACGTTTGCCCCGATCTGGGGAAGCAGACGCTGCGCCTTCGCTTCAGCCGAGGCGCTGAAGATGACCGACTGAAAGCGCAGCCCGCTGCGGATAGCTTCTTCGACGATCCGGAACCCCTCGATGGCGCAGTTCCCCTCCTCGGTCAGTTCGCTTTGGGCGAAGGCGCGGCGGAACTGCTTCACCCGCGAGTTGTGCCTTCCCTCGATGAAGTGCAGGCGATTCGACACATGCCGCGGATTTTCCGTTGCTTTGGTCATCGCGAGCTTGCAGAATCATACGTGATCGCGCCGCCTGCCAGAGCACGGTTTTCCTTCCATTTGCTTCGTGAACCTTCGTGCACCCTTCGTGTCCTTGGTGTGAAAGCCTTTTGCCGATCCATGCAGAAATGCTTCCCACGAAGGCCACGAAGGTTCACCAAGGAAAACACCCTCCGGGACCCCCGCGCCCAAGGGTCTTTGCACATTACTTCTCGGCTTGGTGCGGCTGGGCGTGGTATGTTAAGTCTTTCCGTTTCAGTGGATATTCCGTAAGCAGGAGTTCGGAAGGGAGCGCTGGGTGCGCGCGGAAATCATCAAGATCAGCAACGAAAATCCCGAAGTTTCTTTGGTGCGGTACGCTGCCGACCACATCCGTTCCGGCGAAGTGCTGGGCATGCCGACCGACACGTTTTACGGCCTGGCGGCGGACCCCTTCAATTTGCGCGCGGTGGACCGCGTGTATGACATCAAGTCACGTTCGCGGCACAAACCGCTCTCACTCCTGATCGAAAACGTCGATCAGGCGGAAGAACTGGCCCAGCCTTTGCCCGAGGAGTTCTACGTGCTGGCGCGCCGCTTCTGGCCCGGGCCACTGACCATTATCGTGAAAGCCTCCTCAAAACTGCCGCTCAAGGTGACGGCCAACACTGGCAACGTGGCGCTGCGCGTGCCCAATGCCAAGATTCCCCTGGCAGTCGTTACCGCGGCGCAGATTCCCATCACTGCTACTTCAGCGAACTTGAGCGGCGAATCCGAGTGCACCTCGGCCCAGGCCGTGCACGACCAGCTTCAGGGACGCATCTCCATCATCGTGGACGGCGGGCCGTCGCCGCGCGACGTGGCTTCCACCATCGTGGACCTCACCGACGAGGAAAAGCGCTGGTACATCCTGCGAGAGGGAGCAATTTCCGCGCAGGAGATCTCCGAGTTTTTCGCGCAGGGATGAACGCTGTGGCTGGCACACGGCGCCGCTGGCGGTTATGGCTAGTCCTGCTGGTGGTGGCTGCGGGGCTGGCCTGGCTGGGCTCCATTTGTCGCGCGATCGTGCGCGACTCCTGGGAGCAGGAAGTTTATCCTTCCGACGCCATCGTAGTATTCGGGGCGGCCGAGTATGACGGGCGGCCTTCGCCCGTGTTACGCGCCCGCCTGGACCACGCTTTCGATCTTTACCAGCGCGGGGTGGCCCCGGTCGTGATCACGACTGGCGGCGCTGGCGAAGATCCTCACTACAGCGAAGGCGGCGTAGGCCACGACTACCTGCTGCATCGCGGCATCCCGGTTCCCAATCTGATCGCTGAAACCCAGGGTTCGGACACCGCGGAATCGGCGCGGCGGGTAGCCGTGATTATGCATGCCAACCAGATGCGGAGTTGCATCGCGGTGAGCGATGCCTATCATGTATTCCGCATCCGCAAACTGCTGGAACATGAAGGCGTGCAGGTGTACGTGGCGCCGCGCCCGGATTCAGTGCCGCGATCGCCGTGGCAACGCTCCCTGGCGGTGTTTAGGGAAGCCGCCAGCTACATGGCGTGGCGGCTGCACATTCCGGTATGACCGAGGCCCCGGTCACCAGCCCATTCTTTTCCTCAAATCGGTCACGTGCGCTACGTGGTGCTTGCTGTGCCAGGAGTAGATCGCCAGGCTTCTCTCCAGAGGCACAACTCCCAGTTCAGGATGGTGAAAGGTTCGTTTCCAGTCCTCCGGCTTCAGCGAGTTGAGCAGTTTTATCCAGCGTGCGTGCAGGGACTCCAAGAGGGTCAGGGATACTTCGATCGGGGTTGATGGTGTGTCGCCCAGCTCAGCCCAGCGCGCTTCATCGTAGGTTTTGATACTCGGCGCGTCTTCCGTGAGCGCCAGCTTGAAACGGACGTAAGCGTTGAGGTGGCTGTCCGGAACGTGATGCACCACCTGCCGCACCGTCCATCCGCCATCGCGATAGGGAGTGTCCAACTGCTGCTGCGACAAACCCTGCACCGCGGCGCGCAACGCCGCCGGCGCGTGCGCGATGTCACCGATCATCGCCTCGCGCTGCTCCGCATTGGGGGCTTGGTTGTAATGGAACTTTCCAATTGGAAACCGTGGGTCGCTCATGGATTACCTCCCTCAGCAGGGAGCAGATGAGATCGAGAGCGAGAAAGCGACAATTTAAAAGCAGAAACTGCGCCAACCGTCGTCGGCCGTCAGTCGTCCGGAAGAAGCCAGAAGCCGGAAGCTAGAAGCATGAGCCGAACAGTCCAGAAGCCGACTTGACCGCTAATGCGAAGTTTCAAGCGGCAGCAGTGTTTTTGTTGGGTGTCGGCGATTGGAATTATTTCACGAGGGCGAGAACCCGTACGGGTCCGTCGGCGCGGCCTTGCAGCTTCATGGGAGCTACCATCACTACAGCCCCGGTCGCCGGAACTCGTTCCAGGCTGGCGATGTTTTCAAGATGGTAAACACTGTGCGACAGGGTGTATTGGCTCACGGGCGAGTTCCAGGAACTGCCGGTTCCGAAGTGGAGCCGCGGGGCGTCAATTCCCAGCCCTCGAACGTTGCGGGCTTCCACCAGAAATTTCGCTGCCTCTCCAGAATATCCCGGCACCTGTGGCAGCTGCTTTGCGCCGGTTTTTTCGTCGATACTTTTTCCCGGCTTCCAGCCGGTTTCGGCAACGACTACGGCGCCGAGCGGGATCTGCCCGTTGGCCTTCTCCCATCTCATGATGTCATCCATCGAGATTTCGTAGCCGGGATTATTCTTCACTTCGGCGCGCACATCGAGTACCGCAAGCTGTCCGACCAGGCGCTCCGGCGGAATCTGGTCCACAGTCCACAGGCTTTTTGCATAGAGCGCAGGCGCCTCGATGCGGGTGGCCGTGCTGGTGGAACGCAATATGCTGCCGGCGGAAGCCATCTTCCGAGTGCCGGTATCGGTTTGCTCACCACGCCTCGTGCTCGCCAGCAGCGAATCCGAGGAACTGGGATCCGTCCGAGTAAGGTCCACAACGCCATGGAAGGTGACCGGCGTGGCTTCGGGACGGTGTTTCTGGGCGAAAAGCAGCACTGCCAGCGCCAGAGCGCACCCGGTGATAAACGTCGTAATCTTCATGGCTGGCAAGCTTTTCTGCTGCCTTCTCCGCAAGCGGCAACTCGTTGAATCGTGGGTCCCTGTGTTGTCAGATGCTCGCTTTCGGGCATTTGCTGTACCCCTATTCTGGGGCGTTCCGGCGATCCACACAATGCCCTGAAGTACATGTACAGGGTACGTTTGTGCCGCCGTATTTCCAGTGATCGGGCGTCTGCAACTGTGTGATAACAATCACAGATTTTGGGGCGAGCCGTTATTCCTGGGAAGGCGCGGCTGAGCGGAAACGCACCCGTTGCGCCGAGAGATGGGCGCCGGTGAGGAGCAACAGCCCGGTCAGGAAGGCCCAGAACATCAGGCTTACCGAGAGCGCGAACGGGCCGTAGACTTCCTGAAAATTCAGCCAGGGCAGCGCGATGATGTAGGCGTACTTCAAAATCTCGGAAAGCAGGCCGGTCACGATGGCAGTGGGTAGAACGGTCCGCGCCCGCACCTTGCCGTTGGGAAGCAGCCAGTAGATGAGGAAGAAGATCGTGATGCTGGCCGCAATGGCGCACACCTTCATGGTGAGAAAACCGACAAGGCGCACCACCAGAGGGCCGCGGTCATGCAGCGAAGTCTGTACCAGCACGGCGTTGCCGGCGGTGAGCGCAATGGAGAGCAGTGCCAGCACGCCGCAGGCGAAGGCGAGCCCCAGGGCAATGAGCTGGTTGCCGAAATAGGAGCGGTTGTTGGGAAATCTCCAGATACGGTTCAAAGCAACTTCCAGGGGCATGAAAACCCCGGTGGACGTCACCAGGAGAATGAGCAGAGAGAGAATCTGGGCGCGATGCTGGCCATTGGAGAGCGCGTTGAGGTTGCGAATCACGAAGTCCTGGCCGGCGGGCAAATAATCGCGCAGGAGTTCAACGACCACGTTATACATCGCGGGAGAATGAAAGACGCGGCGCACCAGCGTGAGCAGCAGCAGCACAAAAGGAAAGAACGACAGGATGGCGTTGGCGGCGACGGAAAAGGCAAAGGTGTGGACGTCGGTGCGCATCAGGTATTTGACGGTGGTGACCAGGGGATTGGCGCGGCGGGAGAGGAGGCGGACCGCTTGGACAGCGGCGCCGGCGTCGGGATCTTGGAAATGTCGTGACTGCTGGTCATCATTTTGCATGTTGTATACGATCTTGCCTCAAGGGCGTATCCATCAGATAAAAAACGACTTGCAACACAATCCAATTGAGAAATAGTTCGTAGCTGTATTCTTCACGAAGAAATCCCCTCTTGCCATAACACTCCGCCATGAATATTATCTGTTGCTCGTTGCGGAAGGCAGCAACGAGCACGCGTTTATCCGGTTGACGTTTGTGTCGAGCAGTCGCAACT
Organism: Terriglobales bacterium; assembly: GCA_035500455.1. GTDB lineage: Bacteria > Acidobacteriota > Terriglobia > Terriglobales > Acidobacteriaceae > DATJXG01. The sequence continues at coordinate 15,366 of DATJXG010000061.1, read as the reverse complement.
CGCGCCATTACGACAGGCCTCGGAGCTTCGCGCCGCATCTCGGTTACGGCGCGAAACTCCGGGGTCTTTCTATTTGACGCTCGATTGCGGCTGAAAGCGAATGTCCACCTTGCAAGACTTCCAGGTTCTTTCGAGGGGGGTACGTGTTCGGGAGCAGGTCCACGGAGGAGTGTGGAAGAATTCCATTAACCGAGGCGAAAGGAGTTCTTTGTGAGAGAGAAGGGTACAGTGAAGTGGTTTAACGGAGCTAAGGGCTATGGATTTATCCAGCGCTCTACCGGGGAGGATGTCTTCGTCCATTTCTCGGCGATCCAGGAGAACGGATATCGCACGCTGAATGAAGGCGAGACGGTAGAGTTCGATCTACTGAAAGGCCCTAAGGGCTTTCAGGCGGCTAACGTCGTTCGCGTCTGAGGCGAAGTTCCCAACCTTCACGAACCCTCCTCACTTCCCCGAGGAGGGTTTTCCTTTTGAGAATTCTTGAGTGACGATTGTTGATTGATGATTGGCGATTGTCGATTTCCGACTGCCAATTTTCGATTTTCGATTGAAAGGCTCTAGCGAACAACGTCAGGCCTTAGAATCAGCAATCAAAAATCAAAATTGGCAATCGAAAATCGGCAATCGGCAATTGAAAATTCTCTTTGCCGTTCAATCAGCAATCAGCAATCAGCAATTCCCCCACCTTCACTGCACTTCCAACGACACCAGATCGCCGTCGGCCTTTCCGCCGGCTTTGTAGTTGGCGATTACCGTGCGGTCGCGCCAGTCGCAGGAGAACTCGTCGGCGCCGATCAGCAGCAGGGATTTGTAGTCATCGGTGCGCAGCTTCAGGCGGCGGCTGGCGCTGGTTACGGTTAATACCGCGACCGGGGGCTGGCTGCAATTTACCGCGATGAGCCTGCCTTTGAGGAATTGCACCTTGCGCCGGTCCGGCGGAGGCTCGGCGTGGGTGGTGGCGGATTCGTCATCGGAATCCGTCGCAGAAGGGCTTGGAGCCGTCGCGTTGTTGGCGGCAGTTGCGTGCTGCGGCATCAGCCCATATTTTTTCAACGTAGGCAGGTCCTGCAGGTTCTGCCTGGCGATGGAAGCAATTTGCTGGTCGGGGCTGTTCTTGAGCCGCTCCAGCATATCGGTGGCGTCGTCCCATTTCTTCCCCGCCATATAGACCCGGGCCAGGTCCAGCAGATAACTTTCGTTGCGTGGGTTCAGGCGAATGGCCTGGCGCATGGCTTGGAGCGCCGAGTTGATCCCTCCACCTTGCACCCGCGCCATAGCCAGCATGTGGTAGGCCTCGGCGAAGTCGGTGTTCCAGTCGAGGACGATGCGCAGGTCCTGCATCATGTTGGCGAGGCCGGGAAACATCTCGCCGCCACGCTGCGCCATTTCATACTTGGTGCGTGCTATGTAGTAGTGCGTCCAGGGATCAGCGCCGTCAATGTCCAACGCATGCTGGAATTCTTCCAGAGCGTCTTTGAATTTTCCGTCCGCAAAATAGGCCCAGCCGAGGGCGCGGTGGGCGATGAAGCTTTCAGTGAGCGGCTGGTCCACGAGTGTGTTGAGTTGCCCGATGGCTTCCTCTCGATGTTCGGGGACGCGCGCCATAACCTCGGCGATCAGTGCCTGGGCTTGCGATAGACGCACTTCTGCCCAACTGGTTCCCACGTCTCCGGGGCCAACCGCGACTGGAACCTGCCACGCTCCCTGGGGCAGGGGAGGCGCTTTGGGCTCGCGCGACGGTTGCGGAGGTGAAGTGGAGAGAGCGTGGAAGTAGTCTTTGATGGATTGTTCGAGTTGAGCGGCACTCATGCCGTAGGCTTGCTGGATCGCCTGTGCCACTGCCTGCCCCTGATTTTCGACGAGACCGAAATAAGTTCCGGTCTCGGGCAGCTTTTCCTTTTTGAGCAGGTAGTGCATGACAATCCATGACTCCGCGGCGAACTGCGCTTGCTGCGTACCTTTCAAACTTTTGACGTCGGCTGCCTTCAGGCTGAACAGATCGGGCAACGGCTGCCAGGGCTGGGAATTCAGAACCTGGATCAACGATGCCGGATCGCCGCCGATGGTCGCGAAGTGGTCATCGACGCGCGTGCTGGAGAAGAAGCGGGCAAAGCCTTCATCGAACCAGGGTGGGGTCGGCGGATAGTTGTAGTTCAGATAGATCTTGGCGAATTCACGGCGGACCGCCAGCCAGCTTTCCTCGTCCGCCAGATTGAGCACGATATAGTTGCGGTCGTCTCCAGGGAGGAAAAAGCCCTGGGCCGCTGCCTGCTGGCCCTGCGCGGGCGCGACTTGCGCGTATTCGCCGTAGGACTGGAAGGCCACCACATCCAGGGGTTCGGGCATGGTGAGCTTGTCCTTGAGCAGGAGTTGCCCGCACAATGCACGCATCTGTTCCAGGCGGAGCGCGACCTCGACTCCGTTCTTCTCTTCAGCATCGGTGAGAACGGCAAAATGAAGTGAACTGACCCGGATCCACTTGGGCAGGTCGGACTTGGAGGCGGCAGCGGCCGAAAATGCCAGCCAGGCGGAGAGCAGCAGACTTATCTTTCTCACGCCGCTGCCGAGAGACAACATCGAGAATCTGTTTCCAGGAACGCCCAATTGATGCTACCACGCGGGGTGAATTGGTCAGAATCACGGCTTCGGCGTGCTCGGCGGATCTCTGCCTTCTCGGCGTTTGAGGGTTTCGGTGAGGCTGCAGGAAAATTCAAAATCCTAAAGCGCCGAGGGCGCTGAGAACATCCGCCGAAGCCGCGGAGAGAACCTCCGGAGAGTATGACGCATCGGTTTTGGCACATTGATTCTTAATCCGGTGGTTTGCGGCAGGCAGACTCCGCTATACTGCCCGCGATGCGAGCCCTGGTTTACATCGCCCCTGAAAAAGTAGAAATCGAAGAACGCCCACGTCCATTGCCACAGCAGGGAGAAACAGAGATCGCCATTGAGATCGCAGGCGTATGTGGCTCGGATATCTCTGGATTCCTGGGCCACAGCGCACGGCGCAAGCCCCCGCTGGTGCTGGGCCACGAACTGGTGGGCCGGCTGGCAGACGGGCGCAGGGTGGTCGCCAATCCGCTGATCAATTGCGGAAGCTGCCCGGCTTGCCTGGCGGGAGCGCAGAATCTGTGCGGATCATGGCGGATTCTCGGCATGGATCAGACGCCGGGATCTTTCGCCGAGTTCGTTGCGGTTCCCGAACGGCAGATTTACGAGATTCCGGAATCACTCCCCTCTGCGCGGGCGATTCTGACCGAGCCCCTGGCGAACGTTGTGCACCTGTTTCGTATCACCGCGCCGGCGCCGTTCTTCCGCTTAGCGATTGTGGGAGCGGGAACCATGGGGGCGCTTGCGCTGCTGGCAGCTTTGCGAATTGGCGCGCGGGACGTGCTCTTGGTGGATGTAAATGATCAACGGCTGGAGACCATGCGAAAGATGGGGGCGTCGGCAGCTATCAACACCAGGACTGCCGAAGGTGTGGCCGAGGCGAACAAGCTTGGCGGTGTTGGTTTCGACGTGGTGATTGACGCCAGCGGCAGCGCTCCGGCGCGGCAAATGGCGTTCGATCTTTGCCGGCCCGGGGGGCAGGTCGTGTTGCTCGGCATGGGCGCGCAGAAAAGCGAATTGGATTTTGTCACCAGCATTCGCAAAGAGCATCGCGTGGTGATGTCGTTCGCATATACGCCGGCCGATTTCCGAAGATCGCTCGATCTGCTGATTGCCGGAGAGATTGATCTCACTGCCTGGACGGTGACTATGCCGCTCGAGCAGGGCCAGGAGGCGATGGAGAAGATCACGCGCGCGCCTGGGGCGACGCTGAAGATGACGCTGGGCGTGAGCGGGACAACGTAGCGGCGTCTACTCCGGGGTGTCCCTACTCCGGCTTATTGTGGCCAACGATACTTCTGCACAGATTCCAGATTCAGCGTGACTCCCAAGCCTGGCGCTTGCGGTACCCGGACGCATCCATCACTCTCAACCGGCAGGCGCTCACTTGTGGTTTCCCAGCGAAGCGGCGAATAGCTCAGCGAATACTCGAGAATCTCTTCCTTCGGCTGAGCCGCCAGGAAATGCAGGTTGGCGGCGATCTCGATGTTGGTTTTGTAGCCGTGGGTGATGACGCGCTTGCCGCGCTGGGCGGCCGCTTCCGCAATCTTGAGGATTCCGGTGAAGCCGCCGACTTCAGAAATATCCGGCTGGCAGATGTCGCAGCCGCCGAAGTCCATCATTTCGATGAATTCGCGAACGTGGGTGAGGCCCAGGTCGCCCACTCCGAGCGGAAGTCCGTGGCCGGCCATGCGGGCGTGGCCTTCTACGTCGTCGAGCGGCAGCGGAGCTTCCAGGAACCAGATGTTTGCGTCGAGCAGCGCTGGAATCAGCCGCAATCCTTCTTCCGCGGTGCGATAAGAAAGGGCGGCATCCACGATGACTTTGGCGTCGGAGCCTGCGGCCTCGCGGGCTGCCAGCAGCAGGCGGCCGGTAAGTTTCAGGTCGTCCATCCACCAGGGATCGGCGCACAACTTGAACGCCCGCAGGTTTTTCTTCTGGCCTTCCTCCACCTGGCGCTTTACTCCGTCAGGCGTGCGCTCAATGGGATAAATCGTTCCGTAGGCAGGGAGGCGATCGCGGTGGGCGCCGCCGAGCAGGGCGTGCACCGGTTTGCCCTGGATTTTTCCGCGCAGATCCCAGAGCGCGAGATCGACTCCGCCGATGGCGTGCATGACCAGTCCACGGCGGCCCACGTAGTCGGTGCATTCATACATGCGGTCCCACAAGCTGGGATCGGTGGGGTCCTGGCCGATGAGAACTTCTTTCAGGGCCTGCGCATGATTGTGGGCAGAGGGGCCCTGGATGATGGCCTGAATGGCGGGGGCGAGCGATTCGGTTTCGCCCAGGCCGGTGACGCCGTCATCGGTATGAATGACGATTACGCAGTTGTCATAGGAGCCGTCGAACAGGCCTATGTTCGGGTCCTCTACGCGCATGTGGATGGCTTCGATCTGGGTGATTTTCATGGAGTAGTCCGTTGCCCGAGCGTTGCGCCGCTGGAAATCATACGAGATCAAGGTAGTCCCTGGCGCGCAAAACCGGGGTGAAGCGCTAAAGCAAAGGAAGAATCAAAAAATTGACGGTTTGTTCTGCGACGGGCAGTTGTCAGGCTGAAGGGCAGAGGGTATTCTCAAACGTCCTTCAAGGCTGGTGAGTTGCTTTTCGCGGCGCCGGCAAAGATGCAACTCGAAAACCTCTATGTCTTCCACTCCCGCGGCAAGCTCTCGCGCAACCAGTCCCGCCATTCTGGGCATGCCGGCGTGGCTTGCTTACTCCCTGCTGACGATTCTGCTTTGGGGAGCTTGGGGGGCCGTTTCGAAAGTAGCTTCCGGCGGCGTTGACGCCGATACCAACCAGATATTTTTCACCCTCGGCCTTTTGCCCTTAATGCTTATCATGTGGCGTTCGCCTCGCGCGCGGGCGACTGGCGAGCATCGCAAAGCGGGAATGGCGTGGGCTTTCGTCACCGGCATCCTGGGTGGTACTGGGAATATCGCGTTCTTTCACGCGCTGGTGATCGGCGGCAAAGCTTCAATCGTGGTTCCGGCGACCGCACTGTTTCCATTGGTGACTGTGATTCTGGCGATTCTGCTGCTGCACGAGCGCATCAGCAACTTGCAGAAAGCCGGGCTGGCGGTGGCGCTGGTTGCGATCTATCTGCTGAGCATGTAGGTGACTATGGCTTTGATTCCCGCGTGGCTCTGGTTTGCGGCGATTGCCCTGCTGTTCTGGGGCATCACCGGCGTAACCCAGAAACTCTCGACCAACCGCATTTCCAGCGAGTTGTCATTCCTGTGGTTTGCCTGGGCGATGGTCGCCATTTCGGTTGTGCTCGCGATGACGGTGACCATGCACTGGCACGTGCGGCCGTTTATCTTCTGGCTGGCGGTGCTGGGAGGGACGCTGAACGGACTAGGAGCGCTGACCAGCTTTGTGGCGCTGGAGTCGGGGGGCAAGGCGTCGATTGTGATTTCGCTGATCTCGCTCTATCCGCTGCTGACGGTGGGATTCGCCGTGGTGGTGCTGCACGAGCGCTTGACCGGCACGCAGGCGGTGGGAGTAGGGCTGGCGATTGTAGCGGCGATTCTGTTGTCACAAGAGCCAAAGGCCGAGCCGTCAGAGAAGTAATCTCCTTCGTGAACCTTCGTGTACCCTTAGTGTCTTTTGTGGTTCCGTCTTCTGCGTGCAGTGCCAACTGACCAAGCAAAGCAACCACAAAGGACACCAAGGGTGCACGAAGGTTCACGAAGAGGACTGAACAGCCTTACTCCGGCGCTATAGTTCCGTCAGCTGCGATGCCGCGTACCGCGCGGATGCCTTCCTGCACTATGAAGAGCACTTCGGTCTCCAGGCTCTCGCCCGGGGCCAGGGTGCGCTGGCGTCCAGACGCCTGCATGGCTTCGAAATTCAGCGGATAGCCGGTACAGGGCTCCAGGACCGCTACGTTGTAGTTGCGCCAGCCGCCGTAGGTGGCGAACAGCCAACAGCAGCGAAAAATCTCGGGATCGAAACGCAACCCGCAGGAAACGCCCGTGGCGGTGTTGGTGAGGGCGCACCAGCCCTCTTTTATCCCCGTGCCGTAGAAGAAATAAAGCTGACGCTCATTCGCAGCAGTCACGCGCCGCAGGTCAGCCTTGCGCCCGCCGGCGTGGGCGTGCGGCCAGTCGAATTGCGCGGGCATCCCTTGCAGCGTGCCGGGGAACGCCGGCTCGAGTTCCACCTGCATGGGCGGAAAATCGAGGCGGTGTTGCGGTGTTACTTTGAACGCGGGATGCAGTTTCCACAAGAAGGGAAAGGCTGCCGTGCCGCAGTTGGTGAAGCGGTGGTGGAACACTACTTGCGATGAATCATGTCGAATAGCGATTCTCTTCTCCACATGAATCGAACTGATGGGCGTCTGGAAGCGCAGCGTGACGCCGGCCTCATCGGCGGACGAAAAAGTTTCGGCATTCCAGTTTCCCGTCCATAGCTCGCCATGATCGGGATAGGCCTCGCCATCGATGACAGCGATCTCGTCGTTGGGGAAGAGTTCGTCCCAGCCGCCGCTCCACACATCGTCATAGCGGGAACTGATGGCGTGGCGCGCGGGAGCAATGCGCGGATTGTTCCACAGTAGCTCGGCATCCTCCGGCTTATATGTGATTTGCCAGATTTTGCCGCCGGCCTCGGGCAGGATCGCCAGCCGCAGCAGGCTGTTTTCCAGGATGACAGCTCGAAGTCCGTGATAGGTCCAGTCCGCGCTTACCCGTAATTCAGGCATTCCACAGCTTCCTTTCAAGATTTTGTTACTTGGCCGCCGGCGTCGCGCTCGTACGAACTACTGCCGATCCCGAGCGCTGAATGTATGCCGGTGGAGTCTCGGCGTGATCGATCTCCACCCGCGCCTGATCGGCGGCGAAGATACCACAATCAAAGCGCACCTGCGAAAAAAATGCCTGGCTGCGGCCGCCCAGCCGGACCTGAGTGGTTGCCAGGTCCGGGCGCTCGGCCACAAGCCGCAGCGCTCCGACCGTGGACTTTTCGACGCGGAGTTGAGCGTCACCGGCGAGAGCGAGCCAGTCGGCATAAAGTTCGGAGTCGCGGACGGTTATTTTCGCGTTGCCATTGGCGGTGAGTTCATCGATCACGCTGTGGGTGAAGGTCAGGTCAGCCTCGCCTCCTGCGTACACGTCCCACGTATCGAGATTAACCTCGCTCATGGAGATGTGAAAGGGGCAGTTGCTCGCGCCCGGAGCGGGGAAAATGGCGGGCTGAGCTGCAGTTCCGACCATGCCATGAGGAAGCGTCAGGGCGCCCTTGCAATCGGGGAAAATCGCCAACTGCACGCGCCCCATGCGGTTGAGAGCAAGCTGGCTGTGGCCATGCATGTAGACCAGGAAAAGTTGGGCGCTGGTGTTGTGCAGTTCGGCGCTGGCTCCGGACCCCAGCTTCAAGGTGGCGGAAAAGGGCTTGTCGGCGGGGATATCGGCAAACTGCAGTTGGTCGTCGTCGCCGCTGTGGGTGGAAAGAAACACTAAGTCCAGATCGTGCGCGGTGACCTGGCTTGCGCGGGAAATTTCCAACTCGAAGATGCGCAGGCGATCGAGTTTTGCCTGCACGTGATCCAGGTGGAATTCGGAATTCTTTGTCTGAAAGTTTTCCACTTCCAACTGACCCCGCAGCAGCCACATGGGATGGGCGCTGCCTGCCGGCGCCATCTTTGAATTCCGCAGGATCACATGGGCCGCACCCTCGCAGCGCAGGCCGCTGGTACCGTTGGGGGCGCCGGGAGGGTCGGAAACGATAAGGTCTACTTTCTCCAGGTCGAAGGTTGCGCCTGCCGCGACGCGGATGGGGCCGTGCAGGTGCAGAGTCAGATTGCGCAGCGTGACGTGGCCTTCGATGCGCAGTTCTCCGTCGCTGTGAAAGTCGGCGGGCCCGGCCACTACGATGCCGTCGTGCAAAGGGGGAAGGGGTTTCTCGGCGGCGTAGGCCAGAAGCGGCGCCAACAGGCCAAGGACGATGGCAACGAGACTTCGCATCCTGAGAATGGCTAACCGCCGCGCCGAAGGGCAGCGGGAAACCGGACCCGCTAAACTCCGATGCAAGCCTGGTCCACAAACGATGGGGGAGGACGGCCTGCCGCTTTGCTCCGGCGCGGCTCGTCGAAAGCATATCCTGCGCGGTCCTCGCGGGCCGTCGCTTATGCGATTTTCCCTCACAAATTCCGTCATTCATTGTCGCCTGTCTGGGGCGGGGCGTATTCTATCGGCTTCGGGCCCGCCTCGTGGAGAACCGCGTTTGCGTCGCTGGATTTTGATTCTTATCGCGTGTTTGCCGCTGTTGGTGGCTCGGGTGGCGGTCTCGCAGACGCCTCCGCCGGCGGGAGGTGAATTCGACGATCTCCTCCACCAGGGATTCGATTTTCATCAGCACAACGACTACGCGCATGCCCTTCCGCTACTCCGCCGCGCCTGGAAGCTCCAGCCCCACGATTACTTCGTAAATCTTCTGCTCGGAATTGATTTGCTGCGCACCGGCAAAGGCGCGGACGCACTCGGCTTTCTGCGCGAAGCGGCGCGGGCGCGGCCGCAGGAGGAGTTTCCCTGCGAATATCTGGGCGAGGCTGAGGCGGGATTGAAGCATTATGAGGCGGCCATGAATGCATACGCGTGTGCTCTGCGGGTAGCTCCCCAGTCATCGCAGGCGGCGGTTGCGTATGTGGATTACAGCCTGGGCCGGTTCGTGGAAATCGCGGGCCGGTTGCGCAGCACTCGTCCCGGGCTGGCCGCGGAATACCGGCTGCAGGCCCTGGCACATCCGCTGGGAGATTCGCAGCGGCTCCAGCTTCTGCAGCGCTCGGTCGATCTGGACAGCCAAGCCCCGGGAATCTGGAGCGAGTTGGCGCTCGCCCAGGCAGGGGCGGGGCAGCTGGGGGAAGCCGAGGCCTCGTTGGAAAAGGCCCAGCGGGAAAATGCGAAGGATCCGCGTGCATGGGAAGCCGCGGCTTTGCTTGCGGCGCAGAAGGATGAATGGGCGGGAGCAGCCGAATGGTTGAACAAGATTACGCTCGGCGCGCCTGGAGTGCTGGTGAGGGCGCTATCGGAGTGGCCGGCGACATTGTTGCCGGCAGGGAAGGAAATCTCGGGCAGAGCTGCGGTATTTCTGGAGTGTGTATCCACACGATGCGGTCCCGAGGGCCTGCGTCTGAAAATCGCTGCTCGACCGGCGCATGAGCAGCGGAACCCCGCGGCGGCGGCGCCCACACCGCCGGTTGAGCCGCCGACTGACCCAAGGAAGCGCGGCCTGCAAGGGGCGATCAGTTCGGCTGAGTCGGAGGACTGCCCGGGTGCCATTCCGGCGCTGGAAGGCGGCCTCCGCACCCTTTCCCAGGCGGCGGCCGCGCCGGCTCGGGTTTCTCAGGAGGCTAACCGTTCCGGGAAAAATCCGGAAGTCTATGCGATGTTTCTGCTCTCCTGGTGCTACGCCCAGCAAGCCAGCGCGGTGGCTGACAGGATGAAAGAGAGCCCTGAGGACGAAGCCCAGCTTCACATGATGCGCGGAGACGTCCTGCTGCGGTTGCAAGGCAACAGTGCCGCCGCGGCCTCGGAGTATCGCTCGGCGCTGGCGATGCGTCCCAATGATCCGGAGATTCTGCAGCGGCTGGCTGAGGCGCAACTGGGCGCCGGACAAACCGCCGAGGCGGCGGAAACGGCGCAGCGGGCCCTCGCGCTTGATCCGCACCGGGTGCCTGCCATGCGCACGCTGGCCAAAATCGAGATGGAGAAGCGGGACTACACCGGAGCGCTGCAATACTTGCGGCCGTTGGCCGCCGCCGACCCGGCCGATCTGGCCACGCGCATACAATTGGGCACCGCGTGCGCTGAGACTGGCGCGCTGGACGAAGCCCTGCGGAATCTTTCGCCCACGCTGCGCAGAGGCTACCCCGACGAGAAAGGCAGCTTGCACTACCTCTTGGGCACGGTGCTCCGCAAGCTGGGGAAGACTTCCGAAGCGAATGCCGCGTTTGCCGCCTCAAAAGAGCTTTCCGACAACTTTCAGCGTAACTCCCACCGCGATGAGACCGAGTCTGAGTCTCACCCGTAAGATGCCCGCGCGATTTGAGAGCACATCAGGCGTCCCCGTCGGGGCCGGCGCTCCTGATTTGGGAATCCGATCTGGCCGGAGGCGGGGATAACAAAGTTTCGCTGGAAATCCATTGACTTTCGGCTATGTCCGGGCCGGCTGGTCCAAGTGCAGGCAAATCAAAGGCTTGGGATTGAAGCAAGCGCGACCGTGGGAGGTGCGAATGCTTGTTCCGATCATAAAACGCAAGAAAAATCCTGATCACGGATAGTTCTGCTGACGATATCGCTATAGAGTTTCCTGCCGAGTCAGTGTGGGGCCAGGAAAATCCCAGGAGAAACCAGCTCTTACCGGAGGGGGTAGGACATGCCGTCTAACGTGGGAAAGGTTTGGTACGTCGGTAGGATCATCGTCGTCCTGACGATGATGTTGGCGCTTTTTCTGAGCGGAGGATTGCTCTACTCACAAACCACCAACGGCCAGATTAGCGGAATCATTACCGATTCCAGCGGCGCCGCTATCCCGGAGACGCAGGTGGTCGCGACCAATACTGCCACCGGCGTTCAGTACACCAGCACCAGCAACGGCTCGGGCGTGTATGTGTTGCCCCAGCTCTTGCCGGGCCCCTACGAAATCAAGGTGAACAAAGCGCAATTCTCCCCGATTACGCAGTCGGGAGTGACCCTGCGCACCGGCGATCGCCTGGCTTTTAACTTCACCCTGAAGCCCGGAACCGTTACAGAAACGGTGAACGTCACCAGCACCCCGATTATTTCTATGGATCAATCGACGGCGTCCACGGTGCTGGACAACAAGATGATCACCGAGTTGCCGCAGCTCAATCGCAATACCCTTGACTTGACTGCGGTCACCCCCGCCATCCAGGGCCAGGGCCCGCTGAGTGACAACATCGGCAGCCTGGGCAATGCCGGATACCTGATCGCGAATAATGGAAACTCGTATTCGGTCGCCGGCGGGCAGGTGAACGGCACCAGCATTTCAGTGGACGGCAACCAGTTGCAGGATGCCGAATTCAACGCCGTCAACCGCGCGATTCCTACCCCGGACAGCGTCGGCGAGTTTCGCGTGGAGAGCGGCGTGTTGACTGCCGACCACGGGCGTTACTCGGGCGGCATCATCTCGGTGCAGACGCAGAGCGGAACCAGCCAGCTGCACGGACGCCTGTTTGAGTATTTCCGAAACCAGGCGCTCAACAGCAACGACTGGCTGAATAACGCGCAGGGAATCTCCAAGCAGGCATTCCATCAGAACAACTACGGACTTTCTCTGGGCGGGCCGGTCGATATCCCTCACGTTTATTCGGGCAAGAATCGCACTTTCTTTTTCTTTGGTTGGGAAGGCGAGCGCTTCTCGCAGGGGCAGAACGTCAAAAGTTCGGTGCCGACCGACGCTAATCGCGCCGGCGATTTTTCCCAGACCATCATCGCGGACCAGGGGGGGAGCCCGGTATTCGCGAAGATCTACGATCCGTTTCACGGCTTCTATGACGGCAGCGGCAACTGGGTGCGGCCGGAATTTCCCAACGACACCATTCCAACCACAAGCACAACACTTTCCACCCAAAGCACGCTGTTCGCCGATTATCTGAACATGTGGCCGGAGCCGAACCACGCTCCCGACGCCAATACCGACCACCGCTACAACTACTGGTCCACAATTACCACCCACCGTCCCACAGACCGCTTCTTCGTGCGGGTGGATCACAATCTCACCAGCAATCAGAGACTCAACTTCAGCGCCAGCCGCACCCGCCTGACGAATTTCATCCCCGCGGCATTTGACGGGACGGCGCAGTCCACGACCGCCGACCATGACGTGAGCGGCAGCTTGCAGTACACCTGGGTGATCTCGCCGCAATCCATTTTTGACGTCCACGTCGGCTTCGGCGTGGCGAAACTGGTGAGCGATGGCGTGTCTGGCTGGGGAGCAGCAGCCAATCCCAACATCGATACGACCACGTGGCCGTTCGATCCGCTCATCATCAACAACCCCGAGCGCACCACCAGCCAGATTCCTCCCGGATTGAATACCGGCGATCCAAACGGTTTTGGCTATACCGGAGTCGGTGGTTCCGAGTTTGACTCGTTCATCAATCAGACCACCAATGGCTCGGTTGCCTTCACCAAAGTTCTCAACCGCCACACCATCAAGGTCGGCTACGAACAATATTTTGCCCGCTTCGATGAGAACGGCGGCGATCACACCGGCGTGGCCTGGGTGAACAATGGCGGAGGCTCCAACCAGTTCTGGAACAACAATGACGGGCTTACGGGCAGCCCGCTGGCCGAACTCATGATGGGCTCGTCGAACTTCTTCCAATGGGGCAACTGGAACATCGCGCCTTACGGGTTTAACGAGGCGGCCTACGTCATGGACGACTGGAAGGTGAACAGCAAGCTGACGGTGCAGTTGGGGCTGCGCTGGGACCACGACGGTTCCAGGCAGTCGCGCTTCCCCAAGGGCAGCCTGCAATACGACATCAACGCGAAGAACGTACTAACGCCGAACGCGGGCTGGGACTGGAGCCAGGTGACCAGCGCAGTTCCCGGGTTGGCTGGGTTGCCAGACCCGGCTTGGCTCAGCCAGGGGGCCACCGGGCGCGTCGTGCTGCTCGATACTCCCGAATATCCGCAGAAGAATCTCTACACTACCAACTGGAAGGACTTCCAGCCCCGCGTCGGAATTGCATACGCAATTAATGACAAGACTGTGGTCCACGCCAGCGGCGGCATTATCTATCAGGGACTGAACGGGCTTTCCACCGACTGGTTCAGTTTCTATTACAACTCGAACACCTTTAACCAGATTTCAAGTCTGGATGGACAGCACTGGATCAGCGAGTTTGGCCAGGACCACGGGCTGGGAACCTTTCCGCTGCAGCCCGGCGGCACAAACCTCGGGTACTATCCGCCCGTGACCACGAACGCGGAGTACGGATTCCAGACTTTTGGGGCGGCGGCCAACCTGGACCAGGCGGGCACAACCCTCGGCCACTTCGACAGTCCCGAAGATTACATGTGGGATGTCAGCGTGCAGCGTCAGATCGGGCGCGACTGGACGGCAACCGTGGACTACACGGGTATTCGCGGCATTCACCTGCTGATGCCGGTGTGGGGATGGAGCCTCACCAACATTCCGCTTGAGTACTATCAACTCGGTGACAATCTCAGTGCGCAAGTGCCTAATCCGTTCTACGGGCAATCGCAAACCTTCGCGAGTCAGCCGACGGTGCCGCTGTCGCAGTTGCTGGGAATGTCGCCGCAATATACGCAGGTTTCGCCCGGCCAGGCGACATGGGGACGATCATTCTCGAACTTCCTCAATATGCAGATCCAGACCCGCAGCTATCACGGGCTGTCGTTGCTGGCCTCGTATGCGATTCGCAAGACGCTCACCAACACCGCCGGCAAAGACATCCAGCATAATGGCCCGGCGGGGCGCGGACTTTTGCAGGATCCGCATAACCTGATGGAAGCCTACGGACTGGCCCTGTACGAACTGCCCCAGACCCTGTTACTCAACTACTCCTATGACCTGCCGTTTGGGAGAGGGCGCCAGTTTATGAACGGTACTGACACCTGGGGCAAGAAAGTGCTCAACGCGGTAGTCGGGGGCTGGGCATTGGCCGGCGTTTCTACCTGGTATCCCAAGGGCACGCCAGTGCTGATGCCGGATGTGGACAGCGGCCTGACCGCGCCTGGAGCCGCGCTGCGCTGGTCGCTCAATCCCGGGACCTCGTATAAAGCCTCAAGTACCGACTATTCCAAGGGCGTGTTCGTGAATGGCGCCTTCGTCAACTCCAATCCCCAGGGAATTTTCAATTCTTCTGCCTTTGCGCGCACCCCTGACTACAGCCTCAGTAACGCGCCGTTTGTGTTCCCCAATGTGCGCAATCCCGGCGCTTTCTACACCGATGCTACGTTGCTGAAGAAGTTCTACTTCTCGCCCAACGAGGCGCGCTACCTGGAAGCCCGGGTGGAGGCGTTGAACATTCTCAATCACGCGAACTTTGGACAGGTCGATAACGACCCCGATTCCCCCACGTTCGGCGGCGTGAACGGCAAAACCGGCAGCCGCACCATGCAGATCGGACTGCGACTGTTCTTCTAACCCCACGGCAGGAGCCGGTTGGAAGTTGAATGTCCAACCGGCTCGTTCATTCATTATGCTTTGTATGCCTATGGCACGTTCCTTCCGCACTTGGCGAACGGCTGCATTGCTGCTTGCCGCCGCCTTGCCGGCGAGCGCGCAAAGCGCTGCGGAATTGCGCACTGCCGATGTCACCCTGCGCTTCGAGGCAGGTGCGGACGCGCCGCGTCTTGTGAGCCTGCAACCATCCGGGCAAGAAAGCTGGAGTAATCGCGCGCCCGAGTCTTTGGTGAGTTCCGCCGAGAGCAAGGGCGAGAGCGTCGCGCTGCATTGGAAGTTTGACCCGCAGGCGAGCATCATCGAAGCCCGCCACGTTGTTTTCGTGTACAACTCGGAATCTCCCCGGCTCCGTTTGAGTTGGGAATGGACAGCGCGGGCAGACTTCGGGCCGGTAGAGCACAAGGTCCGCATCGAAAACCTGGATACCCATGAATTCTGGTTGCCCTTGCAGGACAGCTTCCGCTTCGATTGGCAGGTGGATCCGCAAGCTGCGCTTGAGCAGATGTATGTGGAAAAGGGCGATGGCAGTCCATCTGACGAGGGCACACATGAGGTGAGCCTGGCGAGCGGCTACAAGTGGAC
>DATJXG010000060.1:0-6962 GCA_035500455.1 Terriglobales bacterium | reverse complement strand
CTGTTTGCGCAGGTAGAGAAAATCACGGCTGAGTTTCTCATCAAAGAACACCACTGCTTCCGCCCCCATGGCGCCGTTCTTGGTGCCGCCAAAGGAAAGCACATCCACGCCAAGGTCACGGGTGGCCCGGCGCAGATTGAGCCCCAGGCTGGCGGCGGCATTGGCGATGCGGGCGCCATCCATGTGCAGAAACATGCCGCGCTCATGCGCGAAACGGGCCAGGGCTTTGACTTCCGCCGGCTTATAGACTGTGCCTACCTCCGTAGCCTGAGTGATCGAAATCACCCGCGGCTGCACGTGGTGCTGGTCGCCAATGCCATGATAGGCGCGCCGCACGGCCTCTACCGTCAGCTTGCCCTCCTGAGTGGGAACCGGCAGCAGCTTCCCTCCGAGGAATTTCTCCGGCGCGCCGCATTCGTCGACGTAAGCGTGGGCGGCCTCGGCGCAAATGACGGCCTCGTAACGGCGGGTGAGCGCCGCCATGCTGAGCACATTTGCGGCGGTGCCGTTGAAGACGACAAAAGCCTGTGTGCCCGGTCCGAATATCCGGCGGAATTTTCGCAGCACTTCCTGCGTGTACGGGTCATCGCCGTAGCCGACGGTGTGGCCGTGGTTCGCGGTGGCGATGGCCTCAAGCACCTCCGGATGGACGCCGGCGTTGTTGTCGCTGGCAAAGCTGCGGGCTGGCTTCATGGCCAGAACAATGTAGCAGAGCGGCGTAGCGAGAACCACGACTCCCAAACACAAGAGAGATGGAGTCGCTTTTTCTGCGGGGGAAGGTCTCGGCGTTCTCGGCAATCCCGGGTTTTTCTCCGTCTGGCATCACCGCCGCCACCGCAAAAAAAAGCCTTAGATTGCCGAGCACGCAGAGGAACTAACGCCGAGGCCGCAGAGATTCAGGAAGACGCTTCCGGCAGCGAGCCGGACCAGTTCCCGATTCGGATAGAAACCGCGTCCATGGCCGTTTCGGGAGCTTATGGCACGCTCGTGGTAGTACCCAATGATGGCACTATAGTGACATTCCCATCGCGGCCGCCCACACATATGATCCCGGTTGAGGAGCACATCATGGGCACAGTCGTGGCAATGATGATTCTGGCGTTCGGACTGCTTTATTTCGCCGTCGCCGCTGAAGAACGGCGCCTGGAAGCTCTCACCAAAGCTCCCAAGCGCTAACCTCCGGTTCGTCCTCGAGTTGCCGCCTGGGCAACTTTTGGGTCTTTTTCGGCCTGCCTTGAATCTATCGCGCGTCTCCATTAGTTTGTAGTGGCGGGTTCTGATCGTGGGACCTCAATCCTTATGCCTGACCAGCGTCGCGCGCGCGTGGGGAACGTGCGAATCTCGGGAATGCAGTCCAACAACTCTCAGAAACCAGGTAGCCGCCGGGCAGCAAGAATGTCCGCGGCGCTGCTGGCAGCGGTTTCTCTGGCGAGTCTGACCGTCTCGTGCGGTGGCGGCGCGCAGAAGGCGGCGCAGGCCCAGGGGCCTCGCGCCGTGCCCGTGAAGGTGCAAGTCATCCAGTCAGTACCCATCAATGACACCACCGAATATGTGGCCACGCTGAAGTCGCGTGACTCGGCGGTGATCATGCCGCAAGTAGAGGGGCAGATTGTCCAGATATACGTGCACTCCGGCGATCATGTCGCTCCGGGCGCTCCCCTCATGCAGATTGACCCTGCCCACCAGCAGGCAGCGCTCAAAACACAGCAAGACACGCTTACCGCCAAGCGTGCTGAACTGGAGTGGGACCAGCAGCAGTTCAACCGCACCAATGCCCTCTATCAATCAGGTGTCGCCAGCAAGCAGGACCTCGACCAGGCCAAGGCCAATCTTGATGGCGCCCAGGCTCAACTGCAGGCGCTGGAAGCGCAGGTCCGCCAGGAAACGGTACAGCTCCACTACTACAAGGTGACCGCACCCGGCAGCGGCATCGTGGGAGATATCCCGGTGCGCGTGGGAGACCGGGTGACGACTTCAACCCTGCTGACTACGGTGGACAAGCCCGGCAGCCTGGAAGCCTACGTTTATATTCCCGTGGATCGGTCGGCGCAGATCAAGATGGGCCTTCCGGTGCAGATCGTGGACGCGTCGGGCAACCCGGTGGCGCAAAGCCGGGCAGACTTCATCTCTCCACAGGTGGATAACACCACCCAGACGATTTTGGTGAAAGCCAGGATCGCCAACCGCAACGATGCGCTGCGCAACCTGCAATTTGCCCGCGCCCGCATCGTCTGGGGCAGCCACGAGGGGCCGGTAGTTCCGGTCCTGGCGGTCTCGCGCATCGGCGGACAGTTCTTTGTCTTCGTGGCGGAAGAGAACAAGGGGCAGCTTGTGGCTCATCAGAGAGCGCTGCAGTTGGGCGACACGATTGGGAATAACTACGTCGTCCTCAGCGGCCTCAAGGCCGGCGAAAAGGTGGTTGTCTCAGGCACCCAGTTTCTGGTCGATGGCGTACCGATTGCACCCCAAGGGTAAGACGGAGCGCCGAGCGCCAAGGCCTTGCGTTGGCCGCGGAACGCCGGCGTTTAGTTTTCAGGCTCATGTTTGTTGACTTCTTCATCCGAAGGCCGGTCTTTGCCACTGTCTGCGCCCTGCTGATCATTCTGGCGGGCGCCGTTGTTATTCCCACCCTGCCCATCGCGCAATTTCCCACTCTTGCGCCGCCGCAGATTTCCGTTACCAGTGCTTACATCGGGGCGAGCGCCCAGACGGTCGAAACCGCGGTCACCATCCCCCTGGAGGAACAGATCAACGGCGCCGAGGGGATGAAGTACATGAGTTCCTCCAGCAGCAACAACGGAGTCAGCTCAATCATTGCCACCTTCGATTTGACCCGCAATCCCGACCTCGCCGAGGTGGACGTCCAGAACCGGGTCAACACCGCCCAGGGACGCCTGCCCAACGCGGTGAAGGCCACCGGCGTGACCATCGCCAAGACCTCCAGCAACTTCGTCTTCGGCGCGGCCGTCTATTCCAACGGACGCTACGATCCACTCTTCATGAGCAATTACCTGGACGTTTACGTGCGCGATGCCTTGAAGCGCGTGCCCGGCGTATCCGACGTAAACATCTTCGGCGAGCGCAAGTTCTCGATGCGGCTGTGGCTCGATCCCGAGCGCATGGCCAGCCGCGGCCTCACCGCCTCCGACGCGGTAAGCGCGCTTCAGGAGCAAAACGTGGACGTCGCCGCCGGCCAGGTGGGCCAGCCGCCGATCCAGGCGGGGCAAGCCTTCCAGATCAGCGTTCGCGCTGTCGGCCGGCTCACTGAACCGGCACAGTTTGAGAACATCATCCTCAAAACCAACGCCGACGGCACGCTGGTGCGCCTCAAGGATGTGGGCCGCGCCGAACTGGGCGCGGAAGACTACGGCTCCATGCTGCAATTCAATGGTCAGGACGCCGTCGGCATTGGCGTCACGCAACTCTCCAACGCCAATGCCCTCGAGGTGGACCGCCTGGCGATTGCCGAACTCGAGCGCCTTTCCAAGCGTTTCCCGCCCGGCATGGAATATCACCTCGCCTTCGACACCACGGATGCGGTCGGCGAGTCGATCCGCGACGTGGTTTACACGCTGGGCACGGCCATTGTGCTGGTGATTCTGGTGATTTTCATTTTTCTCGAGGATTGGCGCAGCACGGTGATTCCCTCGGTGACGATCCCGGTCTCGCTGATCGGGACCTTTGCCTTTGTCAAGCTGCTGGGCTTCTCTATCAACACCCTGACGTTATTTGGCATCACCCTGGCCACGGGACTGGTGGTGGATGACGCCATCGTGGTGATCGAAAACATCGAGCGCCACTTGCAGGAAGGCGAAACCGATCCCAGAAAAGCTGCCTCCGCAGCCATGAGGGAAGTGGCGGGCGCGGTCATTGCCACTTCGCTGGTTCTGGTGGCGGTGTTCGTGCCGGTCGCTTTCTTCCCTGGCACCACCGGCATTCTGTTTCGCCAGTTCGCTCTGACGATCGCCTTCTCGATTACCATTTCCGCATTCAACGCCCTGACGCTCACTCCCGCGTTGGCGGCGCTTCTGCTGGGCAAGCAACATGGTGGCAAGGGCTGGCTCTTCCGCCAGGTTGACCGGGTGATTGCCGGCACGATCAATGGATATCGCCATGCCCTGAGCGGCTTTTTGCGCTTCCGCGTGGTGGCGGTCATTTTGTTTCTGCTGGGCCTGGGGCTCACGTATCTTGTCTTCCAGCGCGTCCCTAAAGGTTTCGTGCCCAATGAAGACCAGGGCTACTTTCTCATCCTGATTCAGGCCCCGGCGGGTGCTTCCCTGCAGTACACGCGCGCCATCGGCGAGCAGGTCAACGCGATCCTGCGCCAGCAGCATGAAGTGCAAAGCGTCTTCGCAGTAGATGGCTTCAGCTTCTCGGGCAACGCCGCCAACAAGGGAATCGTTTTTGCGTCCCTGCGGCCTTACTCCAAACGCAAAGGCGAGGAGCATACCGTAGCTGCGATTGTGAACCGCGTCCGTGGGCCGTTGCTGGGGATCACGGGCGCGCTGGTTCTGCCCTTTCCTCCGCCACCGGTGCAGGGCCTGGGGCAGTTCGGCGGCTTCGCCTACGAACTACAGGACCAGGGCGGGCACTCCCTCGAGGAACTTGCCGGCGTCGCCAACAACCTGATCCGCCAGGGCAACACCCAGCAAAAGGATCTGGCCGGACTGTTCACGAGCTACACCGCCAACGATCCTCAGTATCTGGTTACCATCGACCGCGAGAAAGCCAAGAGCCTGCACATCCCCTTGCAGCAGATCACCGACACTTTGGGCGTGTACATGGGCTCGGCTTATGTGAACGATTTCGATTTCAACAACAGGTCCTACCGCGTTTATATCCAGGCCGACCAGAAATTCCGCTCGCAGGCAAAAGACATCAAGCAGTTTTACGTACGCTCTGACAACGGCGGCATGGTGCCGCTGGACAACCTGATCACGATCACCCAGACTACGACTCCCCAGGTGATCAGCCACTACAACCTTTTCCGTTCCGCAGAGATCGACGGCTCGGCCGCGCCCGGTTACAGCTCAGGCCAGGCCATCACCACCATGGAAAACCTGAGCCAGAAAGTTTTGCCCCAGGGCTTCAGCTACGAGTGGACCGGTCTCTCGCTGGAGGAACTGGCTTCCGGAAGCACCTCGCTGATACTGTTCGCCCTGGGAACGCTGGTGGTGTACCTCACGCTCTCGGCCCAGTACGAAAGTTTCGTTCTGCCCTTCATCGTGCTGTTAGCCGTGCCCATGGCGCTGCTGGGAGCGCTGGGAGCACAGAGCCTCCGCGGCTTGCAAAACGATGTGTATTGCCAGATCGGGCTGGTCATGCTGGTAGGCCTCTCCAGCAAGAATGCCATTTTGATCGTGGAATTCGCCGAGCAACTGCGCGAGCGCGGCCTGCCATTGATTGAGGCCACGGTTGAAGCCGCCAGAATTCGCCTGCGCCCCATTCTGATGACTTCGTTCGCCTTCATCCTCGGAGTGGTTCCGCTGGTGGCGGCCACCGGCGCGGGTGAAAATGGCCGCCATTCTGTGGGAACTACGGTTTTCGGCGGCATGATTATGTCCACGGTGCTGAATCTGTTCTTCATTCCGGTTCTCTACCTGATCATCGAAGGCTGGCGCGAAAAGGGCGGCGCCAAGATCGAGCGTGGATAATCGCGAAGGTAGCGCCGGCGTCCCGCCGGCATCGCTTCCCGCGGGCAGTCTGCGAAAGAACTTTAGAATGCTGCGTTTTAGCGCCTGTGGCAACGCGCGACCGCCCTCTCATCTCCTTGCAGCAGCCGGCGGGACGCCGGCGCTACGGAACCCCGCGCTACAGTAAGATAGTCCCACCCGATGAATCGCGAATACGTCAAAACTTACAGCTGGGAACTTGGCCGGGAGATGGAATTCCTGCTCTTTGGCCACGGCGGTCTGCCGCTGCTGGTTTTCCCCACGTCCATGGGCCGCTTCTTCGACTACGAAGACCGCGGCATGATCGCCGCCCTCGCGCCGAAGATCGAGCGCGGAGAATTACAGGTCTTCTGCGCCGATAGCGTGGACAAGGAGAGCTGGTACAACAAGAGCATCCATCCCCGCGCCCGCGTGCTGCGCCACCTGCAGTACGAAGGCTACCTGCTGCACGAACTGCTGCCGCTCATCTACGGCCGCAACCAATCTCCGCAGGTGGCCCTCACCGGCTGCAGCTTTGGCGGATACCACGCTGTAAATTTTTCTCTAAAACACCCGGAACTGGTGAGCCAGTGCGTGAGCATGGGCGGTGCCTTCGACGTTCACCAATTCCTCGACGGCTATTACGATGACGACTGCTACTTCAACTGCCCACCCGACTTTCTACCCAACCTCAACGACGACCGCTATCTCGACCGCTTCCGCCAGATAAGAATTGTCCTCGGCACCGGCGAACAAGATATCTGCCTTAGCGAAAATCTGCGGCTCTCGAACATCCTGAACAGCAAAGCCATCCCCCACTGGCTCGACGTTTGGGGTAACAACGCCGCCCACGACTGGCCGTGGTGGCAGCAGATGGCGGTAAAGTTTTTCTAGCGTAGCACCGGCGTCCCGCCCGCCAGTTAACAGAAACCTATCCTCAGCGGCCTCGGCGGATGTTCTCCGCGCTCTCGGCGTTTTCAGGTTTTCGCGTGCAGCAGCAAGAAACCAGATGGCAAAAGGGCCCGGTTCCTCTCACGGAGAAGCAACCTCAATCGAAGTCACCGGATGGATCTCCCGCCATCCATGTTCTTCGTCCTCTACATAAACGCCCGTGACCGATACGTGCTTGTTGAGCATCGAGGCCTTGAAGATAGTCTGCTTGAAGCCCTTGCACACGCCTTCCTTGATCGTATCTTTCTGCGTTACTTTGTGCGTGCACATCGGCTCCACCACCAGGAAGCCGGCCTCGCCGGTCATGTTCTTGGCATTGAGCAGCTTCTTGAACTGCTTATCGACTTTCAGCCGGATGTG
>DATJXG010000059.1:0-7342 GCA_035500455.1 Terriglobales bacterium | reverse complement strand
GAAAAGCTCGACCGCTCCGCCCGCGGGGCGCGAATCGCCGAGCTGCTGCGGGCGGTTGGCCTCGATGAATCCGCCCGGCGCCGCTTTCCTCACGAGTTCAGCGGCGGCCAGCGGCAGCGCATCGGCATCGCCCGGGCGTTGGCTCTGCGGCCGAAATTCATCGTGGCGGATGAGCCGGTTTCCGCGCTCGACGTCAGCGTGGGCGCCCAGGTGGTGAACCTGCTGGCGCAACTGCAGCGCGAATTCGGCCTGACGTATCTGTTTATCTCGCATTCCATGCCGGTGGTGCGCTATCTGGCCACCCGCATCGCGGTGATGTACAAGGGAAAAATTGTGGAGACTGGCGACACGGCACAGATTACGTCCCGTCCTGCGCACGAATACACCCGCAGCCTGCTGGAAGCCACTCCGGAGATGACGTAGCCTGGGGCAAATGTAGCCTGGGGCAAACGTAGCCTGGGACAGACATAGCCTGGGACAGACATAGCCTGTGCGGAAATGCCTGGTGCGGACAGGCGCCCTTGCTCGCCACCGCGTGTAATCGCCCCGGCATCCCGTTGCGCCGCCGCCGCTCCAGTTCCGCGCAGATGGCGGTTCCCTCGGCAAAACTCCCACCCGACGACAGCGGCGCACGGCGGTGGCGAATCAGCTGGCTTTCTTACGAGTCTCTTTCTCTTTCCCCTTGGCGACCACTGCGATGCCCGCGGGCTGAGCATGCGCGCTGGGAATTTGTGCTGCGGGCTGAGTCAGCCAGGTTTCGAAACGAGTCTCGCCGAGGCGTGCGTGATTGCCCGGAACCAGCGTTCTCTCGCTGAGTTTCGCCCCGGCGTAACGCGCGTTTGCATCCGCGATGACTTCGCGGGAATCATTGAGCGAGGCCAGGCGCCGCCGGACCAGTTCATCCACGCGAAACTGTTCCGGGCCGCCAATTTCGACGATGCCGTTGACCGGCTGACCTACCGCAACCCGGCCCACGCCACTCGCCACATCGTCGGCGGCCATCGGCTGGAACAACACAGGAGGCAAATGCACCTTGCCGTCAACCATGGAAATGTCGGCGAGGCCCTTGAGGAACTCGAAGAACTGCGTAGCGTGGACGATGGAATAGGGGATGGAAGATTCTCTGATCAGTTTTTCCTGAGCGATCTTGGCGCGGAAGTAGCCGCTCTCGGACAGCCGGTCGGTTCCCACGACCGATAACGCAACGTGATGTCTTACTCCTGCGGCCGCTTCAGAGGTCAGGAGGTTGCGAGTCGATGTTTCGAAGAACTTCAGCACTGCCGCGTCCTCCCAGGAGGGAGAGTTCGATACGTCAACGACTACTGAGGCACCTTTCAGAGCTTCGGCTAGTCCCTCGCCCGTGAGGCTGTTGACCCCGGTGTTAGGTGCTGCTGCCACCGCTTCGTGCCCCTGCTCACGCAGCTTGGTGACGAGCTTTGATCCAATGAGTCCGGTACCGCCGATCACTACGATTTTCATGATTATCTCCTTCGCTGCCGGCCGAGGCATTTCGGAGCCAGCGGCCTGTTGTACTCGCGATGACAGAAGCGTCTGCCGGTTGGTGACATGATCTTTGTGATTTGACCCAGGTGATTTGACCCAGGTGATTTGCCCAGGTGATTTGACCCATGGCTTTTGGCATGCCCTGAATCAGTGATTTGAAGTGTTTGTTCTCAGCCTGTGCGAAGGCGCGCTCGAATGATCGCAGCCATTCGCCACGTGAATTTTTTTGGATACCTCGACGCTAGACCAAATACCCTCGGAAAATCAATACCGTCCATACTGTATTTGCCGTGGTTTCGGACCATCGAAGTCGAGGCTGCTGCAACCGTGATTGGGCCCGGCTCCCCATCTCCGGTGTTCGAATCCCGATTTGTGGTTTCCCTTTCTATCCCGCATAATTCCCGCATCACAAAGCCGCGCACAACCCGCAAACCGAGAGCAGTCCGCGAACCGCTGCCGATGCCGACCGATGCCCGCCTGGGCAGCATCGTGCGTTTGCTGATGGACTATCCCACGCTGGTTCTGAGCGGCACCAAAGTCGCCCAGGAAATCGGAACTACCCGCTCGGAGGTGTGGCGCCTGGTGCAGCGCCTGCGGGGATTCGGCGTGGCGATTGCCGGACATCCCCACACCGGATACCGCCTGCGTTCCGTCCCGGATCTGCTTTTACCGGAAGTTCTTGCGCCCTTGCTCCGGGGCACGATTTTCAGCCAGCACATTCATCATTACTTCAAAATCGGTTCCACCAACACCACGGCGATGCAGGCGGCTAGTGACGGCGCTCTCGAAGGCAGCGTCTTCCTGGCGGAGCAGCAGACGGCCGGCCGCGGCCGGGGCGCGCACCAGTGGCATTCGCCGCAGTCGGGAGGGATTTACTGTTCGATAGTGCTGCGGCCGCCCCTGGCGCCCGCAGACACGCTGGTGCTTTCGCTGGCCGCCGGCCTGGCGGTGCATGCGGTTCTGCAGGTGGTGGCGCCCAAATTGGCCGTCGATTTGAAGTGGCCGAACGACGTGCTGATTGACGGCAAAAAGTTCTGCGGAATCCTCACCGAAATGAACGCCGAAGCCACGCGCGTGCGCTACGTGGTGGTAGGCGTCGGGGTGAACGTGAATCACGACTCTTTTCCCGCCGAACTGCAGCCGCTCGCAACTTCCCTGCGGCTGGCCAGCGGGCAGGAATGGTCGCGCGTGGAACTGTGCGTGGCTTTGCTAAAATCGCTGGATCGCGAATATCGCAACTTGCTGCAGCGCCCCGACGCCCACGACTCAATCCTGCGCCGGTTTCAGGAGCGCTCCTCGTCGGCGCGCGGCCGGCAGGTGCAGGTGGAAGAAAATGGCGGTAGTTTCGAAGGCGTGAGCGCGGGCCTGGATGACCGCGGCTTTCTGCAAGTGCGAACGCTGCAGGGCTTGCGGACGGTGCTTAGCGGCACGGTGCAGCTGATGTAACCGTGTAAGACACGTCGTCCGGGTCTGGTGATCCATCCCCGGGATTCCACAAGGATTTCATGCTTCTCGTTCTCGATGTCGGCAACACCAACACGGTTCTTGGCGTCTTCGAGAAATCCTCGAAGATCGCCGGAAGCTATGAAACCCTGGTCGCCAACTGGCGCGTGACCACTGTGGCCGCCCAGACGGTGGACGAATATGGCGTGCTGTTCCGCAACCTCTTCGCCATGGCGGACCTGGAAGTGAAAGCGGTCGCCGGAATTGTGGTTTCCTCCGTTGTCCCTCCGCTCGATTCCACGCTGCGCCAGATGTGTGAACGCTATTTTCACACCAAGCCGCTATTCATCGAGCCCGGTATCAAGACCGGAATGCCGGTGCTCTACGACAATCCGGCGGAGGTGGGCGCCGACCGCATCGTAAACTCAGTCGCCGCCTTCGAAAAGTACGGCGGGCCGTGTATTGCCGTGGACTTCGGTACAGCCACCACATTCGATTGCGTCTCCGCCAAAGGCGAATACATGGGCGGCGTGATCTGTCCGGGCATTGGCATCTCCGCTGAAGCGCTCTTCGAGCACACCGCCCGCCTGCCGCGGGTGGATATTCGCAAGCCGCCGCGCATTATCGGCAGCAACACCGTGGGCAGCCTGCAGTCCGGCCTGTACTACGGCTATCTCGGGCTGGTGGATGGCATTCTCGAACTGTTGCTGGGCGAGATGGGAAAAGAATCTCACGTGCTGGCCACAGGTGGGCTGGCCGGACTGATCGGCAAAGGGTCGCGCTACATTCAGCACGTGGACGACTTCCTCACGCTGGAGGGCCTGCGCATCATCTGGGAGCGCAATGTGGCGGCGAAGGGAACCCGCGAGCCGGCGATGATCAAGGCGCAGCGGCCTTCTGCTTCCGGGCACGAATCTTCCGGGCGCGCATCCGGCGAAGCGCCAGGGCACACTCCACAGAAAGCCTCGCGCTAGTTCCGTGGAAAACTACTTCAA
Organism: Terriglobales bacterium; assembly: GCA_035500455.1. Taxonomy (GTDB): domain Bacteria; phylum Acidobacteriota; class Terriglobia; order Terriglobales; family Acidobacteriaceae; genus DATJXG01. The sequence continues at coordinate 3,401 of DATJXG010000059.1, read as the reverse complement.
TTATTTCACCGAAATTGAGGAGCACTTTCAGCGGCGGCGGGGCGGTATTCTAATGCTTTCCACGGTGGATTGGTCGCTGATCGAAGTGTGGAAGGATTCGGGCATTCCACTGGAAGCGGTGCTGCGCGGAATTGACGCGGCATTTGACAAGTACGACCAGCGGCCGTCGAAGACCCGCAAGGTGAACAGCCTGGCATATTGTTCGCAGGAGATCCTGGCCGCCGCGGAAGACATGAAGGAAGCCGTGGTCGGCGCGGCAGGGGAGACTCCAGGGCGAAGCAAAAATGCCGGTTTCGATCCCCAGGAGATCGCCGCCTTTCTCCGCCGCAACGCGGATGAGATCGAGGCGGCCGACTTGCCCGCGGGCGGCGGTGCGCCCTTGCAGGCACAGGCCGGAAAGACCGCGAGTACGCTGCGCGAGCTGGCGGAGTCGATAGAGAAGAAAGGGGCAACACCTCATCTGGAAGACCTGGAGCGGCACCTGACGGTGCTGGAAGAAAAACTCTTTGCCGGCCTGCTGGCGGCCACTCCAGACGAAGCGGTGATTGCCGTGCGCGCCGAGGCCGACCGCGAACTGGCGCCCTACCGGCGAAAGATGCAAGCCGCCCAGATCGATCAACTGCAAAAGCAATTCGTACACAAACGGCTGCTGGAGCAGTATGGATTGCCGAGGCTGAGCCTGTTTTATATGTGAGTTGAGATTAAAGGGGTAGTCGATTTTTGATTTTTGATTGTGGATTGTTGATTTGAAAATCGGACAGCGCGGATTCTCAATCCACAATCAAGAATCACCAGTCAACAATTGCCTTGCTGCTTACCATCGAAAAACTGATCTACGGCGGCGATGGCCTTGCCCGCCTTCCCGCCGACGAGCGCGGACGCGGCAAAGCCGTCTTCGTTCCCTTCGTGCTGCCCGGCGAGCAGATCGAAGCCAACCTGACCGAGCAGAAGCCGGGTTTTGCCCGGGCGCGCCTGGAATCGATTCTTCAGGCTTCGCCGCAGCGCATCGCGCCGCAGTGTCCATACTTCGAGCGCTGCGGCGGATGCCACTACCAGCACATTCCCTACGAGCAGCAACTGGAAATCAAAGCCGCCATCCTGAAGGAGAATTTGCGGCGCATCGCCAAGATCGAACTGGAGAGCGAACTCAAAATTCATTCCTCGCCGCCCTGGAACTATCGCAACCGCGCCCGGTTCAGAATTCAGGCGACGCCCGAATTCGCTCTGGGCTACTTCCGCTTTGGGTCGCACGAACTCCTGGCAGTGGAGCAGTGTCCGATCAGCTCTCCGCTGATCAACCGCGCGATTGGTGAGCTGTGGCAATTGGGTCGCGACGGGAAAATCGAAGGCGCAGTACAGGAAATCGAGCTCTTCGCCAATGCCGAGGAGACGGAACTTCTGGCCGAGATCTACTGTGCCTCGGAGACGACTTCCGCCGTGGCGGCAGCCATCGCGGAAAAACTTCAAATCTCTCACCTCAGCGGCGTAGTCGTCTTCCGATCTGTGGGTGGTTCCTATGCCTCGACGGCAGAACCGCAGCGACTTTTCAGCAGCGGCGCCGAATCCCTTGCCTACAGCACGCAGCACGCTTCCTACCGGGTGAGCGCGGGCGCATTCTTCCAGGTCAACCGGCATCTGGTCGGCGAACTCGCAGAAATCGTAGCGGCGAATCTTTCCGGGCGGTTCGCCCTGGATCTCTTCGCCGGCGGAGGCCTCTTTTCGCTGCTCCTCGCCCGAAGTTTTCCACAGGTAATCGCGGTTGAAGCGTCACAGACAGCGCACGCCGATCTTCTCTACAATGCGCCCGGGAATGTGAAAGTGGTCCGGGCGATGGCGGACCACTACCTGAAGAACGCGGGCCGGACGTTGCGGCCCGACTTTGTGGTGGTGGATCCGCCACGCAGCGGCCTGGGCGAAAGTGTGGTCCGGGCGCTGGCGGCGTCCGGCGCGCCTCGCATTACCTATGTGTCGTGTGACCCCGCGACGCTCGCACGCGATCTGGGGGGACTGCTCCGCGCCGGGTACCGCATCGATCAAGCCCACCTGGTGGACTTGTTCCCCCAGACTTTTCATTTGGAGAGCGTAGTGCAGCTGGTCCGCAACTAATTGAGAACCGAGGTTCAGGAAATCAGGTCCGGATCCTCATTGCCACGCCTGACGATTGTCATCCCGAGCGAAGCGCGGGATCCAGGTTTTGCGTGAGGCGAGGAGTGTGCCGTTGGAGGTACAAACCCAGATTCGCTGCGCTCGGGATGACAATTGCGTCTTGGGGTCGGGATGACGATTGCTTCTTGGGTGGGTAGGCGACAGCCTTAAGCAGTCCCGGCGCGATGAAGCGCTATCCCAACATTCCGAACGCGCAGCCTTCGCCACTCAGCCGTCAACCCTTGCTATGGGCGGCGCTGACCTTTGGCGCGGGCGTCATCGCCGGCTCCTATTTGTGGCGGCCGCCGTATTTGTGGTTGCTGGCTCTGCTGATCTTCGCTTTAGCGGGCTGCTACCTTGTGCGGCGTAATGGCCCCGCCGCAATTAGCGTTGCCCTGGCCGCCATCTCGGTTGTTGGGGCGTTCCGCGCACAGATGGCAGCGCCGGTCGGCCCTGCTCCCGATATCGTCGCGCTCACTGCCGGTGAAGAGGTTCCGGTCACCGCGCACGTCATCAACGACGGCCGGCCTCTCCAATCCTCTGCCGGCGAGCGCCAGTCGCTCGACATCGAAACCGAGCAGGTTACGGTGGAAGGCCACGATCTCCCGCTCAAGTGCGGGGTTCGTCTCGGCCTCTACGGTGAGACCTCCGAGAGCGAAGGCAATCCCCCAACTCACAGTTTCCACTACGGAGAGCGCCTGCGCCTGACTGCGAAATTCTCCGCGCCCCACAACTTCCGCAATCCCGGAGCTTTCGACTACCGCGCCTACCTGGCGGAGAAGGGAATCACCGCGCTGGCCTCCGCCAAGGCCGGCGAAGTCGAACTGCTCCCCGGATTCGCCGGCAGCCGCGTGGAACTCCTGCGCACCGCAATTCACCGCAGTATCGTAGAAAAAATCCACGCCATCTGGCCGCCACGCCAGGCGGCCCTCATGGACGCCATGGTGATCGGTGAAGACGCCTTCCTTACCCAGGAAACCCGCACCGATTTCCAGCGCTCCGGGACGTATCACATCCTCGTCGTCTCGGGAATGAATGTGGGCATTCTGGCCCTGGTAGTTTTCTGGTCCTTCCGCAGACTGCGGATCAGCGAAGTTCTTGCCGGCCTGCTTACCGTGCTGCTGTGCGTGGCCTACGCCTTCGTTACCGATGTTGGGCCGCCGGTTTGGCGGGCAACCCTCATGCTGGCGCTCTACCTGGGAGCGCGCATCGTGTATCGCCAACGATCCGCGCTCAACGCTCTCGGCGCGGCTGCG
>DATJXG010000058.1:0-28736 GCA_035500455.1 Terriglobales bacterium | reverse complement strand
CAGATTGTCGATGGCGCGCCCGGTTTCGTCGGTGACGCGAACGCGCTTGACCTCGCGGAAGGATCTCGGATCGAGAAAGCGCAGATATGCGGTTCCATCGCTCATGATCAGGTTCGAGTCGTCATGAGTCAGGCCCCAGCCCTCGCCATGGTATTGGAAGGTCCGCAGTAAGGAGAAGCTGAAGCGGTCATAGACAAAACCTTTGTGCGCCTGCCAGGTTAGCTGAATTAACGTGCTGCCCCAATCCGTGAGGCCTTCGCCGAAATATTCGGCGGGCACATCGTGCTTCTGCAGGACACGCCCGGTGGCCAAATCCACCATCCGCAACGATGACCGGCCATTCAGCCCGGTGCTCTCATATAAGTGCCCATCAATGTAGATCAGCCCCTGGGTGAATGCATTGGGATCGTGAGGATAGGTGTGGACGATCTGGTAGTCGCTGACATTGCCTGCAACAAACGGTTCGGCCGTCGTGGATGCCGCAACCGAGACAAGAAGGCACAGCAGAAGCCGCCGAGTGAGCAGCATAGATCGCCAGCTTAAGGCAATTTGGCCGCAACGTAAACCGGCGGTCCGGACATGCGATCACTGGTGATCTCCTCAGCTCAGCGAACTGAGCGGGCGCTCCCAGCGTCCTTGGCGTTTAAGGTTTCGAAGCCTCGAACGGAAATGAAACCCGGGTTCCCAAAGAAACTCGTCAACTCACAGACCAAAAGTGGATACTAAACAATCCGCGAGTCCAACGGCAGAGCGCCCGGCCTTGCTAACGACTAATGACTGACGATTGAAGACTGAAGACTAACGACTGACGACTGAAATCAGGACCAGATTGCCCACTACTCTCCTCGATGCCGCCAATCAACTGCGCAGTAAGTTCGTCTCCCCGGTCGAATTGACCCGGAGATGCCTCGCCGACATCGAGAAGCTGAATCCGGTTCTCAACGCCTTCATAACGGTAAAAGCAGAGCAGGCTCTCGATGCGGCCCGCCAGGCCGAAGCCGAGATCATGCGGGGCGAGTGGCGCGGTCCGCTGCACGGTATTCCCATCGGCCTCAAGGATCTGATCGACATAGCGGGCTTCCCCACTACCGCCGCCAGTGCAGTGCTGAAGAATCGGGTTGCACTGGAGGACGCCGAGGTCGTGCGTCGCCTCAAGGCGGCGGGCGCTGTGATTCTCGGCAAGCAGAACCTGCATGAATTCGCCTACGGCGGCAGTTCGCTCATTAGTTACTTCGGCGCGGTGCGCAATCCCTGGGATCACACGCGCATTTCGGGAGGATCCTCCGGCGGTTCGGCCGCCGCGGTGGCCACGGGTCTGGGATATGCCGCGATCGGCACCGACACCGCCGGCTCGATCCGTGAACCGGCAGCCCTATGCGGCATAGTGGGGCTGAAGCCCACCTACGGCCGAGTCAGCGCGCGCGGAGTCATTCCGCTTTCGCAGTCGCTCGACCACGTCGGCCCTCTCGCGCGAACGGCTTCCGATTGCGCCGTAATCCTGCAGGCAATCGCGGAGGCGGATCCGGGCGATGCGGGCAAGAGCCGCCCACCCGATTTCATTTCCGACATGCAGGAAAAATCCACGCTGCGCGTAGGCGTGCCCCGCGCCTTCTTCTTTGAGAATCTCGATCCGGAGGTTGCGGCGGCGATGGATGAGGCGCTGGCGGTTGTGCAGGGCGTCGCGAAGGAAATGCGGGAGATATCCCTTCCCGTCAGCACCGACCGCACCCTGCCGATGGTTGAGGTTTTCACCTACCACGCCCAGTTTGTGGAAACAACTCCGGAACTGTATCAGCCGGAGACGCTACGGCGCATCCAGGCGGGAAGCGCAATTGCCTGGAGCGATTACACGCGCAGCCTGAGGGAACTGAAAGCTGCGCGCCGCGAAATCGGCAGAATATTCGATACGGTTGACGTACTCGTCACTCCAACCACACCCTTTCCCGCCCCCGCGATCGGGCTCCTGCAGCAGAACCCTGACCTGTTGCGGCCGCAGGAACTTCTACTCCTGCGCAATACGCGCCCGTTCAACGTGTGGGGGCTGCCGGCGATTTCGGTGCCCTGCGGCTTCACCCGCGCGGGCCTGCCCATCGGCCTGCAGATCGCGGGTCCGCATTGGAGAGAAGACGCGGTGCTGCAACTCGCTTATGCCTACGAGCACGCGACTGCCTGGCATAAGCGGTCTCCCCAGCCAGCGTGAGAATGAATTTCACCGGAAGACACTCCTCGATAGATTGTCCATCTGAGATAGAATGTCGCTCGCCCGGATAGGAACGCGCATTCCTCTACAGACGGGAGCCTTCGATGAAAACTGCGCTGCTTTTTGTCGCCTTCGCCTCGACCACATTCCTTTTGGCCCAGCAAACGGCGGATGCGAGAGGCTTCATCGGCCTCGCCCTGGCGGATATTCCTGATCACTACGGAGCACTGGTGCAGGCGGTGAAGCCGGGTGGGCCTGCGGATCGAAGCGGAGTGCAACCCGGCGATGTGATTGTTGCCGTCAACCGCACCCCCGTGGATGGAGCCGCTACAATGAGCCGGATTATCGGTTCCATGTTGCCTGGGCAGACAGCGGACCTCAGCATCGTGCGAGGAAGCGGTTCAGCCGCGCAACGGCGCACTGTCGCGGTGGTCTTGGGATCGGCAACGGGTGGGGACGGGGCCGCCGCAGACGCAGCGACAAACGAAGTGCCAGCTCGCTCCCGGGGGGATGAGGCGGCCAACACTACGCTCGGCACGCTCGCGCGCCCTATCTCGGTGCCGGGATATGTGCGCCTGACCGATCCGCTGGAGCAGGCCTTCACCGTGGACGTTCCTTCGGGCTGGCAATCGGTTGGCGGGTTGGCGCGACGTAGCGCTCTGCAAATCAACCCTTACGTGCGGTCGCTCTCGCCGGACAAAATGACGTACCTCATGATGGGCGAGCCGACTATGCCCACATTCGCTCCGCCGAGCCAGATGGGCAATGCCATTGGGCACCCGGAAGGCACGCTCTACGATTCCGGGCTGGGCGGGCTTACCCTGGTCCTCCACTATTTGCCGGGCGCGGACTTTGCCCGGCTCTACGGCCAGTCGGCGCTGCAAGGGTTGTGTCCGACGCTGAAATTTGCCGATGCCCGAAATCGTCCCGATCTGGCGCGCAAAGCCGATGCGCAATGGCCCACCGTGATTCCATCCGTCGCTTATGGCGGAGAGGCGCGCTTTACCTGTGTTCACAACAAGCAGGAAATGGAGGCGCGGGTGGAGGCGGTTACCCGCACCACTCGCGATAACATCCTGTGGGCAGTGATCCTTCTCCAGGCGTTGATTGCGCCCAGGGGCCAGGCGGACAAAGCGGAGGAAATACTGACCCATATGGCCGGGAGCATGCTCTTCACCCAGACCTGGATACAAAGGCAGAACAACCTGAGCCAGCAGGCCGCGGCGGCGATTAACGCGCGCATGCAGGAGACCTTCCGCCAGGAACGAGCTTTCATCCAGAAGCTGAACTCGGTGGATGAGAACTTCGAATCCATGGATGAGATCGTGTCCGGCTTCAGCACATATCACGACGCGCAGACCGGGAACAACTACTCTCTCAGCAACACGAATCCCAATAAATGGATCGACCCCAGTACCGGGCGCATTATTTCCACCCCAACCAACACCAGACCCGCATGGGCGCCGGCGTATCAGCCGCTTACAAAACGGTGAGTCTAGATGCCCTCCTCGCCCGCGCGAGGTCGGAACCAAGCCTGGCTTGGCTTGGTTTTCGGAAGGACGCACGGGCGGGGACGCCCGCGCCTGAACTACTGGGCCTTCTCCATAAAGCTGGCTTCGTCGCTCTTCAGCTTCTTCAGGCCCTCGGTGGACAAATACACCATGTGGCCGGCTTCGAAGGTCGCGAACGAAATATTGGCGCGATACTTCGGAGTTAGGTCAAGATGGTCCATGGTGTAGTTAGCGGCAAAGTAAGGCGTGGCCAGGTCGTAGTGGCCTTCCATTACCAGAACTTTCAAGTAAGGGTTCTTTACCATGGCCGCACGCAGTGCGGAAGCGGTGTCCGGAAAACCCTGGCTTGCCGATCCCCAATCCCACTTCTCAAAGCCGGCATCCTCGGCAAAGACGTAGTAGGGCATGTCCGTTTTGTATCCCAGTTCCGACCTTAGATAGCTATTAAAGACGGAGGTATAGGGCGGCAAAATGGCAGGCTCGGTGGGATCGTCAAAGGGCGTATCCAGCAGTCCCTTGGGATCGGGTGCGGTAAAACGGCCGTCCAGGCGGCCTACGCGTAGTTTCTGGTCGATCAGCAGGTAGTGAGTGAACTTCGGTACATCGATTCGCAGGTTGGCCTCGTCGATCACCTCTTTGCTCAGGCCAGTAAGACGGGACATTTCATCAATCACCTTCTGCCGTTCATCCGGTGTAAGGGCGTCTCCCTTGGCCAGGGCCAGGGCATAGTCATTCGCCGCCCAGCGCTCGGACTCCTCCCGCGCCTTGGCCATGTCACTCTCCAGATCGGCCGGTAGCTTGTGGTGGTAGCCCGCGATCATGGTGAAGGACGGGATGAGCAGCACATAGGGCAGGTCGTTGGTTTTGGTGTCTTCCAAGGTCTCGAAATTCAACGCCATGGAAAGCAGGGTGATGCCATTGAAGGAAATCCCGTGGTCGGCAAGATACGCGGAGATGCCCGCCGACCGGGTTGTGCCATAGCTTTCGCCAAACAGGAACAGCGGCGAGGTCCAGCGCTCATAGCGGGTGATGTAAAGGCGGATGAATTCGCTGAAAGAATCGATATCGCCCTTCACTCCCCAGAACTTTTTGAATAGTTCCGCGTTGGCGGCGCGGCTGAAGCCGGTGCCGATGGCATCCACCAGCACCAGGTCGCTCTTGTCCAGCAGCGTGTACGGATTGTCTTCCATCCTGTAAGGGGCGGCGGGCATGAAGCCGTCCGGCTGCATCACCACGCGGCGCGGCCCCAGCGCTCCCATGTGCAGCCACACCGAGGCCGATCCCGGACCGCCGTTGAAGGCAAAGGTCAACGGGCGCTTGTTGGCCGGCTGGCCATCCAGGGTGTAGGCGACGAAGAACATCTCGGCCTGGATTTTGCCGTCGGCGCGTTTGATCGGCAGCCGGCCGACGGTGGCCGTGTACTTCAATTCTTTTCCGTTCACGCTCACCTGGTGATGGGTTACGACCGGCGGCACTTCGCTTACATCGTAGTGTTCTTCTTTGTCCTTTTCGGTCTCAGCAGTCGCGGGCTCCGGCTTGTGTTCTTCGGCGGCAGTTTCGGGAGCTTTGGAGGGGGGCTGGGCTTCCGGCGTTTTTGCTGCTTCAGGCTTCGCGGTGGTTTTCTTCCCGCTGGGGGCGGGATTTGAATCAGGCTGCTGAGCAAGAACCGGAACCACACACAATGCAAGGAATAGAGCAAACAAACGCATGTTCTGCCTCCGGAAGAATGAACAGACGAGTTTATACGAGCGCAGGGGCACGAAGGTAGATTGTTGATTGATGATTTTTGATTGTTGATTGCAACTGCCTTCTGCTGCTCAGTCGGCAATCGGAAATCGACAATATGGCTTCCTAGCGTCCACTCAGCAATCAGAAATCAACAATCAGAAATGCTTAGGCCTGCCGGCGGGACGCCAGCGCTACGGCTGATTGTTAATATGGTTTGGTGGCGGTTCTTGGCAAGTCTTCCGTAAGCATTCTTCGCGTTCCGAGGTTGGAAAAAATCCCCTGGCTGGTGCATGGATTCAGCACTCGCCCGGGCGGAGCTTCGCGGGGGTACGGGGGCCGTACTCTCAACCTGGGATTCACCAAGGATGACAGCCGGGCAGCCGTAGAACGCAACCGCAATAATTTTCTGCGGCAGCTCGGCGCCTTCCCAGGCAAGAAATCGTGGCCGATGGTTACGCTGCGGCAAGTCCACTCCGACATTATTCACTGCGTGGATGCGCCGCCGGCGCAACCTCTCGCCGGCGATGGCCTGATCAGCGCCACTCCGAGTCTGCTCCTCGCAGTGTTGACTGCCGATTGCCTGCCGGTGATTCTGGTGGACCGCAAGCGCCGCGCGATCGGCGTGTTCCATGCCGGCTGGCGCGGAACGGTAAAGCGCATCGTGGAGAAAGGCGTGGGCGAAATGCGGCGCTGCTTCGGAACCCTGCCACGCGACCTGCAGGCCGCTATCGGGCCGGGGATTCACGGCTGCTGTTTCCAGGTCGGCCCGGAAGTGCGCGGGCAGTTCGAGTCGCAGTTCAGATACGCCTCCAGTCTTTTTCGTGAAGTGAAAGAGTCCGACGAAGTGCGCGAGAAGTATCCCCTGCTCTTTCTGACTGCGCGCGCCCCCGGGCACAGCGAACTACCTAAGAAAATTTTCCTGGACCTCGTGGAATCGAACCGTCAACAACTGCTGGAGGCAGGAGTACCGAAGGGGGCCATTTTCACTTCGTCCTTGTGCACAGCCTGCCGCGTGGACTTGCTGTTTTCGCACCGGGCTGAGAAGGGAATTACGGGAAGGCAGATGGCGGCAGTGGGAATTAAGGCAGGCGGTTGAATTGCCGAGGCCAGGATACTGCTTGGTCTGGTCTTGCTCGCTTCGCTCGTGGGACGGGACAAGCCCCGTCCCTACACGAGCAGGAAAAATTTAGAAGGTGAATTCGACGCCGCCGCGAACCGCGCGGGCGGATTGAACCAGATACACGGTCCGATGATCCTGGCCGAGCACCGGGACATAACCCTGTGCCAGGAGGTTGCGCACGTCAATGAGCGCGTCCACATGACCGGGGAAGAAGCCGGTGCCGGGAATCGGTTGCCGCAGGAAGAAGCTGAGATAGGGGTCGGCCTGGCCCGGCGACTCGTCGAACATATCGACCGGGGTAAGGGGCTGGCCATCCGTCCAGCGGTACGAGGTAATCCAGAAGGTCTTCGCGCGCGGCAAAGTGCCGCTGATCTTGCCGGCCATGCTGTGGCGGTTCTTCACTTCCATCCAGTTGCGGGCGTCCTGCAGGTCCGCGCCCTGCTTTTCGAGGTCTAAAGCCCCGCCGAACTCGTAATCCATGGTGGCGGTGAGGTTCGGCGTCAGCTTGCGCTGCGCCACGATCCGCACGCCGTGAGTGTTCAGGTCTTTTCCCTGGTAAGTGAAGGTTCCGGAATAGAGGTCGGGCAGGACATCGCCGCCCTCAACGGAAGCTTCGCCTACGCCAGTCAGGGCCGGGTCGATCACCCGGTCGTAGTAAGCGGCAAGCTGGACGCTGTTCTTGCCGATTCGCCGCGACAGAGAAACTTCCTGGTGATGGGAGCGTTCGATCGCGGGACGGAAGCCGGCCAGGCTCACATGGGGGCCGGACTCGCTGAAATCGGCTGGAGCCGAATCGAACCCTTTTTCAATGCGGCGGTCGGGCTCAGAACTGGTGTAGCGGTACTCCACAACCGTATTGGGAGAGAGATGCAGATCGGCCATGCCGAAAGGCTGCATGGCGGTGACCCGCCCCATGAACTGGATGGTCTGCAGTTCGCTGCCAAAGCGAAGCTCCAGAACGTCGCCCAGGTTGAGGTTGTCGGCCGCGGTCAGAGAAAGCGCCTGCAGGTCGGCATTGGGCAGGCTGCCGGCCGGGGAGGCTAAATTACGAACCGTGATGGCCATCTCCGGCCCGCTGCCGTCAACCAGGTGGCTGGCATAGGAAGCCCGCAGCACGGCTGCAGGAATGCCGCTGCCATAACCCACGTCGCCGCTAAGGGCCACGGTTCCCGAGGAGAAAATTGACTTCTCCATGCGGAAGCTGGTGGTGGCGTCGGAGGAGCTGCCGAATCCGGCCGAAGGCGAACCGGCAAAGAATGAGAGCGTGCCGCGGAGGTCGCTGTCTTTGCTCTTTTCGCCAGCCGGGCGGTTCTCCTCAAGGGCCCGCAGGATAGGCCGATTGGAGGCTGAGCGCAGCACCCACTTCCAGTTGTCTTCGTCGGAACCGCCGCGAGCGGGAGCGACGCTGATGAAGTCAAACAATGTGCTCAGCGTCAGATTCACCACCGCGTGCCCGCCGGCGCGCACCGGCACGCGCTCCCGCAAGGCAGGCATAAAGGTCGGCGCCGAAACCCGCACTCTGTACACACCAGGCACCAGTCCGCCTACGTTGTAGAAACCGGTTTCGTCGGTGAACAGTTGCAGAGTGTGAAAAGCCGCGCCGAAAACCTCCACCATGGCGCCCATCTGCGGGATGCCGGTGGCGTTGTGTACATAGCCGGAAATCGAACCGGGCTGCTGGGCCGCCCACACGGGCAGCGCCAGGCCCAGCGTCACAAACAAGCAGCCGAGTTTACGGAGCATGACCACCGCCTTGCGGGAGGCACCACTCCCGGGGGAAGTTACTCTACGGCAAACGTCGCCGACGGACCGACCGTCTGCTTGGAGATATTGTCATTCACCTTGATATCGATGCGATAAATCCCGGGCGCCAGGTTGGCCGCGGAGAGCGATTTCTGCAGCGTCACCTGATCGCCGACGTTGCCCATCTTGTCGGTGGACTCGGTCGTCTGAATCACCGGTTTGTTGGTCGCGGCGTTCACGACATCATACTGGAACGTAGCCGAAGGCTTGTGGGTCTTTTCGTCCACGTTGAGGTTGTAAACCTGCATCCAGAAGTTGACCTTCTGGTTGCGCTTGAAAACTGCCGGCTGGCCATCCGCGGGCGCCACGCGCGGCCGCACTTTGGTGCTGCCGATCACGAACATACCCGTGCCGATGGACTTGGTGGGCACAGGTTCCACCAGGTCGGCCACGATCAGCGAAGACGCTTCCAGCTTCTCGTCGGAGTAGTCGGGAACGATGATCCCATGGCTCCACGTGCCCATGCGGTCGCCGTTGACGTCCTTCACCACGATATCCAGTTTGTAGCGTCCGGGACGCAGCGGCAGGGCCTTTCCATAGACCGAGGAATTCTCCGCCACCTGCGGCAGCAACTCCGCGGGAACGTCCACCTGCACCGGGTCTTCGAAGGTCTGCAGGATGCGCCCGCTCAAAGACGTTACTCGGCCCAGAATATTCACCGTGCCGCGCTGCACCCCGTCTTTGTTCACGAAGGTGATGTCGCGGTTCTTGATCTGGATGGTGATCGGGACCAGCACCGTATCGCCGGTCACTTTCACGAAATCAGCCTGCACATCGAAGGGCATCAGATTCACGATGACCTTGTGCTTGACCAGCGTCTCTTCCAGGTCTTTGTATTTCACCGGAGGCGGCGCGTTTAGCTTGGCAAACTGCTCCAGGCGGTCGAACTCTTTGGTCTGCAGGTCGCTGCTGAGGGGCCCGGTTCCCAACCGCTCCAGACCGCCATTGGTGAAGCGGTCCGCTTTGCTCGCCATGCCCATCTGCTCGTAGAGGGTCAGACCGGCGTTGGGCGTGTACAACAGGGCGTCCTTCTTCGACCGGTCCATGGTCATCTCGTAGGCGCCGCACATGCAGTCATCCACGAACTCGATGATCACTTCCTGGCCGATGCCCTCGATATAGCGGTAACGCCAGTCTTCGAAGGGAAAGGTCGAAGTCTCGCCGCCGCCCTCTTCCATGGGGCGCTCGTAACTTCCGCCTGAGGGATGCGCCTCGATTTCGTCCGGCGGCCCATACATGATGTAAATGCGGCCGCGGTCCGTTTTCCATCCGGGGATGCCGGCGGCGAAGTGCTCGTTGGCATACGCTATACGCCGGTAGTGTTCTTCCTTGAATTCGTTCTCTTCGGTATCGGGAGTGGGATCGCGACGCTGCCAGAAGGCTTCGATGAACTGATCGCGCTCCTCGTCGTTGGAAAGCTGCTTGAAGGCGGCGCGCTCCTCATCGGTGATGATCCAGCGCACGTCCTCATCCAGCCACTTGCGATATTCCTTGCTCAATTCCTGCTTCAGCGACTTGGCGTTTTCCCTGCGTTGCTTTTCGGAAACCGGCCGCTTCAGCGGATCGACTTGCTCGCTTCCCTGCCCCTGGGAAGTTGTGGAAGCCGGTTGACTGTTATCTTGTGATTTTCCATCCTGCGCACTTGCAGCCGTCCCGAGCCCCATAATCGGCACTAGCAGGAATACAAAGAAAAGACGGTTACTCAAACCTACCTGGTACATAGACGGGGCTACTCCTTCTGAGGAGACACGAACTTCCGCCATTTTATGTCCGGCGGGGTGCAAAAGCAAGGCAAAGCCTGCCTACCTCCGCCGCCGACGCCGGGGTCTAAGTCTGGGCGGATCAACACATTCGGGGTGACGAAGAAAGTTCTGAAAAGCTGCGGCGGCACTTTTTTCCCGCCGTCGCAAGCTATAATATGCGGAGTTGGCCTTTTTGGGTTCTCCAGGGAATTGCGCTCCTTCTGTGTACCGCGGTTGGAACTTTCTTGCTGGCCGCTCCGTATGTGATGATGTGCGCTTCTCTCTTCAGCAGAGTGCGGGCCGGATACCAGTGTCCATGGATGGGTACGCGGCTCCCCGGGGAATCGGCAAAGGCCGGTGGCGCGGCCTGAATCGGCCACAGAATTCATACCCTCGTTCGAGGGCTAACCAGAGGAGACATGAGCACTTGGAAGAAGGTCGCGATCGGGGCAGGGGTGGCGGTTGTGCTCGCGGCCATTATCGGGTTTTCGGTCTATCAGAGCCACAAGAATGTAGTTTCCGTTCAGACCGCGAAGGCGCAGGCCATGGATTTGGCGGCGGTGGTCAGCGCTTCCGGCGAAATTAAGCCGAAGAATTACGTGAACGTCGGCGCCAACGCCTTCGGAAAGATTACCCACTTGTACGTGAAGGAAGGCGACCACGTGAAGAAGGGACAATTGCTGGCGCAACTGGAGAACGTGCAGTCCACGGCCGACGTGAGTGCGACCCGCGCCTCGCTGGAAGCCGCCCGGACCGACGCGATTGCCGCCGATGCCGCCCTGAATACATCACTGGCCGACCTGAACCGCGCCAAGTCGGACGCGGAGAAGGCCCAGCTCGACTGGCAACGCTCCCAGGGTCTATACAAAGCCGCCCTCATCGCCAAGTCGGATTACGACAGCCAGAAAGCCGCTTATCAAACCGCCCAGGCCGGCCTGGTGCAGGCGGAAGCCAAGGTCGCCCAGGCTAAAGCCCAGAAGGAATCAGCCGAACGCCACATCGGCGAGAACGCCGCCAATCTGACCCGCGTCTCCGATGTGCTGCAAAAAACCACCTATGCCGCTCCCTACGACGGCATGGTCACCAACCTGCCTGTGCGCGAAGGTGAAACGGTTGTCATCGGTATCCAGAACTCGCCCGGCAGCACGCTGATGACGATCGCCGACATGTCGGTCATCACCGCCGAAGTCAACGTGGATGAGACCGACGTGGTCAACGTCAAACTCGGGCAGCCGGCTGAGGTCATGATTGACGCCATTCCCAAGAAGACTTTCAAGGCAGTGGTGACAGAAATCGGCAACAACGCCATCATTCGTTCCACCGGTGTTTCCACCTCGCAGCAGAACACCGCCAGCGAGGAAGCGAAAGACTTCAAAGTGGTGGTGACGCTTCAGAACCCGCCGCCGAGCCTGCGTCCCGGCCTTTCGGCGACGGCCAAGATTACGACGGCTTCGCGGAGCCAGGCGCTCTCGATTCCCATTCAGGCACTCACAATTCGTCGCAAGTCCGACCTAGAACAACCTTCTAATGGAAAGGGAACCGTGGAAGCGGCCGTGCCGCGCAGCGATCCGCCAAAGGACGCCGGCAAAGAGGAACTTCAGGGTGTGTTTGTGCTGCGCAACCACAAGGCGGAGTTCGTGCCGGTGCAAACCGGGATTGCAGGAGCCTCCGACATTGAGATCACCAGCGGGCTGAAGGAAGGCGACGAAGTTGTGACCGGCAGCTACAAGGTGCTGCGCACCCTGAAACCGGGCGCCCAGGTGAAAGTGGACAATTCGGCCCCGAAGAAGGCGGACGAGGATGAGAGCTAGCAGTTGATGTGGAACCAGGGCTTCGCCCCGGTTGGGCCGGTCAAAGACCCGCCCCACACATACAAACAGAAGCATAATGGCCAACGACTGACGATTAACGACTAACGAACAGCGACTAACGACCGAAGCTGTCGTCCGTCCAACACAAGACCAGTTGCACTGGAGCCGGCCGAGTGGCCCAAGACAACCAGGAGAAGAAAATGGCAACCGCTGAGGTCCTGAATTTCTCGCAGCCCGTGGTGTCGGCCACTCCCGACAACTGCATGATCCTCACCGAAGACTTGTGGAAGACCTACGACATGGGCTCAGAGCAGCAGGTGCAGGCGTTGCGTGGGGTCAATCTCCAGATTCGGCGCAACGAATATGTCGCCATTATGGGCCCATCGGGCTCGGGCAAGTCGACGCTGATGAACCTGATCGGCTGCCTTGACACCCCCAGCAAAGGCCAGTACTGGTTGAACAACCAGCAGGTCAGCGAACTGGATGACGACGAACTGGCCCGCATCCGGAATAAAGAAATCGGATTCGTCTTCCAGACCTTCAACCTGCTGGCCCGCGCCACCTCCCTGCACAACGTGGAGCTGCCGCTGATTTACGCCGGCGTCCCGTCCGAGGAGCGCGTGCAGCGCGCCAAAGAGTCACTCACTGCGGTGGGCATGGGCGATCGCATGAGCCACAAGCCTAACGAGCTTTCCGGCGGCCAGCGCCAGCGTGTCGCGGTGGCCCGCGCCCTGGTCAACAAGCCGTCGATCATCCTGGCGGACGAGCCCACCGGCAACCTGGATTCGCAGACCGGCAATGAAATCATGGCCCTGTTCGACCGCCTGCACGCGGAAGGCAACACCATCGTGCTGGTCACCCACGAGCACGACATTGCCGAGTACGCGCACCGCGTGATCTACATCAAAGACGGAGTTATCGAACGCGACGAGCGCAAGGCGAGTAGCTAGTCTTCGGTCGTTGGTCATCAGTCTTCGGTCGTCAGTCGTCAGTCTTCGGTCGTTAGCCCCTCTTTCTCTGTCTCCTCAGGTGATTTTTGCGGTTATCACTTTGAACCGCTAAGATCGCCAAGAGCGCAAGGAACATCTCCTGCATGAAACAACCCGGGCCGCTGCTGGCAGCGGCTGTCTTCCTCATGCTCCTGCTGTTGTTGTCGCCCGCCTTAAGGGCTGCCCAGCAGCCGACTCCTCCGGCGCGGGCTGAGGCTAAGGGCGAGCCTTTGCCTCCCGACTGGTGCCGCGACTTGCCGCGGGCGGGCTACAAGCGGCTCGAGAGAGTGCCGGTGACCAGCAACTGGTTCGAGGTTTACCGCGTTCGTCCGGGAGTCTTTGCGATCTATGAGCCGCATCAATATGAGGAAGTGATTTCGTATCTCATCCTGGGTGAGAAACGTGCGCTGCTCTTCGATACTGGCCTGGGTATGGGAAACATACGCGAGGTGGTTTCGCAGCTCACGCCGCTGCACGTCAGCGTGCTGAACTCGCACACTCACTTCGATCACATCGGCGACGACTGGCAGTTCCAGGACATCCTTGGGGTGGACACGCCCTTTACCCGCAGGAATGAGAAAGGCGCTTCCCACAAAGAACTCAAGGACGCAGTGGTTCCCGAGCGATTCTGCGGCGCTCTGCCACGGGGCTTCCGGCCCGGGAATTACGCGATCCCGGAGTTCCATATTTCGCATTTCGTGAAAGACGGCGACGTCATCGACCTGGGCAGCCGCAAACTAGAGGTCCTGCTCACGCCCGGCCACACTCCTGATGCTCTCTGCCTGCTCGACCGGGCGAACCGGCTGCTCTTTACCGGGGACACCTTTTACGCCGGCCCGATTTTCCTCTACGTGCCGGAGACCAATGTGGCCGACTATCGGAATTCAGTGAAAAGATTGGCGGCGCTGGTTCCGCAGCTTGATCTTCTGTTGCCCTCGCACAACTTCCCCGCGGAGAAACCGGAAATGCTCACCCGCCTGGCCGAAGCCATGCAGCAGGTGCAATCCGGGAAAGCGAAGTACACCGTGCAAGACGGCCGCCGGGAATACAAGTTCGAGGGCTTCTCAATTCTGACGGCTGAATAGCGCCCTCCCACAACCGAATAGAGTTCTCGCTCAGCGACCTCGGTGGGGGTTCCTTGCGTTCTCGGCGATTTAAGGTTTTGCCCTTTCCGTGGCCAAGATCAAAACCCTAAATCGGCGAGAACACGGAGAACGGCCGCGAAGGTCGCAGGGAAAACATAGATGGGGCCGAGACCAGTCCGCTTGCGCTTCTCCGGCTTATGCGGTTTCATGGATGCCATGGAAATGACCCGTAGTCTCCTCACGCTGCTGGTTACAACTTTCGCGGCAATTCCGATGATCGCTTCCGCTCAAACCAACAACAAATATCTGGTTTACGTTGGCACTTACTCGCAGCGCGGAAGCCAGGGCATTTATGTGTATCGCTATGACGCCGGCACCGGCCAGATGACGCCGCTGGGCGTTGCCGCACAAACCAAAGATCCATCGTTTCTGGTGATCCATCCCA
The DNA here is from genome assembly GCA_035500455.1 of Terriglobales bacterium. Taxonomy (GTDB): domain Bacteria; phylum Acidobacteriota; class Terriglobia; order Terriglobales; family Acidobacteriaceae; genus DATJXG01. Next base: position 14,302 of record DATJXG010000058.1, on the reverse strand, counting down.
ACCGCAAATGGCTTTACGCAGTGAATGAAGGCCAGACCTACAAAGGCCAGGCCAGCGGAGGCGTGAGCGCGTTCGCCATCGACCGGGCCACTGGCAAACTGGCGTTTTTGAACGAAGTGGCTTCACGCGGCACCGATCCCTGTTACATTGCCCTGGACCGCACGGGAAAATTTGCGCTCGTGGCCAATTACAGCAGCGGCAGCGTGGCGGTGTTTCCCGTGCTGGCGGATGGCCGCCTGGGCGAGGCTTCCGCCTTCGACCAGCACCAGGGTTCCGGCCCCAACCACGCCCGCCAGGAAGGGCCGCACGCCCACTGGATCGATCTTTCACCGGACAACCGGTTCGCCCTCAACGCCGATCTGGGGCTCGATGAAATTTTGGTGTACCGCTTCGATGCCGCCAAGGGCTCTCTCACTCCGAACGATCCGCCTTTCGCGAAAGTCGATCCCGGCGCGGGGCCCCGGCACATCGCGTTTGCTCCCAGCGGCAAGTTCGTTTACGTGATTTCCGAGATCAAGGCCACCATCACGAGCTTTTCCTATGATCCCAAGAACGGAGTACTCAAGAAACTGGAGGTCGTGCCAACACTCCCACCTGACTTCAAAGGCGAGAACACCAGCGCGGAGATCGTGATCCACCCCAACGGCAGGTTTCTTTACGTGTCGAACCGGGGGCATGACAGCATTGCGCTGTTCGCGATTGACCCGAAGTCAGGCAGACTGACCTTTGTCGCTTACACCCCGACTCAAGGCAAAGAACCGCGCAACTTCGAGATTGACCCCAGCGGGACCCGGCTGTTCGTGGCGAATCAGGAGTCGGACAATATCGTCGAATTCCAGATCGATCCCCAGTCGGGCCGTCTAACGCCTTCCGGCCAGGAGTTCAAGGTATCGGCGCCGGTTTGTATTCGGTTTATGGCGGAATGAGGCTGGCGGCGATTTGGCTTACCGGTTCCCTTGTAGTGGAGACTTTTTTCCTGGGTGAAAACTAGTTCTCAGTTGCCCGTTCCCGGTTCTCAGTATTCTCTGGCGGTCACAACTCAATCCAAAATCTCTCCGATCAACAATTTCGATTGGACTCGTGCTGCCCGTGCTCCTAGAGTCTCTCCGAGGCGGTGGACGCCTCCCCAAGTAACCAGTTTGAGTCTCAACCGCGGCTCTGCCGGCGGTTGCGCACAGCCGTAACCTAGCCGCCCGGCAGTCTGCCGTTTAGAATCGGAATCAGGCGCTTAAATTTGCGCCACGACCTTGCATCCAGCCGAAAAAGGGAATTTCAGGACATGAGCCAGACCGCTACGGTGAATCTCTCCAGCTATGTTTTGACTCTCGAGGAACTCGGCAAACTCGCCGCCGAGGGTGGCAAACCCGCCGAAACCCTCATGAATGTGGTGGCCCTGATCGCGAAGCGGTTTGATAGCGACGTCTGCTCCGCCTATCTGCTCGAGCCGGACCGCGCCAACCTGGTGCTGGCGGCCACGGTGGGACTGCGCCCGCAATGCATCGGCACGCTGCGCATGGGGCTGAACGAAGGATTGGCCGGCCTAGTGGCCGAGCAGGTGCGCCCGGTAGCGGTGGAGCAGGCGCAAAGCCATCCGCGCTTCAAGTATTTCAAGGAGGCCGGCGAGGAAATCTACAAGTCGTTTCTGGGCGTGCCCCTGATTGACCGTGGAGTGCTGCAGGGGGTGCTGGTCTGCCAGAGTATCGAGGCCCGCGCGTTTCGCGAAGACGAAATCCGCATGCTGGTGGAGGCGGCATCGCAGGTGGCGCCGGTGGTGAACGAAGCCCGCACCCTGGACCGCTTCATCGCCCCCGTGCAGGAGCGGCTGTGGACGCTGGCGCGCAACCTATGGTGGTGCTGGGACCACGACACCAGCAGCCTTTTCCGTGATCTCGACCCCGTCCGCTGGCGGCAGCTCAACCACAACCCGGTGGCCCTGCTGTCAGAGATTCCGTTGTCCGGAATTGAGAAGCGGGCGCGTGAACTGGTGCTCCACAGCCGGATTAACTACGCCTATCGCCGGCAGCGTGAGTACCTGGAGGCTGACCGTACCTGGGGAGCGCGTCATGCGGGGGTTCTGCGGCCGCGGCCGGTGGCTTACTTTTCGGCGGAGTTCGGCCTGCATGTTTCCATTCCGGAGTATTCGGGCGGCTTGGGGGTGCTGGCCGGCGACCATATTAAGAGCGCGTCTGACTTGGGGATTCCGCTAGTCGGCATCGGGCTGTTTTATGGCCAGGGATACTTCCGGCAGCATCTCGACCGCAATGGCTGGCAGCAGGAAGATTACATTCACACCGACATCAACCAGCTCCCCATGGAGCCTGCCATTGGCACCAACGGGCTGCCGGTGGCCGTCCAGATTGAAACCCGCAGCGGGACTCTGCGCGCCAAAGTCTGGCGGATGAAGGTAGGGCGCTGCGATTTGTTGTTGCTCGATTCCAACGTCGAGGGCAACGCTCCAGAGGACCGTGAGCTTACCTCGCGCCTTTACGGCGGAGATTCGCGCGTGCGAGTGCGGCAGGAACTGCTATTGGGCGTGGGCGGCTTCCGCGCCCTGAAGGCGATGGGCATCACGCCCGGAGTGCTGCATTTGAACGAAGGACACAGCGTGTTCGTAGTGCTGGAAGCGGTGCGCAGCCGCATGCAGGAAGAAGGGCTGAATTTCGAGCAAGCGGTACCGCGAGTTTCCCGCGAAGTGGTGTTCACCACTCACACTCCGGTTCCCGCCGGCCACGACCGCTTCAACTCTGACCTGATTGAGGAGCACCTGGGGCCTTTGCGCGACGCTCTGGGACTCAGCCATGATGCGCTGATCGCCCTGGGGCGCGAGCATCCGACCAACCCGCACGAAGAATTCTGCATGACCGTGCTGGGGCTGAAGCTTTCGCGCCGCGCGAACGCGGTTTCGGCCTTGCACGGCGAAGTTTCCCGCGCCATGTGGACCGGCCTCTACCCCGGCAAGGCCGAGGATGCCATTCCCATTGGCCACATCACTAATGGCGTGCACGTTCCTACCTGGCTTTCTCCGCAGATGTTCCGCCTTTACGACCGCCACCTGGGAACCGGCTGGCACGAACACAGCGGCGAGGCCAAGATGTGGGAAGGCATTGAGAATGTGGACGACGGCGAGCTTTGGGAAACCCACCTGAGCCTGAAGTCGCGCTTGCTGGAATTTGTCCGCCGCCGCTCGATGGAGCAGGCGGAACGCCGCGGAGAACCGGCAGAGACTCTGCAGCGCCTCGGGCGGGTGCTCAGCCCGGACGCGCTGACCATCGGTTTTGCCCGCCGTTTCGCCACCTACAAGCGCGCCGACCTGATCGCCGGCGATATTGAGATGCTCGCTTCCATGGTGAATGATCCCAAGCGGCCGGTGCAATTTGTCTTCGGAGGGAAGGCCCATCCCCGCGACGAACCCGGCAAGCAGGTGCTGCAGCGGATCGCGCAACTGACCCGCAATCCGCGGTTCGCCGAGAAGTTTGTCTTCATCGAGGATTACGACATCAACGTCGGGCGGCACTTCGTGCAGGGCGTGGATGTGTGGCTGAATAATCCGCGGCGTCCGCTCGAGGCTTCCGGCACGAGCGGGCAAAAGGTCGTGCTGAACGGCGGCCTGAATCTCTCTGTGCTCGACGGCTGGTGGGCCGAGGCTTATGACGGCCTGAACGGCTTCGCCATCGGGACGGGCCGGACCCACACCAACCTGGATGTTCACGATAGCCGCGATCGTGATGATCTCTATCGCGTGCTGCGCGAGGAAGTGATCCCGCTCTATTACCAGCGCGACCGTGACGGCCTTCCGCGTGGCTGGATCAAACGGATGAAGCGCACCATCCGCACCTTGGGCTGGCGATTCAATGCTGACCGCATGGTGATGGACTACACCCTGAAGTGCTACATCCCGGCAGCCGGCGGCACCTCAAGCAACATGCGCGCCGTCCGCTGAGATGGGCTTCCACCACGGAGGCACAGAGACACGGGGATATTTCTTGTTTCCTCTTTGACTCCGTGCCTCGGTGGTAAATATCTTTCGTTCCATCTGCGGACTGCCCTCCGTGGCATACTCGTGGCAGAGGGGAACCCCGGCATTGCGACTTCTGTTCTGCACGCCCAGCACCGCGCTCAGCGGCGGCATTAAGGTCATCTTCGAACTCATCAATCGCCTTGGCAGCCGGGGGATTGACGCGGATCTATTCTCCTTCGCCGGCGGCCCGCTGTGGTTTCCTCTGCATGCTCGCGTCTTGCCGCAAAAGAATCTGGAGGACGTAGATTTCTCCGCCTACGATTTTGTTCTTCTCTCCAATGCCTTCATGGTGCCGATGGCCCTGAGCCACACGAACCGTCGTGGGATCATCTACTTCTGCCAGGACTATGAGAGTTTTCACCATGCGCGCGGCCTTTCTTACGCCGAGTGTGTTCAGGATTCCCCCGCGATGGCGCGCATTTACCAGCTCCCGGTGCCGATCATCGCAATTTCGCGGTCGATCCAACAATTGGTGAAGGAGCGCGCCGGGCGCGATTCCTATTTCATGCCGCTCGGAATCGACAAAGACATCTTCCGGCCGCAACCGCGCAAACCACGCGCCGCCCCGCACCGCATTCTCCTCGTGGGAAATTACCTCATCTCCCACAAAGGCATGCGCGACGGCTTGGACGCCCTGGCCATGTTGGGCCGCGAGCATCCCGTGCAATTGGTGCTGGTCACTCAGGAGAGCCGGAACCGCGAGGTGTTGGAGCGCTGCGCCTGCCCGGTCGAGATCCACTACTGTTGCCCGCCTGAGAGAGTGCCGCAGGTGATGTCCACTTGCGATGCATACTGCTGCACTTCGTGGTATGAGGGCTTCGGCCTTCCCGCGGTCGAGGCCTTCCACTGCGGCCTGCCCGTAGTTTCCACGCGCACCATGGGCGTCTCAGACTATGGGATAGATGGCGTCAACCTGTTGCTGGCCCAGCCCAACGATCCCGCTGACCTGCGCGAAAAGCTGGAACGGGTTCTCCTGGACCTGGCGCTGCAGGCGCGATTGATCGAAGGCGGCTTCGCCACTGTGCAGAACCGCTTTGACTGGGAGACTTCGCTCGGCGCCTTTTTATCAGCGTTGGAAGAGATTCAGAACTCTCCCGGCGCTTCCGAACCCTCGGATCCTGCGACAATGAACGCGTTGCTCGCCGGTCTGGAGCGGGAAGGCAGCCTGACACCCATCGCCGTGTTCCGACAATTCCAAAAGCTGGCGAAGGAAGTTGAGGAGTTGCTTGCCTTGACGATTTCGCGGTCCGAGCTGTCTCCGGCGGATGCCGCTTACCTCGCCGGCCTGCGTGATCAGTTCGCGATCTACCTCGAAAATCCCAGGGCGGAGTACTACGACGCCTTCAAAGAGAAATACGATCTCTGCCGGCTGGCGCTGAGCCTGCGCGATTCGGAGCGCTGTACGGAATATCTGCAACTCATACGAAACCGGGGACGGGGCGATGCCAGACCAAGCCATGGCGGGAGAGATCCTTCTCCACTGGTTGAAATTCGATATTCGCACGCATAGCCTCGACTTCCTGCCGTGGGTGCAGGCCCTCTATGGCTCAAACGACCTGCGGCTGCAGTTTCCGGGGCGTGCTGCCTGCGTTCGACTGCAGATCGAAAGGCTGGGTTCTGCTCACGCCTTGCCGATTGTTCCTCTGCCATCTGGAGTTTTTGCGGAAACGCGGGTGCTGACCAGTCCATGCTTCTACCAGGATGGGCGCTTTCAATCCTTCCAGACTGCGGGGTACATTCATGAATTCGAATACGACGCCCACCGGCACACCATCCGCTGCAACCTGGGTGGAGAATTCCTGCGCAGCGGGCGGTTGGTGGCCAGCCATTTTCTGCGCCCCCTGCTGCAAAGCTTCGTTTTGCCGTTCTACGGAATGAAGTGGCTGCACGGAGCGCTGTTGGCCCGGGGAAGCCGCACTTTTTTCCTGACCGGCGGCGGTGGCGCCGGCAAAAGCACCACCGCGCTTGCCTTGCTGGAGCATGGTTACAGCCTGCTCTCAGAAGATGGCCCGCTGTTCTTTCTCGAGGGCGGCGAAGACTACGTGCTCTCGTCCCTCGATTTCCCCCATGTCGGCACGGACACGCTGCGTCGCCTCCCCTTCCTGCGGCCTCATGTGCTCGGGGAAATGGACGATCGGGGAAAGTTCCCCATTGCCCGCTCCCTGCTGAATGGCCACGGAGATGACAGACAGCCGCGGCGGGTGACCCATTTGCTGGTGCTGGAACGCATGCCTAAGGTAACCAAACCGACACTCATTCCGCTGGAGCGGCGCGAGGTTCTGCATAAAATGGTCGCGGAGGCGATGGTCGTGTTCCGTACGCTTCGCGGGCGCGACTCCTGCCTGCCGCTGGATCAGTACAGCGGATTTGTTTTCGATCTCATCACGCGCCTGGTTTCGCGCGCGGAAGTCTTCCGCCTGCGCTTCGCTGATGCGCAATTGGACCAGGTCGCAGAATTGCTGGACCGCCTGTGAGCACGAACGATCAGTCATTTCCCACCGTGGACGTAGTGATCCCGGCGCGCAATGAAGCGCGGCTGCTGGGCGAGTGTCTGGACAGCCTGGCGGCCCAGTCTTATCCGGCGGAACTGGTCAGAGTCATCGTGGTGGACGACGGTTCCACCGACACCACAGCCGAGATCGCCCGCTCCAAAGGCGCGACGGTAGTTCACGGTGAAAAAAGAGGAGCCGGCGCCGCTCGGAATGCCGGAATGGCCCAAGGAAACGGCGAATTGGTGGCTTTTCTGGATGCCCACTGCACCGCCGACCCGGAGTGGCTCCGGCTGCTGGCAGAGCGCTTTTCCAGCCCCGGAATCGGCGGCTGCCAGGCCGCGATCGAACATCGCGCCAGCAACCGGAAAATTCAGCGCTACATTGAAACCTCCGGAGCCTTCACCGCCGAGCGCATCGTAGAGGCAACCATCAGCGGCAGGAAGCACCTGTTCCCGTGGATCCTGAGCGGATGCTCCATGTACCGCAGAAGCGCGGTTGAGCAGGCCGGGGGCTTCAATGAAACGTTGCCCGCCTGCGAGGATGTGGACCTTTCCTGGCGCGTGCTGCTGCTTGGCTATGAGCTTACTCACGAACCGAAGGCCGCGTGTATCCACATCGACGGCAACTCGTGGCACCGCTTCCTGCAGAAAAACTACAGCTATGGAAAAGGAGCAGCGCTGCTGGCCCACATGTACCGCGCCCACGGCGCCAGTGAGAAGTACCGCTCCAGCCGGCTGTGGACGCTCTCTTTGGAACGCTTTCTGGCTGCCGCTTATTACGATGCCGGGTTTCGTTCGCAGCGGCTCAGGTTCCGGCTGGGGCTCGATCATGCGACCCGGGTCGCGGTACAGCAAACCGCGGAGCAGTTCCGGCCCGCATTTGCCTGGACGGAAGGCTTGGCACTGCAGATTTCGCGGGATGCGGTTTATTGGTCATACGGGGAACTTGAGACTGCGATTGTCCACATTCCTACGCATCGCCGGCTGGTAATGGAAGGTATTGCCGGATTTATCTGGCGTCGGCTGGCGGGGGGCGCCTCACGGGAGCAGATCATCGCGGGCATGATGCAGATCTACAGCATCGACCAGGCTACCGCCGCCCAGGACCTTGACGACTTCGTTAGCGATGCAACCGAAGCCGGCGTGCTGATCCGGCACCCGGCGGTTGCACGCATTTTGGCCCTCACTCCATAGACTTGGCGGAAGCTCCCGGAGTTCCGTGGGCTTGGTTAGCCCGCTTCCAGTTCGCTGGGCCCATACGGCTTTACTTGATCAATCTGGTCGTACTTTCGGATTACAGGCTTCTCGTACGGTCGCGGCCGCGGCGGAGACGGCGGCGTGGGTTCCGCTTTCTGAGTGGAGAGATTTTCAGGCGTGTTGTTCATGATCAGGGGCCGATCCTTCCCAGAGTTTGGCTTGCCGCAACTCATCTACAAAGTGCTCTACATCCTTGCACACGGTGTCCTCGGCCACTCCATAGGTCGTGGCCACATCTGCCGTGATTTGGGTGATGGAGTGGCCTGCTTGCAATCCCTGCCACACTTCCGTTGCGACGGGATTCAGAGAGAAATAAACGCCGGTGGATAAATCCAGGATCAGCGCTTCGTCATCCACAATCCGCCAGATGAGGTTGGAACTGGCGACTGCATTCGCGGGGCCCACGGAACTCATTTAGCGTGATTCTACGTGGGCAAACGAGAATGTCAAATGTGAATATCCGGGCGCGCAAGAACTGAGAACCGGGAACTGACAACTGGTGTTCACCCAAAAAGTTGCCGGCGGTCTCCAGAAGTCATTCCGTTCGAAACATTCGTGGCGTTAGACGGAGACGTGGAGATCGAAAAACACACCCTAAACCCCGAGCGCGCGGAGAACTCTCGCGGAGGTCGCTGAGAAATGCAGATCAGGCTTGATAGACGATCTTTCCACCTACGATGGTTGCGGCTATCTTGCCCGTGAGCTGCCAGCCGTCGAAGGGCGTGTTCTGCGATTTCGAGCGCGATTTGGCGGCTTCGAAGGTCCAGCGTTTCTTGGGATCGAAGATGGTTACATCGGCGCGACTGCCGCGGGCGAGCGTGCCGCGGCCTTTGAGATCCACCACGCGCGCCGGCCCCGAGGTAAACAACTCCACAACGCGCGCCAGCGGAATCTTGTTCGCCAGATGAAGGCGCGTGATTGCCAATCCCAGCGCGGTTTCCAGGCCGGTAATGCCGAATGCGGCGCGCTCGAACTCGATGATCTTTTCATGCGCTGCGTGGGGCGCGTGGTCGGTGGCGATTGCGTCCACGGTGCCGTCGGCCAGGGCAACGATCAGGGCCTCGCGGTCGGCCGTCGAGCGCAGTGGCGGATTCATCTTGAAATTGGCATCGTAGTCGCGCACGTCGCTGTCGCTGAGCGTGAAATGGTGGGGCGTCACCTCGCAGGTCACGCGGGTCCGGCTGCGCTTCCCCCGGCGTACCGCCTTGAGCGCATCGGCGGTGGAAAGATGCGCCACGTGCAGCCGGGCACCGTTGATCTGCTGCGTCAATTGCACGTCGCGCTCTACAATGGAAGCCTCCGCTGCCGCCTTCATTCCGCGCAGGCCGAGGCGAAACGCGGTCGGGCCTTCGTTCATGGGGCAGCCCGCGGTCTGGCGGGTGTCCTCGGCATGCTGGATGACAGGAAGATTGAGTTCGGCCGCCCGGCGCAGTGTGTCGCGCATCAACTCGTCGCCGAGAATAGGCTTGCCGTCATCGGTGACGGCGACTGCCCCCGCCCGCTGCAGTTCGCGGAAGTCGGTGAGTGATTTGCCCTCGCTTTGAGCGGTGGCCGCGGCGATAGGAAAGACGTTGACCACTCCGCCGCGCTCTGGAGACCGCAACCACGCTACCCATTCCGCCGAATCCACGATGGGACGCGTGTTCGGCATGCAGCACACACTGGTGAAACCGCCGGCCGCCGCGGCCGCGGTTCCGGTTGCGATGGATTCTTTGTAGCTCTGCCCCGGCTCGCGCAAGTGCACGTGGATATCAATAAAGCCGGGTGCGACGATCAGGCCGCGAGCGTCAAATTCTTCCTCGGCCGAACCCCGCATTCTCCCCGGCGCCGCAACCTCGGCAACCACGCCGTCGCGCAGCAGCACATCCATCGGCGCGTCGATCTTGGCCGCCGGATCGATAACCCGGCCGCCTTTGATGAGCAAGCTGCTTCCTCTCCGCTGATTCACCCTGATCTCCGCGAGGTCATCGACGCTGAAAACCACAAAGACATCGAGGCACAGAGAAGGTCAATCTCGAAATAGATGCTTTTGCTTTTCTCCGTGGCTCTGTGTCTCCGTGGTGAAAACGCCCTCATCGTGCTCTCCCCAAAGCCCGCGCCAGCACTGCCATGCGCACCTGCACCCCGTTGCGCACTTCTTCCACGATCACCGACTGCGGGCAATCCGCCACTTCCCAGGTGAGCTCAAGCCCGCGAATGATTGGCCCGGGATGCATAAGCAGCGCGTCGCGCTTGGCCAGCTTCAGGCGCGCCATCGTCATCTGGTAGCGGGAGATGTAGTCCTCCAGGCTGACTTGCGTTCCCGCCAGCCGTTCTTTCTGCACCCGCAGCACCATGACCACGTCCGCGCCGTGGACCGCTTCTTCCGCGGTGCGGCTGATGCGTAACCCGGGCACCAGCGTAGTGGCCAGGTCGGGCAGGAACTCCGGCGGGCCGCACAGCGTGATCTTCGCGCCGAACTTGCTCAGCAGATGCACCGCCGAGCGCGCCACCCGGCTGTGGTAAATGTCGCCCACGATGGCCACCTGCAGGCCCTTGAGCGTTTTCTTGTGGCGCAGGATGGTGTAGGCGTCGAGCAGCGCCTGCGTGGGATGCTCATGCATGCCGTCCCCGGCGTTGATCACGGGGATGTCGAGGTGCTCGGCCATCAACTGCGGCGCGCCGGCGCTGGGATGGCGAATCACGATCACGTCGGCGCCCACCGCCCGCAATGTGTAGCCCGTGTCGAGCAAGGACTCGCCTTTCTCGATGCTCGACCCGCTGGAGAGCACGAGCGTAGTCATCGCGCCGAGCGACTTGGCGGCGATTTCGAAGGAACTGCGCGTCCGGGTGGAGGCTTCGTAGAAGAGGAGCAGCACCTTCTTGCCGCGCAGCAACGGACGCGGCCTCTGCGGATTCATCCGCCGGGCCAATTTCAGCAACCCCAATATCTCCGGCGCTGGCATATGCTCAATGCCCAACACCGACCCGCGCGCAACTCTGGCCTCGGGGGCGGACTTCGTTCTGGAGGATTTCAACCGGACTCTCACGCGGGGACTAGGATAACGCGGCGCAGGCCTCGCTGCCATGGACGCTGCATCATACGCGGGGTTCGCGTTATCGGGCAAGGCGACCGGCCCACGCGTGTGCCCGCCCACAATTAAAAGCTGCGAAGAGTATTCCTACCTCCGCTCCTTCCTTCGCAGCAGCACCGCCCCCAGCGCTCCGCCCAGGCTCGCTAAGCCCACGAACAGCACTAACATCACCGCCATCCCGGCGACGATCACGAACGCCATCCCCGCCGGAGTCTTGAAGAATTCCAACGCCTGCTGTGCCTGCGGATCGCTGCTGCGCGCGGCCGCCTGGGCGATCGCCTCCTTTACTGCCTCGCGCATTTTGTCTCCACCGCCGAGCAAAAGCGCCGACACCGCCATGAACACCACGAAAATCCCAAAGCCCAGCAGGCCGCCCAGCGCCCCCAGGCGCGCACCCATTCCTGGCGTGACGTCGGTGGCCGGGTCGCGCCGGCGGTACAGCAGCACGGAAAACCCCCCGGCCGCCAGCATTCCCAATCCGAATGCTCCCAGCGGGACCACCATCAGCACCGAAGAGATCACGGCCGCTAATGCCACGGCGGGCAGCGCCTGCGACCAATCGATACGTCCTGATGAGGGCGCGCTTCGAGCCGGCGCTTGATCTTGTGCAGCCTCCAGTGCGGCGGCGGGTTGTGCTACGGGCTCCATCGCCGCCACACGAATCTGGGGGGCGTTACACTGGGGGCAGAATGCCCGGCCTTCGTCCACCGCTGCTCCGCACTTGTAGCAGGTTTGCTCCATTCCGTTTCCAAAGTACCGCAGCGCCAGCAATGGAGCAATCTCGATCCGGAAGAGTCGTAGGCGGTTGGATGTAGCGCCGGCGTCTCGCCGGCACCTGGGGTTCTTGCGGCATGCCGAGCGAACTTCAAATGCCGGCGCTACGGCCGGTCAGCGTGCGCGGGCTTCGGCAGGCACGCTGGTCGCAGGCACTCCGCTGCGCAGCCACCACAGCACACCGCCGCCGGCCACCATGCACAGGGCGATCAACTGCGTCAGGGTCATGAAGCCGCCGAAGACTGAGCCGCGGCCGGGATCGTCGCGGATGAACTCCAGAAAGTAGCGCGCCACCCCGTAGAGAATGAGATAGGCGGCAAAAACCTGGCCGTCGAATTTCTTGCGCTTGATCATCCAAGCCAGGATGAAGAAATTCGCCAGTTCAACCGCGCCTTCGAAAAGCTGTGTTGGTTCCAGCGGCTGGTTCAGTGGCGTTCCTACCAGATCATGGGCTAGAGGATTAGTGAAGGTTATGCCCCAGAAATGGTTCGTGGGCTTGCCCCAGCAGCAGCCTGCGCTGAAGCATCCGACGCGCCCGATGGCATGCCCGAGCGCCAGCCCGGGAGCGAAGGCATCGCAGGTGCGCAAGGCCGGCATGTGGTAGTGGCGTATATACCACGCCGCGGCCACCAGTGCGGCCACCAGTCCGCCGGAAAACACGCCCGCGGCCTGCATCGTGTTCCAGGTAAAAATCTGGCTGGGATGGGCGGTGTAAAAGTCCCAATCGTTGAGGATGTAGAGAATCTTGGAGCCGATGATCCCCGCCAGAACGATCAGAATTCCGAAGTTCCAGGCAGTATCGGGATCGATGCCCTGCTGTTTCGAGTAACGCACGCTGACCCAAAGTCCGATCAGAACACCGGAGGCTACCAGCAACCCGTAGGTAGGCGCGTTAAAACTGCCGATATGAAAGAGTCGAGGAAACACTATTCTTTTAGATGCATCGCACGGAAAAAATGGTTGAGACCAGTTTATCAGGAGGCAGCGCCGACAGTAGCGCCGCCGTCCCGGCGGCACCTCGCCCGCGAGACTCTGCTTACCGCGTGACTGCTTTCGGCGTGAAGTAAACCGTGGAGTGCAGGCAACGCTGCTGGCGGGACGCCGGCGCTACGACTGAAGACTAAACAAGCCGACCCACTGGGCCGTGTGGCGGGCCGAGAATGAACCCGTCGTCAAACGGTGGGAACCCGCCGAGACCCTTTAGGCATCTCCGCATGGCGGAGCACTGCACACCGGATCAAACTCGAGTCAGGTCCCCGTTCATTCTGCATTGGTTCAAAAATCGGTTACCGCCATCACCAACCCCGCAGGCCGGCTTTCAAAGCGGATGCTACGGGAAAGCTGTGCCCTGCGCAAGAGCACGAGAGTAAAAAGTTGGCAATTGGTTTGCCAGCAGACCCACCCCGGAACCACCCGGCGGAGACGACGCCGCGGGTTGGATACGCTTGTGTCTTCGCGTAGTATTCTTTGTCGGCCCGAAAGTTTCGCCCTCGTTGATTTCTTATGCTTAAATCGAAACAATTATCCGTTTTCACTATTATTCTACTGCTCGTGGTCGCGGCTGGGGCCCTCTTCGCCGCCTCCCTTCCCGAGGTTGCGCCCTTTCCCACACCCATTACCAACAGCGCCGTCACCGGGCTCAAAATGAAGGGCCAGTGGTTTCTCTTTTCGCTGATGGGAATGGGCGCGAAAAAAGCCTGGGACGACGTCTCCAACAGCACTTACGGCGTAAGCATCGAAGGCGGCGACTGGACCGCCTTGCGTTCCGTGCCGGGCGCGGCCGGGCGCCTCGGCGCCTCGGCCGCCGGACTCGACGGGCGGATTTTTCTGCTTGGCGGCTATGTCCTCGATTCGCGCGGCGGCGAACTCACGGTTCCCGACAACAACATATTAGAAATCTCAGAGTCGCAATGGGGACGCGGCGCCGATATTCCTGTGCCCGTGGCTGACGCGGTGTCCGGCATCTATCGCGAGCGCTACATCTATCTGATCGGCGGCTGGTCGAAAACCGAAGCGGTACGCAACGTGCAAATCTACGACACCGAAAAGAACACCTGGGAACAGGCAACGCCGATGGCGGGCACCCCGGTATTCGGCCATGCCGGGGCGGTCGTGGGCGATACCATCATCTATGTTGACGGCGCTCATCGCAATCCGGCGGGAGATAAACCCAGATTCGTCGTCTCCGACGAATGCTGGTTAGGCAAGATCGATCACCACGATCCCTCCAAGATCGTGTGGAGCAAGCTGCCCGCACATCCGGGAGACGCGCGCTACCGCATCTCGGCCGGCGGACTTGAAAAAGATGATCGGGCGTACTTCTCCGGCGGCAGCGCCAGCCCCTACAACTACGACGGTATGGGCTACGACAGCAAGCCCGCCGAGCCTTCGCCGGTAACTTTCGCCTACAACCTGCACACCTCAAAGTGGGAAGTGATCAACGACAAGACCCCCAATCCCACGATGGACAGCGGCGCGCTCATCGCCGCCCCGCAGGCGCTGGTGATCATCGGGGGAATGGAGAAGGGGCAAAAAGTAACAGCACGAGTAACCGTGCTTTCCAAGCAGAACAAATAGGACGCGGAAACCTGAACCCGCCTATCGACTGGCCAATCCTCCTGCAGTCTCCGCCCCGTCTACGGTATAGACGTGGCCGGTCATGAAGGCCGCGTCGTCGGAGGCCAGGAA
>DATJXG010000057.1:0-3101 GCA_035500455.1 Terriglobales bacterium | reverse complement strand
GAAAATAAAAATATTGCCGCATCCGCCGAAACTGGCTATAATCTAACTAACCGGTTAATTAATTATGGCGAGTGCGGGGCACAAATTGCGCCTGGGATCGCGGGGGCAGCCGGAAGAGAGCCGGGCGGCCATCCTGCAGGCGGCGGTGCGGGAGTTTGCCCGCGAGGGCGCGGCCGGGGCGCGCACCGATGCCATCGCCCGGTCCGCGAGAGTCAACAAGGCGCTGCTGTACTACTACTTCAAGGACAAAGAGGCGCTCTACAGCGCCGTGCTCGACCACGTGTTTGGCGGGCTGGCGGAGTTTGTGCAGGAGGTTCTGGAGCGGGACCTGCCGCCGCGGGAAAAGATTCTGGCTTATGCGGGAGCGCACTTCGATTACGTGGCCAGCCATCCGCTGTATCCGCGGATTGTGCAGTCGGAGATGATGCGGGCGGGACGCGAGGGCTCGCGGCATCTGGAACGGATTGTGAAGCGGTATTTTCGGCCGCTGTTTGAGCGGCTGGCGGAGGTTCTGCGCGAAGGCAGCGCCCGGGGCGAGTTCCGGCGGGTGAGCCCGCTGCATTTTATTCCCTCGATGATTTCCGTGATTGTTTTTCATTTCACCAACGCGCCGGTGATGCGCATCATGACCAGGAAAGATCCGCTGGCGCCGGCGCTGATCGCGGAAAGGCGCGCGGCGGTGCTGGATTTCATATCGGCTTCGCTCTTTACGCAGGGGCAGGGAGAGCGGCAATGAGTATACGCAATCGATTTCTGATCATTATCGGGGTGATCCTGGTGGCGGCGCTGGGGTACTACTTTTTCTCGGTGCCGCATTCATCGGGACTGGTGTTGATCGGAGTGGTGGATGCCAACCAGGTGATCGTGAGCCCGCAGGTGCAGGGGCGCATCTCGAAGTTGCTGGTGGACGAAGGCACGCCGGTGAAGCAGGGCGACCTGATCGCCGAACTCGACCCGTCGGAACTGCAGGCGCAGGCGGACGCGGCGAATGCCACCATCGCCAGCCTGCAGCACAAGGTTTCCGAGATGCAGGCGACCAAGCAGGCCACGCAAGGCTCAACCACCAGCAATGTGGCCAACGCGCAGGCGCGGTTGCAGTCGGCGAAGGCGCAACTGCTGCAGGCGCAAGCCACGCTGCAGCGGGTGGAAAGCGACAGCCGGCGCACGGTAGAGCTGGCCAACCAGGGCGTGGCCTCGGAGCAGGACAAAGTGCAGGCGGAGACGAACCTGGAAGCGCAGAAGGCGACGGTGCAGTCGCTGAAAGACCAGGTGAGCGCGGCGGAAGCGGATTTGCAGGTGGCGCAGGCCAACACCCACCAGGCGCACGCGGCGGAGAGCACCGTGGAATCGACCAAATCGGACTTGTCGAATGCGATCTATCAGCGCGACCAGGCGCAGGTGCGGCTGGGTTACACGAAAATTTATTCGCCGGTAACGGGAACGGTTTATGTGCGGGCGGCGCGCGAGGGCGAAGTGCTGAACGCGGGACAGGCGATTGTGACCATCGTGGATTTTTCCGATACCTGGGTGCGGGCGGCGATTCCGGAGACGCAGTCTGACCACATTGGCATGGGAGACACGCTGGGCATCCGGCTGCCGGGCGGCACCACCACCAGCGGCAAGGTGTTTTACAAATCGCCGGAGGCGGATTTCGCGACGCAGCGCGATGTGAGCCGGCGCAAACGGGACATCAAGACGATTGTGCTGAAGGTGCATCTGCAGAATCCCAAGGGAGCGTATGTGCCGGGGATGACGGCAGAGTTGCTGGTTTCGCCGCAGGAATTGGCGGGAGTCCCGGCGAAGGTGGACGCGGCGGCGGGGAAACCGTGAGAACGACGGCAAACGCGGGCGAGGGCGCCCGCGCCACATGAGCTTGCCACATGAGCTTGTCATGATTGCTGACCTGGAAAAAAGCGACGGTGCGGGTGGCCCGGGTGCGAATGGGCATGGCGCGGTTGTGCCGAATGCCATCGAGGTGGACCACATCGTAAAGAAGTTCGGCGACTTCACCGCCGTGGATGACGTTTCCTTCAACGTGAAGGAAGGGGAGATCTTCGGGCTGCTGGGGCCGAACGGAGCGGGGAAATCCACGCTGATCCGCATGATGACGACGTTGCTGCCCATTACTTCGGGCCGGGCCATTATCGCCGGGCACGATGTGCGGAAGGATCCCGATGCGGCGCGGCGATCGATTGGGGTGATTCCGCAGGCTCTCACCAGCGACATGGACCTGACGCTGGAAGAAAACATGAGCATTTACGCCAAGCTGTACGATGTGCCGGCCAAGGAGCGGCAGCGCTCGATCGACGAATTGCTGGAACTGGTGGACTTGACCAAGTGGCGCTCGGCGCAGACCAAAACACTTTCCGGCGGCATGCGGCGGCGGCTGGAGATTGCGCGCGGACTGGTGCATCATCCGCGGATTTTCTTTCTGGATGAACCGACCACCGGGCTCGATCCCGTCTCGCGGGTGGCGGTTTGGGAAATGCTGACCAACATCAAGGCCAGACAGCAGCTCACCATTCTGATCACCACCCACTACATGGACGAAGCTGACCGCCTGTGCGACCGCATTGCCATCGTGGACCACGGCAAGCTGGTGGCGCTGGATGCGCCGGCGGCGCTCAAAGCCAGCGTCCCAGGATCGAACGTGATTGAAGCGCAGTTCGAGAACGCGCCCGCGGACTGGGAAGACCGGCTGCACAAGCTGGAAGACGTGACTTCAGTGAAGCATGAAGGCGCGAGCATGTTTCGCATTCTTACCAGCAACGGCTCGCGCACCACCACGCAACTGGTGGAGATGGCGGTGCAGGCGAATGTGGGCGTGAAGTCGCTCTCCGTACAGAACACCACTTTGGACGATGTTTTCGTCCACTACACGGGACGGCAGTTGCGCGATGAACTGGTGAAGGCCTACAGCTTCGTGATGCCGCCCAGACCGGGGATGCAGTAATGAATCATATTCTCGCGATCGTGGAACGCGAACTGCGGAAATTTTTCCGCTCGCCAGCGCTGATGATGGTGTCGCTGATTTTCCCGCTGGTGCAACTGATCGTTCTGGGCAATGCATTCGGCGGCAAGATCAAAGACGCCAGGCTGGG
>DATJXG010000056.1:0-32139 GCA_035500455.1 Terriglobales bacterium | reverse complement strand
GGGATCGAAGGGACGCTTAGGGACATCGTTCTGCCAGGTTTCCCAGTCCAGGGTGGTAGGAGAAAGGTCAGTGGGCAGCGGATATTCCCACGCGCCATTGGGATCGTTGCGGCCGAGGGAGCCTTCCACCATCATCAAATCTCCGAGCGCGCCCTGTGCGACCAACTCTTTCGCCTTGGCGCAAACCACAGAACTCACGCGCTGCGAGCCGATCTGCACGATGCGTCCGCTTTTCTGCGCGGCAGCGACCATTTCGACGCCGTCCGCGGCGGTGTGCGACATGGGCTTCTCGCAATAGATGTCCTTGCCCGCGTTTACCGCGTCCACAACAATGCGCTTGTGCCAGTGGTCGGGAACGGCGGCAACAATGCAATCGATGTCTTTGTTGTCGAGCAGTTCATGATAGCGGCGGGTGGTAGGCAGGTCGGCGCGCACGATCTCTTTTGCCACGGTATGGCGGCCGTCGTAAAGATCGCAGGCGGCAACACATTCCACTCCTGGCAGGGTAATCGAAGTGCCCAGCAGGCCCGAGCCCTGCATGCCGATGCCGATCATTCCGAAGCGCACCCTGTCGCTCGGCGCGAAGGGACGCGGCGAAGCCCACAGTGGATCGGGATCGAGCAGAACAGTCTTCGCTGCCAGCGTTGCTCCGGCGGCCGCGGCACCGATACCCATGAATTCACGACGTGAAAAACGATTGCCTTTCATCCGGGTTCCCTCCCTGCTTCTTGGTAGCGCCAGCCTCACGCCAGCGTGGTTTTCGGGTGCCGGCGGGACGCCGGCGCTACACTTTTTACTTCTTCAGCATTTTTACCGCGACTTCCTTGAAAAATACGATGTCGTTGTCGCTGTGATTCTGCAGGCCGATGTAGCCTTCGTTGGGGCGGGTACCGCGCTGCGGCTCAAAGTCGAACTTTCGCTCCGGCACCGGTTCGCCCTCGGTGTAATCGGTGACTTTCTCCCCGTTCACAACCACAGTCGTATGTGGACCATCGAGGGTGATGTCCATGGTGTTCCACTCGGGGCCGGGCTTGCCTGGGCGGGCCAAAGGCTTGGTCAGCGAATACAACGTGCCGGTGACGTGGTATTCGTCTTCGTGGGAATCTTCCGGCTGGTTGTCGATCTGCACCTCGTAGCCGTAGTGCACAGGCATCCACTCCTCGCGCGGTTCGATGGGGATGCGAATGAAAACCCCGGAATTGTCATTATGATCGCGCATCTTGTACACCACGTGGATTACGCAGTCCCCCAGCTTGCCTCCCGTCCAGTAAAGCAGCCCCATGCCGCCGTGGGTGCGGATCAAGCCATCTTCCACGGTATCGCCTCCGGGGCCGACGTGCTTCCAGCCGGTGAGGTCCTTTCCGTCGAAAAGTTGTTTCCACTCGCCGGATTGGGAGGAAGATTGATCTTGCGCCAGGGCAGTTGCAGCGAATAGAAGCAGGCAAATCCAAATTAAATGTTTTCCCATTGGAGTCTTCATCGCGCGGGAGAAAATATACCACCAAATCCGAGCCCGAGTGTGCGACGGTTAACTTCTTTCGAGTGAGCATGCTACGAAAGGAACACCAGAGTTCGGTTGGCGCTGTACTTTAGTGACGAAGAAACCGCCCTGGGGGCGCCTCGAAGAACGGAAACGAACATGCAAATGGAGTTATAATCGGGAGAGTTCCAGGGAAGGATGACCCTCCAAGAAGAGCCCAAATTCGATGTCCACAAAAACTAAAGCTGTAATTCTCGTACCCTCTGTTCTGCTTTTGCTGTTCATGATTGTCGGCGGCCTCGACGCGGTCCGTGCCTCCAGCAATGATGGCGCCTACCGCCAGCTGCAGGTGTACAGCGAAGTGCTGTCACGCGTACACAGCGAGTATGTCGAGGAGCCTAACATTCCTGCCGTAACCGAAGGTGCGCTGCACGGTTTGCTGGAATCTCTCGACGCAGATTCGAGCTACCTGAGCCCCGCGGAGTACCAGTTCTACAAAGCGCATAAAGGCGATGTGAAGGGCGATATCGGGGCGGCGATCTCCAAGCGCTTCGGCTACGCGTCGGTGATTGCGGTGATTCCGGGAGGGCCGGCGGACAAAGCCGGCATTCAGCAATCCGACATCTTCGAGGCGATTGAAGGCAAGAGCACTCGCGACATGTCTCTCGCTGAGATCCACGACATTCTGGAGGGCCAGCCGGGATCGACGATCACGGTTTCGGTGGTTCGCGCCCGGCGTGCTGAGCCGGAGAAGGTTGTGATCACTCGCGATGTTGTGGTTGTGCCTCCGGCCTCGGGAAAGCTGATGGATGACGGCGTGGGCTATATCCAGGTCGATTCTTTCAGCAAAGGCAAGACCCAGGAAATCGCCGCCAAGATCAAGGACTTGCAGAAGGAAGGCGCCAAGAAGTTGCTGCTCGATCTGCGCAACTGCGCGGAGGGCGATGAGACCGAGGGCATTGCCACCGCGAACCTGTTCCTGAACCACGGAACCATCACTTATCTGCAGGGGCAAAAGTATCCTCGGCAGGCGTTCGACGCGGACCCGTCGAAAGACATCACCAACCTGCCGGTCGCGGTGCTGGTGAACAAGGGAACCGCCGGGGCCGCCGAACTGGTGGCCGCAGCGCTGCTGGAAAATGCCCGCGCCGACGTGGTGGGCGATAAGACCTTCGGCGAAGGCTCAGTACAAAAGGTAATCGATCTGCCCGACGGCGCTGCCCTGATCCTCTCGGTGGCCAAGTACTACACCCCCAGCGGCAAAGCCATCCAGGACACGGCGGTAACTCCCAATGTGGTGGTTGCCGACGCGGATGACGATTCCGCCGTGCCCGATCAGGACGATAACGCGACTCCCGCCGACGAGGAGAAGAAACCAACGTCGCAGCAGGACGAACAACTCCAGAAAGCGCTGCAGGTGCTGCAGAAACACGCCAGCTAGCGCGGGGAAAACCACAACCAGACGAGGGCTGCCTCTGGGCAGCTCTCTTCGTGCTTAAGCCCGCGTTGGCCGGTGCCTCCCAGACTATTTCAAGTAGAGGGTGGAGAGTTCTTCAGGGCAGGCAAACAGATCCTGCAGCGGGCGCACATCCGCATTTGCCCAGACCGGCTTGCCTTCCTGCGCAAGTTCCATAACGCGGTATTGGGCAGCGGAAAATATCTCAAATGTCTCCTGAATATTGGTGCGCCGGAGGTACTCGAACATCACCAGCCGTGGACGCACCGACATCAGAAGGCCCCGCATTCCGCGCAATACCGAGTTCTCGTGGCCCTCGACATCAATTTTCACCGCGCTGACCGGGGCCGGCAACTCCGCGTGTCCGGAGATGAATTCGTCGTAGCTGAAGCGGGGCACGGTGATGGTGGGCGCCGCAGTCGAAAAGTCTTCCACGGTGCGGTTCACCGTGCTCACGCCCCCGGCATTCTCGAATGCGACCGTCCCCGAACGGTCGGAGAGCGCGATCTCGTGTACTTCGAACTTCAGCCCGTTCAGGCCGATGTTTTCCCTCGCGCGGGCCGCGGCCGCGGGATTGGGCTCAAACAGGAGCGCGTGCTGAACCCGATCCGCCAGCAGAACGCTGACTAGTCCCACATTGGCGCCCACGTCGAGGAAAGTGCCTCCCTGCACGTGGTGGCGCAGGAATCCAATATGCTGGCTGTTTGGGACGCGGGCATAGAAAACGGATGAAGAGGAGAAACAGTCGGGATAAGCCCGAAATCGCGTGCCGTTGAACAGAGAGACCGTCAGAGGCATGCGTACGATTCGCTTCCAGGCCTGCCATCCCGCCGCCATGGCGAGCCGTCGCACCCGTTGGTCACGATTGGATTCGTCGTGCCAGACCGAGTTGAAGATCGTATTGACGCTGCGAATTGCGCCGGCGAGACTCACGTCCACATGCAATTCTAAACTTCAGCCAGGGATGGGAACCGCTATGGAGCAAAGAAAAAGGCCGCCTCTTTGACGACCTTCAGAAACTACCGGAGTGGATGAGTCTTCCTAATTGCTGTCGCCGCCGGCGCGCTTCCACGACATCAGCTCTCCGATGGTGGAACCGCCGGTGCTGGACGCGGGATGCTTGTAGGCCTCGACATCTGCATGGGTGGCTTCATCGCCCACGCCGCGCAGGCTCAGCCCGACTTTCTTCTCCTCAGGGCTCATCTTCACGATTTTGAAATCGTGCTCCTGGCCGGGCTCGAGGTGCAGTTGCTGGCCGTTGCCATCGACCGCTTCCGAGTTGTGGCACAGGCCTTCCACGCCCTCGGTAATCTCGACGAACGCCCCGAAATTGGCTACACGCAGCACTTTGCCGTGCAGCACATCGCCGATGCGATGCTGTTGGAAGAACGTATCCCAGACATCGGGCTGCAGTTGCTTCACTCCCAGAGAAAGACGCCGCTTGTCCGGCTCGATTGCCAGCACCACGGCCTTCACCCGGTCGCCCTTCTTCAGTACTTCCGAAGGATGCTTCACGCGCTTGGTCCAGCTCAGGTTGCTGACGTGAACCAGGCCGTCAATGCCGTCTTCAATCTCGATGAAGGCGCCGAAGTCGGTGAGATTGCGCACCCGGCCTTCCACCGAAGCGCCCACGGGATACTTGTCGTGCAGGTTGTCCCAAGGATTGGACGCCAGTTGCCGCATGCCCAGCGAGATGCGGCGCTCCGTTGGCAATACGTTCAGCACCACGCACTCCACCTGGTCGCCAACGTTTACCAGCTTGGAGGGATGCTTCATGCGCTTGGACCAGGTCATTTCGCTGACGTGGACCAGACCTTCGATTCCCTGCTCGAGTTCTACGAATGCGCCGTAGTCGGTAACGCTGATGACACGCCCGTTCACATGCGCGCTTACCGGATAGCGATGCTCGGCATCCAGCCAGGGGTCGGGGGTGAGCTGTTTGAAGCCCAGCGAAACCCGCTGCTTTTCGGTATCGAACTTGAGAACCTTCACCTGAATCTGGTCGCCTACGTTCACCAGGTCGCGGGGATGGGTGAGCCGGCCCCAGGACATATCGGTGATGTGCAGCAGGCCATCAATTCCACCGAGATCGACGAATGCGCCGTACTCGGTAAGATTCTTGACGATGCCGGTGAGCACCGCGCCTTCCTGCAGATGTTCCAGTGTCTTGCTCTTCTTGGCGTTCTGCTCTTCTTCCAGAATCTGCTTGCGCGAAACTACGATATTCCCGCGCTTCTTGTTCAGCTTGATGATGGCAACTTCCAGCGCCTGGCCCTTGAGCACGTCCAGATTGCGCACCGGCCGCAGATCGGTCTGCGAGCCAGGCAAGAAGGCCTGCGCTCCCAGAATATCCACCGTCAGGCCGCCTTTGATGCGGTCGATGACCCGCGCCTGGATGGGCGCTTTTTCGTTGTAGGCCTTTTCGATTTCGTCCCAGGCGCGCAGCCGCTGGGCTTTCTGGTGGGAGAGGTTGATGTAGCCTTCCTCAGTCTCACCCTTCTCGCGCATCACATCGATTTCGTCGCCCGGCTTGAACTTGGGATTGCCCTCATGGTCCAGCACTTCGCCCAGAGGCAGCATGCCTTCCGATTTCGCCCCGATATCCACGACGACATGGGTGCCGGTGATCTTCAGCACCGTGCCCTTGATGATGACGTCGTCGCCGGCCGCGGCGGCCTCTTCGCTTTCCACCTTCTCGAAATCCTCAAGGGCGGCGGCAAAATCCTCGCTGGCAGCGCTCTTCTCATCCTGGCTGGGGGCGGCAACTTCCGGCTCCGGGGCGCGCGCCACGGCCGGGCCTTCGGCGGAGCCGCCAGCTAGTTCAGCTACGCCGGTGCTTTCTTCCGCTACCGAGCTTGCGTTGGTGGATTCCAAATTCTGGGTTATGGTGTCTTCGAACAAAGTTTTGCCTCAGCTTCTGATGCGGGCTGTCTAGCGGACTGCTGGCGTGAGCTTGGGTTATTGGTGAGCCGTTCTGGCGAACAGGCTTAAACAATCCAGCTGTCGGACGTGCTAAAGCGAACCCGCGTCCAAAGGAACTCTTCGACTATAACAACCGCTTCCAAACAGTGTCAAACACGAAAAGCTGGTTCCGGGAAAGATTTCACACGCTTGTAAAGATGGCCATTCCCCGCTCCAGATGCGGTCCTTGCGATACTAGCGGGGATGGTTCTTGCGTGCCCCACGGCGAGAAAGCTCGCGGCGTTTATAGTGCGGCAAAGCTGCGTCTTTCGCGCTAGAAATCAGGACAGTACGTGTCCTGATTCCGTTTGCTTTCATTCCGCCTGAGGGCTAAGATTTGATTCCGGCCACTTCGGCCAGGTTCTCTGGCCCCACCATTCCAGCATCGGAGGCTTCTCTATGGCGACTACCGTCTCGCCCGCTCAAATTGATCCGCGCGTAACCAGCTTTCTCGGCAAACCGCGCAAGATGCTCATCAACGGGAAATGGGTGGACTCCGTTTCCGGCAAAACTTTCCCCAGCTACGATCCCTCCACCGGCGAAGTTTTGGCCCAGGTGGCGGAAGGCGACAAGCAAGACATCGACCTCGCGGTCAAAGCCGCGCGCAAGGCCTTCGACAATGGTCCCTGGCGCGCCTTGACGCCCTCAGAACGCGGCCGCCTCATCTGGAAACTCGCTGACCTGATTGACGCCCACACTGAGGAGTTTGCGTACCTCGAATCGCTCGATAACGGCAAGCCTTTGACCATTGCCCGCGCCGCCGACGTTCCTTTGGCGGCTGACCTGTTCCGCTACATGGCGGGATGGGCGACCAAGATCGAAGGCCACACCATTCCCATCTCCGTGCCCTATACGCCGGGTGCCAAGTACCTGAGCTACACCCTGCGCGAGCCGGTGGGCGTGGCGGGGCAGATTATTCCCTGGAACTTCCCACTGCTGATGGCGGCGTGGAAGCTGGGTCCGGCGTTGGCCGCGGGTTGCACTGTGATCCTGAAACCGGCCGAGCAGACGCCGCTTTCGGCGCTTCTGCTGGGTGAGTTGATCGTGGAGGCGGGCTTTCCCGAAGGTGTAGTCAACATCGTTCCCGGCTATGGCGAAACCGCCGGCGCTGCGCTGGCGGCCCACCCGGAAGTGGACAAGGTCGCGTTCACCGGCTCAACTGAAGTCGGAAAACTGATCGTTCACGCCGCCACCGGAAATCTGAAGAAGGTTTCGCTCGAACTTGGCGGCAAGTCACCCAACGTCATCTTCAAGGATGCGGACCTCGAGGCCGCCATCCCCGGGGCGGCCAGCGCCATTTTCTTCAACCACGGCCAGTGCTGCTGCGCTGGATCGCGACTCTACGTCGAAAAAGCTGTGTTCGACGAGGTGGTCGATGGCATCTCCAAGCGGGCGAAGAAGATTCGGGTAGGCCCCGGCCTCGACGCCAAGACCGACATGGGACCATTGGTATCCGAGGAGCAACTCAAACGCGTTTGCGGCTATCTGGAAACCGGCCGGGCCGAAGGCGCGAAGGCAGTCACCGGCGGCGGCCGAGTCGGCGACAAGGGCTATTTCGTGGAGCCCACCGTCCTGGTGAATACCAAGGAAGATATGAAAGTTGTTCAGGAAGAAATCTTCGGGCCGGTGGTGGCGGCGATGCCGTTCGAGGATACAGAAGAGATCGTCTCCCGCTCCAACGACAACGTTTATGGCTTGGCCGCCGGAGTCTGGACCCGCGACATCAGCAAGGCTCATCGCGTGGCCGAGCAACTGCGCGCGGGAACGGTATGGATCAACTGCTACAACATCTTCGACGCAGCCCTGCCCTTCGGCGGATATAAGCAGTCAGGCTGGGGACGTGAAATGGGCCACGATGCCCTGGAGCACTACACCGAAACCAAGGCGGTGTGCACCAGGCTGTAGGTTAGTCGTTAGTCGCTGGTCGTGAGCCCGGCGTCTAGCTCGTCGAACGCATGCAGGCAGACATTCGTTGCGGAGGATGGCAATTGCTATCCTCCGTTTTTTACCACGGAGGCACAGAGACACGGAGAAGGCGGAAAACAAAAAATAATTCTTTGACCTGCTTGGTTTTTCTCTGTGACTCGGTTGTGAATTTGCCGTTCGCGACTATCCCCAATCTGCTACCCTGCCCGCCATGGACTTTCTCTGGACTCCCTGGCGCTACGCCTATGTTACCTCCGCTCAGAAAATCTCCGGGTGCATATTCTGCGAGCTTCCCAAGCTCGGCGACGATGCCAAGGCCCGCATCGTGCATCGCGGGCAGTACTGCTTTGTCGTTCTGAACACCTACCCCTACACGCCTGGTCACGTGATGGTCGTTCCGTTCGAGCATCTGGATGAGCTGCAGAAGCTTCCGTCTCCGGCGGCTCACGAGATGATGGAACTCTCGCAAAAGATGGAGGCGGTGCTACGCCAGCTCTATTCGCCGGACGGCATCAACATCGGTATGAACATCGGCAAGGCTGCCGGTGCAGGCGTGGCTGGCCACATCCACATGCACGTGCTGCCACGCTGGGTGGCGGACGGGAATTTCCTCTCGGTTGTGAGCGAGACCCGAATCCTGCCGGAAACGCTGGAGATGACCTACGAACGAATCAAGGGAGCACTCGAAGCGTAGCGCCGGCGTCTCGGCGGCATGTATACACCATCCATCACGATGACGGGATGCCGGCGCTACGCCCAGAAACGAATGTATTTCCAGGGATGACGTACCGCAACGGCAACTCAGCCGCTTTGCGGATGCCGATACGCGCGGTGGTAAGCACGCGCCGCGGGCGATAGCCGTCATCCACTACCCGCAGGTCGGAGCGGCTGCTGGCCGCGTCTTTTCCGTTATCGCGAAGGCGGGTAATGCCGAACGCCTCAGCCAGGCGGCCGGGGCCGCTGGTGAGCAACTTCAAGTCACGCGGCCCTTCCACCGAGATGCCCCGCGCCTGCGCCATTTGTTCGATTCCTTCCAGCGGCTCCACGGCGCGGACCAGCACGCCGCCAGCAACTCCATCAGGCAGGCAGGAAAAGTTGAGGCAATAGTGGTTGCCGTAAATGAAGTAGACGTAAACATGTCCCGGCGGTCCGAACAGGACGGCGTTGCGCGCGGTGCGTCCGCTGGCGGAATGGGCGGCAGCGTCGTCTGTGCCGAGATAAGCTTCGACCTCCACGATGCGGGCGGAGAGGCGCCGGCGGCCTTCCCGCCGGACCAGCACTTTCCCCAGCAGATGGCGCGCCACCCGCCGGGGATCACGGTCATAGAATGCCGGCGGCAAAGTAATCCTCATATGCAGGCGCGGGCGTCCCGCCCGTGCGGCAGTGCCACAGAATTCGGACGGAGGCCCTCGTTATCGAATGACGCTCTCTCGGCGCTCCCCGCGCGGGCGGGACGCCCGCCCCTACATTCTTACGAGAAGGCTGCGGCCAATCCTGCCGCCGCCAGAGTGAACACAACATACCAGCCGAACACTCCAGCCAGCGCAGTGGAGCGTTTCAGCTTGCTGACGCAGGTAAACCCGATGGCGGTGAGCACCAGCGTCCAGATCATGAAAATATCCAGCGACGATCCTATGCTGTATAGGAAGCGGGAGTTGTTCGGATCGAGAAAGTAGCCGGGATTGCTGGCCACCGGGTTCTGGAAGGTGAACGAATCGGCGCTGACCCCGGCAAGAACCGAGATCATCGCCAGTACGCTGCGCAATGCCAGAGGGAGGCTGGCATACATCACAATCGCCAGCGAGGTGCTGTACTTGATCTCGGCCCCGGCCACCAGCTTGAATGTGGCGAACAGAATCAGCGCTACGATCACGTTCCAGATCAAAATGAAGATCCAATAAACGTAGGAGATGTAGCGGGTGATCACCACCTGGCGCTCGATGGCACGATCGCGTTCGGCGGCCGGCATCTGGTCGAGCCGGGCCGCGTTCTTAGGCGACATCTGGATCTGGTTTTCGGTGACCTTGCGGAAGCCGATCTTCTGGTCAACCACATAGACGAAGCACACGCCGACGATTGCCAACACCAGAAACGGCGCCCACCACTTGGCGCTGCGGCGCAGGTCGGTGAAGGTCTTGCTGGGCGCGACGAAGGTGTCGATCAGGCGCGCGCCTTCTGACAGCGCTGCAGGTTCGGGTGCGGCGGGGGGCTGGACGACGGTAGAACTCATCGGGAGATCCTCCTGAAAACCTGTGGGCGCGCCATTGTAGACTGGCCCACAGCACGGAAACAAGAGGGAAGCCTCGGCGCCCTCGGAGCATGGACCATGCGCGGTTTTTCTCCGTTCTCGGCGTTTCTCCGCGACCTCGTCGTCTTAAGGTTTCGTACGCGCCCGGAGAAAGCAAAATCTAGAAACGCCGAGGAACGCCGCCGAGCACGCAAAACAGCACCAGCCTGCTGTTGCCGTCGGCAGGTTTTTTGACTAAGCTACTTTCCGTTTCAAGGCGTCAAAATCAAGCTTCAATCCAGGCTCTGAATCCGGGAGGTTGACCTATGCCGCGCCACTCCTCCGCTGTGCTGATTTTGGCTTCGAGTCTCTTCGCGTTGTTCACTCCCACATTCGCCCAGGAACACGCGGAGCACGCCGCCGCTAAACCAGTCACTCTAGTGTCTGGCCTCAGCGATTTGCACCATCCGGTCTCAACCAAGAGCCAGGAAGCGCAGGCATTCTTCGATCAGGGCCTGAAGTTTATCTACGCCTTCAATCACGACGAAGCCGCGCGCTCCTTCCAGCACGCCGCCGAACTCGATCCCAGGCTGGCGATGGCGCACTGGGGTATCGCCGAAGCGGTAGGGCCGAACTATAACGATCCCGCCAGCGAAGACCGCTTCAAACTGGCGCATGACGAAATCCAGAAAGCTCTGGACCTCTCCGCGGGCGCTTCGGCCGCAGACCAGGCTTACATTCATGCCATGGCCATCCGCTTTCCCGCCGATCCGCACGCCGACCTGCGCAAGACCGCGGAAAACTACCACGACGCCATGCGGGAAGTGATGAAGCAGTTCCCCGACGATCCCGATGCCGGCACCCTGTTCGCCGAATCCGGCATGCTGCTGCATCCCTGGGGGCTGTGGCATTCGGACGGCACGCCCGAAGTGGGCACGGAGGAAATTGTGGCGGCGCTGGAATCGGTGATCCGCCGCTATCCCAACCATCTCGGCGCGATTCACTTCTATATCCACGCCGTGGAAGCCTCGCCGAATCCCGACCGTGCTCTGTTTGCCGCGCAGCGCCTGGCTACGCTGGCTCCGGCAGCGGGCCATATCGTTCACATGCCGGCCCACGTTTACATCCGTACTGGGGATTACCAGGCGGCGGTGCAGACGAATGAGAAGGCCGCGGCCGCGGACCAGGCCTACATCAAGGCGAGCGGCGCGGACGGCATCTACCCCATGATGTACTACAGCCATAATCTGCACTTCATCGCGATCTGCGCTTCGATGGATGGCGATTATGCCGAGGCCAGGAAGGGCGCGCAGATGCTCGCCGCCAACGTGGGACCTCATCTCAAGGAGATGCCGCCTCTGGATGCTTTCATGACGGTTCCGATCTCAGTGGAGATTCGCTTCCACCGCTGGGACGAGATTCTGAAAATGCCCGAGCCCGACGCTTCCATGCCGATCACAAACGTCTTCTGGCACTTGGGTAGGGGCCTGGCGCTCGCCGCTGCGGCTAAACCTGCCGAGGCGGAGGCCGATTACAAGGCGCTGGCTGAGGCTCAGGATAAAACACCGCCAGATCAGATCTTCGCCCCGCCGGTTAACAACAAAACCAAAGACATTCTGAAGATCGCCCAGGACATACTTGGCGCGCACATTGCATGGGCAAAGAAGGACACCGCCGCAGCTATCGCCAGCTTCCGCGATGCCGTGGCTATCCAGGACACTCTAAACTACGACGAACCGCCGGATTGGTTCTTCCCCGTGCGCGAGTCTCTCGGCGGCGTGCTGCTGCTCAGCGGCGACAACGCCGGAGCGGAGGAAGTCTTCCGCGAAGACTTGAAGCGCAATCCCCGCAACCCAAGATCGCTCTTCGGCCTGGAGCGCGCGCTGAAAGCTCAGGGCAAAGAATACGATGCAGGCTTCGTCCAAAAGCAGTTCGAGTCATCCTGGAAGGGCGATGCCAACCTCAAGGTAGAAGACCTGGTATAGAAAACAATTTCACGTAGGGACAGCCGGGGCGGCTGTCCCTACGTGAACATTCGCCCTCCGAATATAATCTCTCTCGTTATGGCTGCGGCGCCGAAGGGCCTCGAAAACAAAATCGAACTGCTGCGCGACAAGATCCGCCACCACGAATACCGCTACTACGTCCTTGACGATCCCGAAATCACCGACGCCGCGTTCGATCAGCTCATGAATGAGCTGAAGGAACTTGAAAGCAAGCATCCCGAACTGGTCACTCCCGATTCACCCACCCAGCGCGTTGGCGGCAAGCCCCGCGAGGGATTCGTCAAGGTCCCGCACTCCTCTCCCATGCTCTCGCTCGACAACACCTATAACGAAGAAGACCTGCGCAACTGGGAGCGCCGCGTGCACGAACTCAGCGGCCGCAAAGATGTCGAATACGTTTGCGAGCTGAAGCTGGACGGAATGTCTCTCGCCTTACGCTACGAAGATGGGCAACTGGTGCGGGGCATCACTCGCGGGGATGGCACGGTCGGCGAAGACGTAACCCTGAACGTCCGCACCGTGCGCTCCATTCCGCTGTCGATTCCGAAAGAACGGCTGAAGAAGGCGGCCATCCCCCGGGACTTTGAAGTGCGCGGCGAAATGCTGATGCCGATTGCATCATTCAAGAAGATGAACGAAGAGCGTCTGCGGCAAGGTCTCTCCCAGTTCGCCAATCCGCGGAATGCCACCGCCGGAACCGTTCGCCAGCTGGAGCCCGGCATCACCGCCCAGCGGCGCCTGGACTACTTCCCTTACATGCTGCTGCAGAACGGCCGCACATATTTCGACCGGCATTCTAAAACCCTGAGTGCCCTCGAAACCGCCGGCTTCAAAGTCAACCAGAGCCGAAAACTGGCGAGCGATTTCGACGAAGTCTGGGCTTTCATCGAGCAGGAAGAAACCAAACGCGAAAAGCTTCCCTATGAGATCGATGGGATCGTGGTGAAGGTGGATCGCACCGCTCTGCAGGAAGAACTTGGCTATACGGGGAAGGCTCCGCGCTGGGCGATCGCGTACAAATACGCGGCACGCGGAGGAATCACGCAGATAGAAGACATCCTGGTGCAGGTAGGGCGCACGGGGAAACTCACGCCGGTGGCGGCATTGAAGCCGGTGCCGATTGGCGGCACCACTGTGAGCCGCGCCACCCTGCACAACATGGACGAAATCGAACGCCTCGGTGTGAAGATCGGCGACTGGGTGGAGGTCGAGCGCGGCGGCGATGTGATTCCTAAGGTCACCCGCGTGGTGGAAGACAAAGATCACCCGCGCGGGCACAGATCGTTCCACATGCCGGAAAAGTGCCCGGTGTGCGGCGGCAAGGTTGTGCGCACCGAAGGCGAGGCCGACCACCGGTGCGTGAACGCCAACTGCCCGGCCAAGCTGCGGGAGACGATCCTGCACTTCGCCTCCCGCCACGTGATGGACATCGACGGCATGGGTGACGCACTGGTCAACCAGCTCACCGACCGCGGCCTGGTGAAGAACGTCGCCGACATTTACAAGCTGTCCAAGGCCGACCTGCTTTCGCTGGAGCGCATGGGTGACAAATCAGCGCAGAACGTGCTTGACGAGATTGAGGCGTCGAAGAAGCTGCCGCTGGAACGGGTGATCTTCGGCCTGGGAATTCGCTTCGTGGGCGAACGCACCGCGCAATTTCTGGCTGAACATTTTGGTTCCATGGACGACCTGGTGAAAGCCAGCCAGGAAGAACTGCAGGAAGTAGACGAAGTGGGCCCGCGCATCGCCGAGAGCATCGTGGAATTCTTCCAGGAGGCCAAGAATCGGGAGTTGGTACGGCAGTTGCGTGATGCTGGGTTGACTCTCTCCGGCAAGAAGCGGGAGCGTGGCACAAAACTGGCCGGGAAAACTTTTGTGCTCACCGGCACCCTGACGCACTACTCCCGCGATGAAGCCAAAAAGCTGATCGAAGACGCGGGCGGCCGAGTTTCGGGTTCGGTGAGTAAGAAGACGGATTACGTAGTCGCGGGCGAAGATGCCGGCTCCAAGTTGGACAAAGCCAAAGAACTAGGCATCAAGGTAATCGGCGAAGCCGAAATGAAGGAACTCACGAAGTGAACCCGATTCCCTTGGTCAACCTTCGCGTACCCTTGGTGTCCTTCGTGGTTGCTTTTGATCCTTCCGCGAGCAAAACCCAAGGCAACCACGAAGGACACGAAGGGCACACCAAGGTTCACGAAGTCTCGATCATCGAATTGCGTCTGCCAGGCGGCCGGCGTGGATCACCTTTGCAATACGCGCGAAATCCTGATACATCACTCGGTCTTTCTCCATTGCCGGGCAAACCGCCCGGATGGCGGAGTGCGCGGCCTGCAGGCGCCGGGAAGTCTTCAGCGGCGCGAGAAATTCCACCGCCTGCGCGGCGGCCATGGCCTCAATCGCAAGCACGTTTCGCGTGTTGGCCACCACCCGCTGCAGCTTGAGCCCCGCGGCCATACCCATAGAAACGTAATCTTCTTTATTGCCGGAGGTTGTAATCGAATCCACCGAAGCAGGGTGCGCCAGCACCTTGTTCTCGCTGGCCAGCGCAGCGGCGGTGACCTGCGGCATCATGAAGCCGGAATTCAGCCCCGCGCCGGGCGCCAAAAACGGCGGCAGGCCTTCGTTCAGCGCCGGATTTACCAGGCGCTCGATCCGCCGCTCGGAAATTCCCGCTAACGTTGTCAGCGCGATCGCCAGGAAATCCAGCGCGAACGCAACAGGTTGGCCATGAAAATTGCCGCCGGAGAGAACGTCAGCACTTGCCGGAGCGGAGGCGGCGCTCGCCACACCATGCTCTGCGGCGAGAAATACCAGCGGGTTGTCCACTGCCGAGTTGGCCTCGGTTTCGAAGACCTCGCGGCAGTGCCCCAGGGTGTCGCGCACCGCGCCATGAACCTGCGGAATGCAGCGCAGGGAATACGCATCCTGCACCCGGGCGCAATCGGCATGCGATTTGCGAATCTCGCTGCCTTCCAGCAGCCTGCGCAGGTTGGCGGCGGTGGTAATCTGCCCACGATGCGGCCTGGCGCGATGAATTCGCTCGTCAAAGGCCACATCGGTTCCGCGCAATGCATCGAGCGACAATGCTCCGATCACATCAGCGGAATCGACCAGCGTTTCCGCTTCCAGCAAGGCCAGCGCTCCTACCGCCAGCATCGCCTGGGTGCCATTGATCAACGAGACGGCTTCCTTCGCTTCCAGCGCCAGCACCTTGATGCCGGCGCGGCGCAGCGCTTCGCCGCTGGAAACGCGTCCACCAGTTTCGTCGAAACACTCACCTTCGCCAATCGCGGCCAGGGCCAGATGCGCCAGCGGCGCGAGATCGCCGCTCGCCCCCACGCTGCCCTGCGAAGGCACCATGGGCGTAACACCGCGATTCAGCATCTCGCAGATAGTGTCGATCACCACGGCGCGAATGCCGGAATGGCCTTTGGCCAGGGAATTGGCGCGCAGCAGCATCATGGCGCGGGTTTCGGCGGCGGGAAGCGGTTCGCCGACGCCCACGGCGTGCGACCGCACCAGATTCACTTGCAGCTCACGAATCTGCTCGCCTGCGATGCGCACATCACTCAGCTTGCCCACACCCGTGGTAATGGCGTAGGAAACCTGATTGCCCGCGACCAGCGCATCCACCACAGCCCGCGCGCGCTCGACGGCGGCTCGCGCATCGGGGGCCAGCAGCACGGCGCGACGCTCGACCGCTACCTCGCGCACGGCTTCCAGCGTGAGGTCGTTGCCGTTGATGTGGAGAGCCTTCATCGTAATGCCATAGCGCCGGCGTTCCGCCGGCAAGTCAAACTCGCAGCTTGAACCCCGTTCGATGCAGACGCGCCCGCCGGCGAGACGCCAGCACTACGCTCCTAACGCCGCCTGGAATGCCTTTATGTATTTTTCCGGCAGTGGTGTCGCCTTCATCTGAGAGTTGGTCACAATATGCGTGGTCTCGCCTTCCGCCAGCAACTCCCCGCCGGCTGACCGCAATTCGTAGCCAAAGTGAATCACCGATTCCCGAAGGTTCTTAAGCCAAGTGCGCACTATAATTTCGTCGTCATAACGCGCCGGAGCTTTGTAGCGGCAGCGCGCATCCGCCACCACGATATAGCAGCCATCACCACGCTCCATGTCGCGGTAGGAAAAGCCCATCTGCCGCAGGAACTCCACCCGCCCCACCTCGAACCACACGAAATGGTTGGCATGGTACACCACGCCCATCTGGTCAGTTTCGGCGTAGCGCACCCGCAGGCGGCTTTCGGAAACGAACCGGTGGTTGCCGCTCGCACTGATTTCTCCGTTGGTCATGGATGATGGTTCATGCGCCAAGCCGCTCGGCCGGCGATTCACTTGTTCACCCAGCGCGGCTTACGCCGCTCCAGAAAAGATGAAATGCCTTCGCGAAAATCCTCCGTCGTACGCGCGCGGGCATTGTCTTCGATGCCCTGGGCGATCTGCTGGTCGAGTTCCACGGCGATAAAGCTGTTGATCAATTTCTTGGTTGCCCGGACGGAAGACGGACTGTTCTGCAGCAGTTCTCCCGCCAGTTCTCGGGCGCGCGTCATCAGCCGCTCCGGATCCACGACCTCATTCACGAGGCCCAGGCGATTGGCTTCTTCCGCATCGAACTGGCGCCCGCTCAACAACAGGTCACGCGCAATCTTGTGTCCCACCTGCCAAACCAGGATTGAAGAAACAATTGCCGGCATAAAGCCGATGCGGACTTCGGTGTAGCCGAACTTGGCATCGGGCACCGCGAGCGTGAAGTCGCACATGGTGGCGAAGCCGGTCCCTCCCGCGATCGCTGCTCCATTCACGGCGGCAATCGTCGGCTTGGGAAAGTCATAGAGCCGCCGGAAAATTCCCGCCATGCGAGCGGAGTCTTTCACGTTCTCGTCGTGGGTTTTTCCCAGCAGAGACTTCAGTTCGTCCAGATCCATCCCCGCGCAGAACGCCTTCCCTGCGCCGGTGAGGATGAGAACCTGATCGCCGGATTTCTCTACTTCATCCAGCGCGGCAGTAAGCTCTTCGATCAACTGCAGGCTGATGGCGTTGCGCTTGGCCGGGCGGTTTAGGGTAATGCCGGCAACGCCGGCCTCGGAGGTGAGCAGCAGAGTCTCGTATTTAGTCATGGCGGTTCTGAGGTTGGTTCGCGCACAAAGTTTCCAGATGGGTTCTTTTGAGTTCAGTCTGCAGCGTGCGATCCAGTGTACCGCGCCCCGATCTCCGCCGAAGCCCGCAGCAGTGTATCCAGAGGCTTCAACGGAGGCAAAGCCGCCCCTCGCGCTTGCAGCGCTTGCAGCAGCGACTCGGTAGGAATGTTCCCCACCAGAGCATCCTGCGCGAAGGGGCACCCGCCCAAGCCTCCGATCGCGGAATCAAAGCGGCGGCAGCCAGCATCGTAAGCCGCTATTACTTTCTCAGCGGCTTCCTGCGGGCGGCTATGCAGATGCACACCGATTTCCAGGTAGCCATACTTCGCCAGAACCGCGGAAACCAACTGCCGAATCTGATCCGGCCCGGCCACACCCACCGTGTCCGCCAGCGAAATCTGCTTCACACCGTAAGATTCCAGAAGATCGACCGCTTCCACGACTTCTTCCGCGTTCCACTCATCGCCGTAGGGATTGCCGAACGCCATGGAAATATAAACGACGGTCTTCAGCCCGGCATCTTCGCCTTTCTGCTTGATCTTCTCCAGTTCGTCGATGGCTTCGTCGAGAGTCTGGCGCTGGTTGTTGCGCAGAAATGTCGGAGAAACGGAGTAAGGAAAACCCAGCGTGGTTACCGCCTGGGTGTTGATCGCCCGCTGCGCGCCTTTTTCGTTCACAACGATTCCGATGATTTCGACATCGTCCGGCGGATCGAGTTCTTTCAGTACTTCTTCCGAATCCGCCATTTGCGGCACGGCCTTGGGCGAAACGAAAGAAGCCGCGTCGATATGCTTGAACCCCACGCTGATCAAGGCTTTCAGGTAGTCAGCCTTCAGGCTGGCGGGGATCTGCCCCTGCAGCCCTTGCCAGGCATCACGCGGACACTCGATCAGCTTTATTTCATCTGCCATACAAAATTCCCTGCCACGGATTACATGGATTCCCACGGATCAAACGTCTTTTCCCCAACTACAAGCTGTCATCCCGAGCGAAGCGAGGGGACCTCGGTTTTTGCTGGCGGCGGCACCGTGAATAACAGGTGCAGGAACCCAGATCCCTCGCTTCACTCGGGATGACACGAACGTCTTTCTTCCGCGTTGTTCGATTCGTCTCGTCTCATACCTTCTCAGCGGGGGTTCGCTGACCAAAACCAAAAAGGAAGCGCTCCATCCGTGTTAATCCGCGTGGCTCCGTGGTGAGTGATCACGTCTGCAGCACTCCGACTTTAAACTCCGCCACCTCCGGATTCAGCGCGGCGGCTTCCAGCGCCGTCGTGATCGCTTCCCGCGTCTCGATGGGATCGATGATTTTGTCGATCCACAGCCGGGCCGCGCCGTATCGAGGGTCGGTCTGCTCGTCGTAGGTGCGCTTCACCGACTCGAACAACTCCTTCTTTTCCTCTTCGCTCAACTTCTTCCCGGCGCGTTCCAGTTGGCGCAGCTTGATCTCCACCAGCGTCCCGGCGGCGGAATCGCCGCCCATCACGGCGTAACGCGCCGTGGGCCAGGCAAACACAAATCGCGGATCATACGCCTTTCCGCACATGGCATAATGCCCCGCGCCGAACGATCCCCCGACGATCACAGTGATCTTGGGCACAACCGAGTTTGACACCGCATTCACCATCTTCGCGCCGGCCTTGATAATGCCGCTCCATTCCGCGTCGCGGCCCACCATGAATCCGTTCACGTCGTGCAGGAAGACCAGCGGGATCAGATTCTGGTTGCAATCCATGATAAAGCGCGAGGCTTTCTCCGCTGACTCGGTGTAGATCACCCC
Organism: Terriglobales bacterium; assembly: GCA_035500455.1. GTDB lineage: Bacteria > Acidobacteriota > Terriglobia > Terriglobales > Acidobacteriaceae > DATJXG01. The sequence goes on along the minus strand of DATJXG010000056.1, from coordinate 13,157 downwards.
TCCGAATTCCAGACGCTTGTGGCCTTCGTGATCGGTCTGCTGGGCGTGCAACTTCTGGTTGGCGACAATACCCACCGCGAATCCGCCAATGCGCGCATAGCCGCACACCAGAGTCTTCCCATACTCCGGCTTGTATTCATCAAAACGGCTGCCGTCGATGATGCGGGCCAGAATCTCTTTCATGTCATAGGGACGGGCGGGCGAGGAGTCGTAAATCCCGTAAATTTCCTCCGCGGCCGGGGTCGGATCGACCGGCTTGCGCCGGTCCCACGGAGATTGCCGCCGGTACCCCCATTTGTCCACGATGCCGCGAATGCGCTGAAGGCAGGCTTCATCGTTGGGTTCGCGGAAGTCAACCGTGCCACTGATCGCCGAGTGCATGGCCGCTCCGCCCAATTCCTCCGCCGACACCTTTTGCCCAATCGCCGCCTGCACCAGCGCGGGCCCGGCGAGAAACAAGCCGCTGCCGTCGGTCATGAGCACGTGGTCGCACATCACCGGCAGATAACCGCCGCCGGCCACGCACATCCCCATGATGGCCGCAATCTGCGGAATTCCCATCGCCGACATCACGGCATTATTGCGGAACACGCGGCCGAAGTCGTCGGTATCGGGGAACACATCTTCCTGCAAGGGCAGGAACACGCCTGCCGAGTCCACGAGATAAACCGTAGGAATGCGGTTGTCGATGGCTATGTTCTGCGCCCGGATCACCTTCTTCGACGTCATCGGGAAAAACGCCCCGGCCTTCACCGTGGCGTCATTGGCGATGATCATCACCATGCGAGTATGAATGCGGGCCAGTCCGGTGATCACGCCCGCCGCCGGCGCTCCGCCCCACTCTTCATACATTCCGTAGGCCGCGTACGCTCCCAGTTCGAAAAAGCTAGCAGGATCGGCAAGCAGAGCGATGCGCTCGCGCGGCGTCAGCCGCCCTTTGGAGTGCTGGCTCTCGATGGCCTTGGCTCCTCCGCCCTCGCGAATCTTTTCCTCCTCGTTGCGCACCTGCGACACCAGGTCGGCAAGAAAACGCATATTGGCTTCAAAGCGCGGCGAGGTAGCGTCCACGTGCGTCTCCAGCACGGGAGCGGCCGGAGGCGCAGTGGCATCGGGGCGGTCGGCCATAAGGGAAGAGAACTACGAATTCGCCTTACGGTATAACAGGCGAGCGGGGCGGCGCAATTGTCGGAAAGGTGCCCGGACCGGAGCGCCGGAGTCCCTCCGGCAGGCTGCCGCAGGTGCAAGCCCTAGGCCCCGGCCGCCTTTCGTGACGCTTTTGCGTGGATCGCGGAATCCACCTTGTGCAGCAACGTAGTCAGGGTAAACGGCTTTTCGATCAGCAAAGTTTCCGGGTCGAGCGCCCCATATTGCGCGATCAGGTCGTTGGTGTAGCCCGACATGAAAAGAATCTTGATCTCAGGCCTCAGGGCAGCCACCAGGTTTGCCAGATCGCGTCCATTGATCCCCGGCATGATTACGTCGGTCAGCAGCAGGTGGATGGGATCGGGGTACTCCCCGGCTAGTTCGATCGCACTCTTGGGATCGGGCGCGCACAGCACCTTGTAGCCGCCAGCCTCCAGGCAGGTCCGCGCCAGTTGGCGCAGGGGCTCTTCATCCTCCACCACCAGCACGGTTTCCGTTCCCCGGGGAAGCACTTCCGCAGCCTGCTCAAGCCGGCGGCGTTCCCGCGCGCCTTCCGCCTGCGGAAAATAAATGCGGAAGGTCGTGCCCTTCCCCAGTTCGCTGTAAACCAGAATGAAGCCGGCGTTCTGCTTCACGATCCCATACACGGTGGAAAGTCCCAAGCCCGTCCCTTTGCCCGGCTCCTTGGTGGTAAAGAATGGTTCGAATATGTGGGCCTGAGTCTCTTTGTCCATGCCGCAGCCGGTATCGCTGAAGCTCATGAGCACATACTGGCCGGCCTTCACGTAGGCATGCTGGCGGGTGTAGGACTCATCCAGTTCGGCATTCGAGGTTTCGATGAACACCTTGCCACCCTTGGCCATGGCGTCGCGCGCATTTACCGCCAGGTTCATCAGAATCTGCTCGATCTGCCCGGGATCGGCCATGATGCAGGACAGCTTGGGATCGCGGGAGAAGCGAATTTCAATGTCTTCGCCGATCAGCCGCTGCAGCATCTTGCTCATGTCGTCCACGACGCTGTTCAAGTCGAGGGTCACAGGCTGAATCACTTGCTTGCGGCTGAAGGCCAGCAACTGGCGGGTCAGTGATGCGGCCCGGTGCCCGGCTTTGGCGATCTCATCCACGTACTTGCGCATGGGGTCGTCCGGTTGCAGCCGCATTTGCAGCAGATCGCTGTAGCCGGTAATCACCCCCAGCGCATTGTTGAAGTCGTGGGCGACGCCCCCGGCTAGGCGCCCCACTGCATCCATCTTCTGCGCTTGCCGGAATTGCTCCTCCAGGCGCTTGCGCTCGGTAATGTCTTCGAAGGTTCCCTCGTAGCGGACGATCGTTCCCGCCTCTGACACCCCACGCACATTGGTTGAAATCCACATCTTGCTGCGGTCTTTGCGGTACACCTCGATCTCGAATCCCTGAATGACGCCATGCTCCGCCAGCACGCGCTTGAATTCGTTGCGCCGGCCTGAATCCACATAAAACTGCTCCTGAATGCTGGTAATGCTCTGCATCAGGTCTTCGGGCGAGTCATAGCCCAGAGTCCGCGCCATGGCCGGATTCGCGCTCAAGAACCGCCCCTCCGGAGTGCTCTGGAAAATTCCGATCATGGCTTCTTCGAAGATGAGCCGGTACTTGTTCTCCGCCTGGATCAGCGCTGCCTCAGCCCGCTTGCGCTCGGTGATGTCTTGTATGACGGCGAGTTTGGCCGGCCGGCCCGCGAATTGCAGGGTCAGGGAGGTGACTTCTACATCGATCGAGCGGCCGTTCTTGAGGAGGTGCTTCCAGTGCCCGCCGGTGCTGGTGAGCAGCCGGTTCTCAGCCACATCCTGCAGCAGCCGCGGTACGTCCTCCAGCGGCCGGATGTCGGCTACCCCCATTGCCATGAATTCTTCCCGGGAATAGCCATAACGCGCGATGGCGGCATTGTTCACCTCCAGGAAGCGCAAGGTCTCCAGGTCGAAGACCCACATGGGTTGAGGATTGTTGGTGAACAGCAGGCGGAAGCTTTCGCCGTTGGTTCCCGCGTGATCTGCCACTGCGGGAATGTTTGGAAGCCGGACCTGTGCCGAAGCGGAGGGCTCGGGTGTGGGGCTGGGAGGCATCTGCGACGGCGGTGGCGACCTCCGGGCGAGTCGCCGCCTTTACTCCTTCTCAACGTTGGCGGGACTGCCCGCTGCCGCAGTCCAAACCTGATGACTGCACTTCGTAGATAGCACCCGCGATGAAGCAGGCAAAGAGTACAACGGTTACCGCTTGGTAAGATGACCGAACCCGGTGTTGATTTTGCAGGAGATAACCGGCAATGCCGTCCTGGTGACTCTGGATCGGAAAGAGATTACCCACGGAGAAGGCCCGCGCGTCGGGACTTTGCTCGCAGCGGCTTATCCACAAGGAAACCCCAACCCCCGGAACCAGTCCTCGAGCGAAGCGTTCGCCCGCGGCATGTGAACGCTCCATGTTCGCCACGTCCAGAAGCTTCCCAGAGAACGCCGCCAGTTTGATAGATTCGAGTGATCCCTGTTTGCAGTCACCTGTTCCACGGGGAAATCGTAAGGAGAACAGCTTGCAGGCTCCCCAGGACGCGCTCTGGTACAAGGACGCCATCATCTACCAGGTCCACGTAAAGAGCTTTTACGACAGCAACGCGGACGGCATCGGCGACTTTCGCGGCCTGGCCCAGAGGCTCGATTATCTGCAGGATCTGGGGGTAAACGCGGTGTGGCTCATGCCGTTCTTTCCCTCGCCGCTGCGCGATGACGGCTACGATATCGCCGACTACTACTCGGTCCATCCCAATTACGGCACGATCGACGACTTCAAAGTCTTCCTCGACGCCGCCCACGAGCGCGGCATTCGCGTGATCATCGAGATGGTGCTGAACCATACCTCCGACCAGCATGCCTGGTTTCAGGAGTCGCGCAAGACCCGCGACAATCCCCGCCGCGACTGGTACGTATGGAGCGAAACCGACACCAGGTACAAAGGCACGCGTATCATTTTTCTGGACACCGAGCTTTCCAACTGGGCCTGGGACCCGGTTTCCAAGGAATATTACTGGCACCGCTTCTTCAGCCACCAGCCCGACCTGAATTACGACAACCCCGCCGTCCGCGAGGAAATGTGGACTGTGATGAAGTTCTGGCTTGATATGGGCGTAGACGCCTTCCGGCTGGACGCAGTGCCCTACCTGGTGGAGCGCGAGGGAACCAACTGCGAGAACCTGCCGGAAACGCACGCCATCATCAAGGAACTGCGCAAGAAGCTGGACGCGAACTATCCCGGCCGCATGCTCCTGGCTGAGGCCAACCAGTGGCCGGCCGACCTGCGCCCTTACTTCGGCGACGGCGACGAGTTCAACGCCGCCTTCCACTTCCCCCTGATGCCGCGCATGTTCATGGCGCTGAAGCTCGAAGACCGCAAGCCGGTGACGGAAATCCTGCAGCAGACCCCCGAGATCCCGCCCAACTGCCAGTGGTGCCTGTTCCTGCGCAACCATGACGAGCTGACCCTGGAAATGGTCACCGACATGGAACGCGACTACATGTACGACGAGTACGCCAAGGACAAAGGCATGCGGCTGAACCTTGGAATCCGCCGCCGGCTGGCGCCTTTGCTTGATAACGACCGCCGCCGCATCGAACTCATGACCGGCATGCTCATGTCGCTGCCCGGCACGCCGATCGTGTATTACGGCGATGAAATCGGCATGGGCGACAACGTCAACCTGGGCGACCGCAATGGGGTGCGCACTCCCATGCAATGGGACGGCGGCTGGAACGGCGGCTTTTCCGCGGCCGATCCCGAGTCCCTTTACTCGCCCCTGATGCTCAACCCGGTGTACGGCTATCAGGCTATCAATGTGCAATCGCAGAAGCGCTTCGATCACTCCCTTCTTTTCTGGATGAAGCGCATGATCAAGGTGCGCAAGTCGCAGGCGGTGTTCGGTCGCGGAAGCATCGAGTTTCTCTATCCCGCCAACCACCGCATTCTGGCTTACGTGCGGCAGCTGGACCGCGACGCGGTGCTGGTGGTGAATAATCTTTCCAGTTCCGCGCAGGCGGTGGAGCTTGATCTGCGCCGCTACAAAGGCAATATTCTTATCGAGATGTTTGGCAGGAACATTTTTCCGCGCATCGGCGAATTGCCATACCTCTTAACCCTGGGGCCATACCAGTTCTTTTGGTTCCGGCTAAGAAGAATTTGAGGTAGCGCCGGCGCCTCGCCGGCAGCGGTGGCCGGTGGGACGCCTACGCTACGGAGGTTTCGTTGCCCGAAGAGAGCATTCTCACGGATGACTTTCTCCGCGAACTGATGAACGTCGGCGAGGTGGACATCCTTATCGGGATTGCCACCTGCAACGACGCCAAGACGGCCGGGGACGTGATCCTCGCCGTGCGCGCCGGCCTGCTCAAATGCTTTCCCCGGCAGCGGGCCGTCATCATCAACGCCGATTGCGGCTCGCAGGACGGCACGCCCGACCTGGTGCGCGCCGCTTCCATTAGCGATATGCGCCAGGGGCCAAACGTGCACGCCTTGCGCACCCTGCACTGCGTCAGCACACAAGTTCCCGGCGATCCTCATGGCGGCGCTGCCCTGCACACCTTCCTCGCTGCCGCCGACCTGCTGCGCGCAAGTACCTGCGCCGTCTTCGCCCCCGACTCCACCGCTATCGAACCGGAGTGGGTGGAACGCCTGGTGCGCCCGGTGTTGCGCGACAACTTCGACCTGGTCACGCCTCTCTATCGCCGCCACAAGTTCGATGCCCTGCTGGTGCGCAACCTGCTCTATCCCATGACCCGCGCTCTCTACGGCCGCCGTCTCCGCGAGCCCTACGCTCTCGACTTCGCCTTCTCCGGCAAGCTCGGCTCATATTTTTTGGGACGGGACCTGTGGACGGAAGACTCGGTTCAGACCGGCGCCGAAACCTTGCTTACGACTTCCGCCCTGGGCGGGGATTTCCGGGTGGCCCAGTCCTTTCTCGGCGAGCGTACCCGCGGCGAGGGTAGTCCTCCCGACCTGGTTTCCGCCATCCGCCGCACTGCCGGAGCGCTGTTCTGGTCGCTGGACGGCAACTACCCGGCGTGGAGCAATGCCAAAGAATCACAGCCGGTAACTACCATCGGCGCGGAGCACGAAATCAGCGTCGAACCCATGCGCGTGGACCGTACCCGCCTCTACGAATTGTTCGTCCGCGGCGTCAGCGAACTCATCGAGCCGGTGCTCAAACCCATTCTTTCGCCGGCCACACTGGCAGAATTGCAGAGGATCACCGCCCTCCCCGAGGAGAGCCTCCGCTACTCGGGTGAATTGTGGGTACAGACCATCTATGAGTTCGCGGCCTCGTATCACAAGAGCGTGATCAGCCGCGACCATATCATCCAGGCCCTGGCTCCGCTCTATCGCGGCCGGGCGTTCACCTTTCTCGTCGAGAACAGCGATGCCACCGCCGATGACATCGAAAACTACGTCGAAGCCCTTTGTCTGACCTTCGAGCACATGAAGCCGAGCCTGCTGCAGATGTGGGCCGGAGAAAAGTGAGGCAAAAATGTGGCAGATGATTATGAACGAATTGAGCCAGGCCACCCTCGGCGTCATTCACAACATGGCCGAGTTCGTTCCCCGCTTCGTGGTGATGCTCATCATCATTCTGATCGGCTGGGTGATCGCCGCGGCGCTGCGCGGAGCCTTGCGCAGCATTCTCCGCCTGACCAAGTTCGATAAGCTCTCCGAAGACGCCGGCGCCACCCAACTGCTGAAGAAAGCTGCCCTACCGCCTACCAGTGAACTGCTCAGCCGCTTCGTCTTCTGGATTGCCTGGTTCGGATTCGTGCTGGTGGGAATCAGCGTGCTGCAGATCGTGGGACTGGAAGAGCACGTCGCCCGCTTCTTCGGCTTCCTGCCACGGCTTTTCGCCGCCATGTTCGTGTTCTTCTTCGGTTTGCTGGCAGCCAGCTTCTTTTCCCGTGCCGCCTTGCTCGCCGCCGTCAACGCCGACCTGCCCTCTCCCCGCCTGATCAGCACCATAATCCGCACCCTGATCATCATCTTCTCGGTCTCGATCGGCTTCGAAGAACTGGGCTTGGGAGAGAACACGGTGCTGGTGGCCTTCGGCATCGTCTTCGGAGCCCTGATGCTCGGCCTGGCTCTGGCTTTCGGCCTGGGAGGCCGCGACCTTGCCCGCCAGTATCTCGAACGAAGACTCGTGCACGACAAGAAGGAAGACAAGCAGGACGAACTCTCGCCGCTGTGATCCCCAGCGGGCGCTGATCGCACCCGAGGAGATGCGCCCCAACCCGCAAACGGCAGGCAGATTTTGCCGAAGAAGTGAGGACGAACCTTAGCGCGCCAGCACCATCTTCCTGTACTTCGCCACGTTCCGGTTATGCTCTTCCAGGCTGTGGGCAAAGCGGTGGTGTCCGCTCCCGTCGGCCACAAAGTAGAAGTAATCGGTGGTGGCCGGGTGCATCGCGGCTTCCAGCGCGCTTTTTCCCGGATTCGCAATCGGCCCCGGGGGCAGCCCCGGGTGCCGGTAGGTGTTGTAGGCAGAGTTCACCTGCATATCCTCATGATGCAGGGCCCCGCTGTAAGTGCCCTGCAGCAACTCTCCGTAAATCACGCTGGGATCCGCCTGCAACGCAATGCCCTCACCGAGCCGGTTGTAATAGACGCTGGCTACCAGCGGCCGCTCGTCGGGCGCCGCGGTTTCCTTCTCGATGATTGATGCCATGGTCACGGTCTTCTGGATATCCTGCTGCGTATCGACGTTCAGCCCCAGTTCCTGCGCCACCTGGCGGAACTGCTTTACCATCGCCGCCGCCATCTCGGCCATGGTCTGCGTCCGGGTGAACTCGTAGGTGTTGGGAAAGAGATATCCTTCCAGCGACTTGGCCTGCGGCGCAAGATCCGCGATCAATGAAGTATCCCTCTGCGCTACCGCAAGAAATTCCTCCCGCGTTCCCAGCCCCGCGTCCTGCATCGCCTGCGCGACGTCGAACATGTTGTAGCCTTCGGGAATCACCACGGTGTGGATGTAGATATCGCCGCGCGCCAGGCGGTCGTGGACCACGCGCGCGTCCTCGGCTTTATCAAACAGATATTCGCCGGCCTTGAGCGAGCGCCGGTGATGCAGGTAGTGCCACAGCACAAAGGCGTCCGCGCTGCGGATCACTCCCGCCGACTTCAATTCCGAGGCAATCCGCCGCGTCGAGTACCCCGGCCGCAACATGACGAATGTCTGGCTCGCCGGCTGCACGGGAAGAAGCACCGCCCATGCCAGCCATCCGCCCGCCGCCAGAATGGCGAGCAGCAGCAGTGTGATAAGGGTCTTCAAGTTCTCAGTAGTTTAGATGATGGCAGGGCGGGAGCCGTTGATCGTTGGTCGGTGTCCTTTAGCGATTGTCGCCGGAAGCGTTCAAACGTAGGCGCGGGCGTCCTGCGCCCGTGCGGCGCAGTATTACCGAACTTCGCGTTCCATTCTCAGAAGAACGACTCACGGGTGGGGACGCCCGCGCCCACGTTCGCCTACCACTTGATCTTCATCGCAAACTGAAACTGCCGCGGATCATAGGCTGCCGTAGGCTGGCCGGCATTGGTGAACAGCGGACTCACCGCCGACACGTTGAACCGGTTCGCCAGGTTGAACATGTCGGCGATCAAATCCAGGCTGAACCGCTCGCCCAGCGGAATGGCTTTGGCCACGCGCAGGTCGTCGAACAGGGTCCACGGCGCAACTGCGGAGTTGCGCCCCAGAGTTCCGTCGAGCGACTGCAGCGTACCGTCGAAATCGGCGATGCAAGGCTCCTGGAAAACTCCCGTGGGCGAGTACTTCGACGGGTAGGAGGGATAGCCCAGCGCCTCACACCCGGCGTTGACCACGGTATTCGGGCGGCTGGTCAACGACGACAACTGCAGGTTATCGCCATTCCCCGTGATGATGTTAAAGGGCCGTCCTGACGCTACTTCGATGATGGGCGCAAACGTCCAGTCGCTCAGGAACTTGCTGCCGAATCCGCCTCCCGCCAGTTTGCCCGTCTGGTAAACGCCGCTGAACACGAAACGATGCCGCTGATCGAACGTCGAATTCCCGCGGTCCAGGCCGGGATAGTAGCTGTCCTGGGGAGTGAGCGTGGATTGCAAATCGGTGGAGTCGTCAATGGCGTGCGACCAGGTATAGGAACCCAGAAATTCATAGTGATTGCTGAAGCGCTTGCGCAGATTGACGCTCAGGCCGTGGTAGATCGAGCTGCCGTTGGAATAGTTGGCGTCCATGTCGCCAAAGGGGACGCAGTTCGTAAACGAGGTCAGGGGATCGCACTTGTCGTTGAATCCCTGGCTCGCCAGGCTGCTCTCGATGGATTCGGCCAGAGTGACGCAAGCAGCCGCTCCGGCCGCGATTAGCGCTCCCGCGACAGACGGGTTCAGGCCGCCCGGCCGGAAGAAGTTCATCAGCGACGAACTGACCCAGGGGCCGCCGGGTCCGCTCCCGCAGGGAACCGCCCCCGACCCCACGGTGAAGGGACTGCTCGCCGATTGCCCCGCTGCCAGCGCCGCGCTGAAGTTGGCGACCATCAAGTCGCCGCGGATGGTATTCGCGTTGATGGGCCGGTTAAGGTGGCGTCCGCCGTTGAAGTTATAGGCCAGATTCAGCGCGAAGCCGTGTCCCAGGTCGCGTTCGATGCTGAAGTTCGCCTGCTGGGAATAGGCATACACAAAGTCTTTGGACTGAGGATAGCCGAAAGGCTGAAATCCCAGCGGCAGAAAGCTCGCGGGGTTCAGATAGTTCTGGTTGAGGAACTCCGACTGCGGAAAATTCAGCGCCTGGAACTGCTGCTGATTAGGTAGATACCCCAGGGCCGCAGTCACGGCGGGATTAAGAGAAACGGCGCAGGGATTGGCGGCGGAAGGAACATTGATGGGTAGTCCCTGGAAAATCGGAATGGCGTTCAGGTTTCCCGGATCGCCCGCGCTGGTGCACGGCGCGGTGCCGCCGAAAGCCAGCTGGCCGCTGGTGGAGCCGTCGGAAGCATCGCCCAGGAAATAAAGGCCCAGCAGCGGATGGTCGTAAAACAGGCCGTAGGAGGCGCGAAATACCGTCTTCCCGTCGCCCTTCGGATCCCAGGCCAGCCCGACGCGGGGCTGAATATTGTTGCTGTCGGTCTGGATTCCTTTCTGCAATCCCAAGAAGTTGTACCCGGCTTCCGCCAGCCCCGTAGGCGGCTTGAATTTTGGCGGGAACTCCACGTCGTAACGCACGCCATAATTCAGCGTCAGCTTGGGGCTGACCCTCCACGAGTCCTGCCAGAAGATTCCCAGGGGCCGGTTGGAAAACGAATCGCTCGGACTGCCAAGTCCCTGGATGAAGTCGCCGGGAAGACCAGCGCCATAAGCCTGCACTGCGGAAAGATTCGGGAAAGGATCGTTCGGGACGGGAGATACAAATCCCAGATTCGCAGAGCCGAAGGAGCCGAAGTCGTAAACTCCGCCGTAGTTGACGGTGAAGATCGCGGTGAGGGGCAGGTAGTTCACATCCACCCCGAACTTGGTGGTGTGGCGCCCCAGAACCCAGGAGAAGTTATCCGTGAACTGATAGCGCTGCTCTACCCGCTGAATGTAAGAGTAAGGCTCGCGCCCGAAATAACCGAAGCCGGGAATGTTCACCGCCGGATCGGCCCCACCCGGAATCGCCGTGTTGTAGAAGTAAGACAGCCCGCGCCGCGCGTACTGAAAACGCAGCTCGTTGACCTTGTTGTTGCCGATGGTCCAGGTGTCCTGCGCCATTCCGGTGACATCGCGGTAGGTTTGCTGCGAGGTGCGGGAATAGGCGTTTTGTCCAAAGGGCTGATCCTGGCCTCCCACCTCAATTCCGGTAACGGTGCTCGGGCTGACGTTGGCGCGCAAAGTAAGGCGGTTGTTGTTGCTCACGTTGTGGTCGAGCCGCAGCGAGTACAGGCTTGTTCCCTCGAACACCGGAAAGTTCCCCATCTGCGAGGCCATCGTCTGGTACGACGCAGGCACTGGAATGCACGGTCCCGGAGGTGTGCAGCTAGTGGGGAAACCCGCCCAACTCGATAGCAGACCGCCCGACAATCCCTGCACCAGCCCGGTGGGCCAGGCTCCATTGACCGCCTGGCCGGAAGAGGCTCCGGCCAAGGCGGCGTATTGTCCCACCGCATGGGCAAACAGTGGATTTGCCTCAGCCGCCAACGTATCCGGATTCGTAAGGAAGCCGACCTGGTCAGGCGTGAGTTGCAACACACCGAAGGGCAGGCCTACTTGCGTGGTATCAAACGGCACCAAGCCGAAGTTGTCCGCGCCGATGCTGGAAAATCCCGTTTCATGGCGCCGCGTCACTTCGTAGGAAAAATAGTAATAAGTCCTGTCTTTCTTAATCGGCCCGCCGAAAGCCGCTCCCGCCTGCACCCGGGTGTAGGCAGGATTCGGGCACGGCGGCGTGAGGCATACGCTGAACGGATTTACCGCCTGGAAATTGCGGTTGCGCAGATAGCCGAACACATCGCCGTGGAAATCGTTCGATCCCGAGCGTGTGATGATGTTCACCACGCCGCCCGAAGCCCGCCCGTACTCCGGCGCATAGCTATTGGTGATGATCTGGAACTCCTGCACCGCCTCTTGCGAAACTGTGGAGCGCACTCCGTTCACCGAGTTGTCGGTGGCGTCCGCCCCATCCACATTCACTAGGTTGGACCGTGCCCGCTGCCCGCTCATGTTCAATCCCGAGGTCGGCGCGGCACCGACGTTGGGCGCGTTGTCCCGCACCACCTGCGAATCCGTCAGGGTAAAGTTGATGTAGTTGCGGCCATTGATCGGAAGATTGTCGATGCTACGCTGATTGATGGTATCGGTGGAGGACGTTCGCTGGGTCTCGATCAGTTCCGCCTCCGAAGTCACATTCACAACTTCCTGGCCTCCCGTAACCGCAAGCACCACGGGAAGATCCGCCATCTGCCCCACCGTAATCGCCACATCCTTGATCGTGGTCTTAGCGAACCCTGGCGACTCGACGTTCACGCTGTAAACCCCTGGGGGCAACGCCAGAATGCGATACTCGCCGTCGCTGCTGCTTGTCGCCGACCGCTCGAATGCCCGCGCCTGGTCCGCGGCCGTCACCGTGGCATTCGTAATCGCGCCGCTCTTCTCGTCCTTCACGGTGACCCGCAAATCGCCGGTCGCCACCCCCTGGGCGAAGACCAACGTGGCGGAGAACAGCAGTAAGCACAGACCGAGCAAAGACTTACACGTCAGCATAGGATTCCTCCGGCGGCGCCCAAAGTCCTCGCAGCGCAAGACGCGGGAAAACACGGCATGGAATGGCGAATTGATAAAGGCCGCGGCAGCCCGAACGGGCCGGGACGGTTTGTACACCAATTTTGCTACGGAAAGCAAGCAGGAAGGCGCACCCGTACTGCCTACGTCAACTTCTGGCGCGGACACGGCCTGGCCGCCAGCCGTGGGCAAGAATCAGTCTTTAGGCAAGCGCTCGATATGAGCACCAGCTTCTTAAGAAAGGGACGAAGCGAATCGAAAGAAAATACTGCCGTTGCGGCGCCAAAACTGCCAATGACGCCAGCAAACATAACAGCTCCCGAATGCGGGGAACCCAGCGCCAGATCGACCAGCACCCAGGGTCAAAATGTGCAAAAGCCACAATGTTAGCGCCTCTTTACAAATCCTGCGGGAGCCAAGTCGCGGAAACCACCGATTCTGCTAAGTCGCTGTCCTGCCTAAGGATAGGCCCACTCAAGCAGTCACACCCCAGGTAACCGGAATCCTTATGGGAGTAACCGGATTACTGGCCTATCCCGCCTTCCACAAACTTTTCCACAGCGCAATTTCGACACAGAAACAGGCAGAAATGTTATCCCTCATCGTTATCCTTCATCCAGCCCGACGCCGTCGATCGCCATGGAATCAAACCGGGTGGCGTTCTTGTAAAACGCCAGGGTCACCTTGCCGGTCGGACCGTTTCGCTGCTTGGCGATGATCAGTTCCGCCTTGCC
>DATJXG010000055.1:0-19065 GCA_035500455.1 Terriglobales bacterium | reverse complement strand
TCTTGATTCTATGGGCAGGAGATATTGCGGTCAATACGCGACCGTAACCGCTGAGTGTCGAGCGGACGGGCGGAACGAGGGGCACCTGAGCAGGGAATTGAGGGCAGTGGCCAGGAGCCAGGGGACCGGGTTCAGGAAGTTTTATGCGATTTGTCGGCGCCCTTCCGAGTGAACCGCGGGCCTGAAGTGCGACACCCCTCGCGGGCTGGTTCGCACGTGTTTCGCTCCGCCGCCGCGGCTGGGATCGAGTTGTCACCCACACACAAAGGGGCCGCCCTTCGGCGGTGATCGAAGCATTTGTCGGCTTTTCGTTCTGCGAGGCCGCGTCTTTCGCACTATTCCACTTGCAGCCCTGAAGAAATCAATGGCCATTTCTGGTCGCCACTCTGCTTCCCACCCGGGTTAGAATCGCCTGAAGGCCGTTGGCCCGTCTCTCCGATTCTTTCACGATGCGAGCGGCCGCTCACGGTGGGGCCTGCATGGCTGGCGGCTGGAACGGCGCTGGAGCCGGCGCGTTTTCAAGATTTGTTGGTAAAGCGATTAGAAGCAATGTTTGCCGGAAGGAGCACATATGTCCACTCTGTTGAATGCTGCGCAGCCGCTCACTGACGACTACAGCCAGATCGCGCGGCGGGCGCTGGAAGCCGGGCAGTGCGCCCTGATCATCATCGACATTCAGGAGAAGCTGCTTCCGCCTATCTTCCAGAAGGAGCAACTGGTGCGCAATTCGCAGTTGCTCATCCGCCTGGCGGGAATTCTTAAGTTGCCGACTTTGCTGAGCACGCAGTATGCAAAAGGGTTGGGTAATACCGTGCCGGAAATCGCCTCGCTGCTTCCCGATACTTCGCCAGTTGACAAGCAAATGTTCTCCTGTTTGGGCAGCGAGGTTTTCTGCTCCATGCTGAAGCGGCTGCCGGGAAACCGCAACACTGTCCTGCTCTGCGGTATGGAGAGCCACATCTGCGTGGCGCAAACTGCTTTGGCCGCTCTGCGCGAAGGATACCTGGTGCACGTAGCTTCCGACGCGGTGAGTTCGCGGACGGAGTGGAACTGGAAAATCGGCCTGGACCGCATGAAGTCCGCGGGAGCGGTAATTTCTTCTACCGAGATGATCATCTATGAACTACTGCGCTCGTCCGGAGCGCCGGCGTTCAAGGAGATGCTGGCGTACCTGAAGTAGGTTTGCGCGATTTGTTGATTGCGGTGCGGCGGTACTGAGATTGACGCGGTCGCGGGCGATGGCTTCCGCGCCGCAGATGGGCTGGAATGATCCTTCTTATTATGGGGGTAACCGGCGCGGGAAAGACGAGTGTCGGGCAACTTCTGGCGCAGCAGTTGGGTTGGGAATTCGCCGATGCAGACAGCTTTCACACTCCCCACAATGTAGAGAAAATGCGGCGCGGCATTGCCCTAACCGACGAAGACCGCGCGCCTTGGCTGCGCGCCATCCACGATGCCATGGCGCGGCACAGCGCCGAAGGGCGCGATGTCGTGTTGGCGTGCTCGGCCTTGAAGCGGGCCTACCGGCGCGAGCTTCGCCAAGGGCTCGACATGCGCATCGTTTATCTGCGCGGAAGCGAGGAATTTATTCTGAGCCGGCTCTCGCATCGTACCGGCCACTACGCCACCGGCTCGCTGGTTGCCAGCCAGTTCGCCGATCTTGAAGAACCCGGCGCGGATGAGTCCGATGTTCTGGTGGTAGAGATCAACCGATCGACGGAAGAAATCTCCGACGAAATCCGCAGGCAGCTGCATTTAGCGTAGAATCATGCGGCGTCGAAGAGGCGGCCCGGCCTGATTCCGGCGCCGCAACGGCTGACCGGCAGCATTTGACGGATCCCCATTTTGCCGCGCGAAACTGAAACTGCCTTCGAATCCGCAGTCGTCTCCCAGCTTACGCGGCGGCTCATTCCGTTCCTTTTCCTGCTTTATATCGTGGCCTACCTCGACCGCATCAATGTAGGCTTCGCGGCGCTGCAAATGCGCCAGCAACTCCATTTCAGCTACGAGGTTTACGGCCTGGGAGCGGGCATGTTTTTCGCCGGCTATTTTTTCTTTCAGCTGCCCAGCAACCTGGTGCTGGAGCGTGTGGGAGCGCGCCGCTGGATTGCTCTGCTGATGGTGGTGTGGGGGATGGTCTCCGGTTGCATGATCCTGGTGCGCACTCCGCGCGAGTTCTATGGGGTGCGTTTCGCCCTGGGGCTGGCCGAGGCCGGATTTTTCCCCGGAGTGATTCTGTATCTAAAAAGCTGGTTTCCGGCGCGAGCGCGGGCGCGAACCATTGCATCCTTCGTTACTGCGAGCGCGCTCTCCGGAGTGGTCGGCAGCCCGATTTCCGCGGCGCTGCTTGGCCTGCACAATCTGGGCGGGCTGGCCGGCTGGCAGTGGCTTTTCCTGCTGGAGGCTCTGCCTGCGATTGTGCTGGGGATCGTCGTCCTGTTTTATCTGACCGACCGCCCGGAAGAAGCGCATTGGTTGGGCGAAGAAAGACGCAGCTGGCTGCTCGCCAACCTGGCGGAAGAGAAGCGCACGCATCCGGACGCGGCGCGCAGCACCAAGTTTTCGGCTTTCGCTAACATCAACATCTGGCTGCTGACGTTTGTGTACTTCGGCCTGAACACCGTTTCCTACGGATTGAGTCTCTGGCTGCCTAACGTGGTCCGCAGCCTTTCCGGAGTGAGTAATTTCACCATCGGCCTGCTGGTCGCCATTCCTTACGTGGCTGCGGCGATCTCCATGGTCCTGGTGGGCCGCAACTCGGACCGCACCGGCCAACATCGCTGGCACGTGGCGATTTCGGCGTTTGCCGGTGCGGCGGCATTGTTTGTCGCCTCTCAGTCTTCGTCGGTCGCGCTATCCATTGTGACCATGAGCATTGCGGTTTCGGCTGTGAACTGCATGATCGGGCCGCTGTGGGCGATGCCCACCACGTTTCTTACCGGCACTGCCGCCGCCGCCGGCATTGCGATTATCAACTCTCTGGCCAACCTGGGCGGCTTCTTCGGGCCGTGGATCATCGGAAAGCTACGTGATGTAACCGGCAGCTATGAGGGCGGCCTGCTTGCCGTGGGAGCGACTCTGGGATTGGCCGGCGGGGTGACGCTCCTGGTTCGCATCCGGCGGCCGGAGATGAGTGGAGAGCACCGATAGCATTTGTGCAGGTCTCGCGGCTCATTCCCTTGAAGGCTGATCCAGACTTTTCTCAGATATTCCCTTCGTGAACCTTTGTGAACCCTTGGTGTACTTCGTGGTTTGTTCTGCGGCTCGCATCGCAGGCAGCCAAAGCAAACCACGAAGGACAAGTGTGCACGAAGCGGCACCAAGGCGGCATAGAGAGCGTGATGACGACAGTACGGCGCGGCGTTTCGTCTTGACAACGACCGGGCTGGAGCGGTAACGTGCACGCGCACGACAAGGCTTTCTGCGAGCTTAAGCAAGCGGGCTGAACGCGACCACCTGGAGGCCATGAGATCGGAGGCGCGTCTCGAAGTTGCTCAAGCCCATGAATCAAACCTTCCAGTGGAAATGGGGCCCTGATGCACTCACTCGACAGCGCGATTTGGAGCCGGAATTTGCTTCGTTGTCTGCTCTGTTCTTCCTGTCTTTTCCTGGCGCTTGGTTCGCGGGCGTTTGCGGCCACGCTTTCTTCTCCGGACGGGCGGCTGGTTTTCACCATCGAGACCACGGCCGTCGAGGGGAATAGCTCCGCGCAGCGGCTCGTGTACGAGGTTGCATTCCGCGGGAAACCGGTCATTCAGCAGTCGGCACTGCAACTGGATCTGGAAGGGCAGCCTCCGCTGGGAGGCGACGTTCGCATCGTGAATACCTCGGCTTCGACGGTCGACCAGACCTACCGCCTGGTGACGGGCAAAGCGAGCGAGGTGCGCGATCACTACAACGCTCTGCGCGTCGATCTCGAAGAAAACGGGGGAATGGGCCGCAAGCTCACCATGGAAGCCCGTGCCTACGACGACGCGGTGGCCTTTCGTTATGTGGTTCCCGAGCAGAAGGCACTGAGCCAGTTCCGGCTCACCAGAGAAGGCACCGAGTTCCGTGTTGCCAAGGATGCGACCACCTATGCCCTCGTCCTGCCCAACTTCCGCTCCGGCTACGAAAGCGAATACCTCAAGCTGTCGATCAGCGCCTTTTCCAACCAGGGGGGCGTGGCCAGCAAAATTCTGATCGGCCTTCCCCTGCTGATGGAACTGCCGGGCGTTGCGTGGGTGGGGATTGCCGAGGCCGATCTCCGTGACTACAGCTCCCTGTACCTGATGAATCCTTCCGGGAGCTGGACCCAGCACTGGTTTGAGTCGGTGCTGGCTCCTTCTTTGGACGATCCTGACATCATCGTGAAAGGCTTGCTGCCGCATCATTCCGCCTGGCGCGTGCTGCTGGTGGGCGATGATCCGGGCAGGCTGGTGGAGTCGAATGTGATCACCAGTCTGAATCCGCCGAGTGAAATTGCCGATACCTCATGGATTCACGCCGGCCGCGCTTCCTGGGACTGGTGGAACGGCAGCCTGGGGCCGGACGGCAAGCGTTCCTACACCACCCAGACGATGAAGTACTACGTGGACTTTGCCGCCAAGTCGGGCTTCGAGTACATGCTGGTGGATGCGGGCTGGGCGGACCGCAACGATATCACCAAGATGAACGGCACGGTTGATATCCCGGAACTGGTGCGCTACGCGAAGCAAAAAGGAGTGGGGATCTGGATCTGGCTCTATGGCAGCGCGGTGGATCGCCAGATGGAAGAGGCTTTTCCCGTGTATGAGAAATGGGGTGTCGCCGGGCTGAAGATCGACTTCATTCTGCGTGACGATCAGCATGGTATCAATTTCTACTATCGGGCAGCCAAAGAAGCGGCGGCACACCATCTCATGCTCGATTTTCACGGCGCCACCAAACCGAGCGGCCTGGCGCGGACCTTTCCCAATGTGCTCGGCTATGAGGCGGTGCTGGGTATGGAGAACTCAAAATCGGGGACGCGCGACAACCCCGACTACCAGACGACGATTCCGTTCACGCGCATGCTGGCAGGCCCGATGGACTATACGCCCGGAGCCTTCGATAACGTGACTCGCGAGGAATTCACGCCGCGCATGGAATCGCCTATGGTGATGGGGACGCGCGCCCACCAGTTGGCGATGTACGCGGTTTACCAGGCGGCGTTTCAGATGGTCTCGGACTCGCCAAAGGCGTATGAGGGCCAGCCCGAATTTGAGTTCATCCGCGACGCCCCTGCCACCTGGGATGAAACGCGGGTGCTGAATGGCCGTCCTGGAGAATGCGTCACCATCGCGCGCCGCCACGGGAAGAAGTGGTTCCTGGGAAGCCTGAACAACTGGGATCCACGGCGGCTCGATGTGGCGCTCGATTTCCTGGGAAGTGGAAATTACACGGCGAAGATCTATGCCGATGGCGAAGATGCGGACCGGCATCCCAAGAGCGTTCACATCGAGCAGCGGACGTTGAATCGGACTTCGCATCTGCAGATCACACTGGCGCCCGGTGGCGGGTATGCGGTGGAATTCACCCCAGCGCAATAGGCTCCCTTGCTTTGCGAATCCGCCCGCGCGGCACACCTTTAGCAGGCTGCGGAAAAAGGGTTCTGTAGGTGGGTGTAGCTTGCCCGCCGTTACTTTCTCAGTACCATTGTCATCGAGTTTGCGGTGTTAAAGGCTCCTGAAGCGGGGCCTTAGCGCAGTTTATGCACACTGCGGCGCTCCAGTCCGCGATGCCGTAGCTTGCGCAACAACCCGATGCTCTTCATCCAGCCGAACACCTCTTCGATTCGCTTGCGTTTCTTCTGACTGACCTGATACCCCGCGTGTCTCGTTGTGCGCTCATCCACCGCGCTGCGACGATTCGTGTCGTTCTGCGCGATGTGTGGCGTAATCCCCAAGTGGCGCAGTTCGGCGATGAAGTCGTGGGCGTCATAACCCTTGTCCGCTCCGAGCGTGACGCGGTGAGTGCCGGGCAGACCTTCAGCCATCAGCAACGCGGCATCGCGTTCCGCCGAACCGTACGCTCGCGTGGTGAGTGTCGAGACCACCAGACCGTTGCGGTTCTCGGTTAGCAGATGGCCGCGATAGGCCAGTACTGCGCCGCTGCCTCGGCTCTTGCGGGACAGCATGGCATCGGGGTCGGTGGTCGAGCAATGGGTCTGGTTGCTGCGCTTCTCACGGTGGAAGTTCACCGCTGGATTTGAGCCTTCGCCCGTTCCAGTGGTGGGGGGCTGCTGGTCATCGCCGACCCGGCGAAAGCTCTTCTGTCCCGCCCATGCCTCCAGCAGGGTTCCATCCACAGTGAAGTGTTCATCGGAGAGCAGATTTCGCTGTCGTGCCTGCTTGAGCACGGCTACGAAGAAAGCGTAGGCGATGTCCCCTGCAAGCAGACGCTCCCGATTCTTCGTGAACACCGTCACATCCCAAATCGGATCATCCATGTTCAGTCCCACAAACCAACGGAACAACAGGCTGTAGTCGAGTTGTTCCATCAGCATCCGTTCGCTGCGCACGGAGTACAGCACTTGGAGCAGCAACGCACGCAACAACTTCTCCGGTGCTATCGATGGCCGTCCAGTCTCGGCGTATAGCCTGCTGAAACGCGGCTTCAACTCGCGCAGGGCCTCATCGGTCATGACACGTAGCTGCCGAAGCGGATGGTCGTGAGGGATCCGCTGCTCAGGGCTTACGTAGCTGAAAACTCCCAACTGCTGCTCGTCTTGTCCACGCATGTCTTCTTTTTATCAGCTTCTTCTGTGGAAAGGTATTTGCCGCCGGGCTGCCGAGTTTGGTGACAACCGCTATGCCCGGCTGTCGGTGTGAGTAGAGTTCATTGCAATTCGCTTGCTTGATGCCCTACGATGCTGAGCATGCGTGCACGATTCTGGATACAGGTCCTGACGCTTTGCGGTTGTATTTCAGCGACTGTCGTGGCTCAACAGGCGCTACCGTGTAAGAGAGTCCATGTCACGTACGAGGAATACGTTCCGACGAAATCGCAGATACAGGTCGAGAAGGTCCCGCGCAGCCCAAAACCGACCCTGGCGGATGTCAAGCGGACTCCCCAAGGCACCAAGTGGCTCACCCGAAACCAACCGGACTTCACTAAAAATGGTCCTTGGACTACCACCATCTTGGTAGGGGACGAGAACGGAGCCTTTTTGAAGTTGACATTTCCCAATCACGGAAACGAGGGCGTGACAGCGGAGTGGCTTAACGAGCAACTGCTGCTTGTGCGGTTTTGGCTTGGGCGAATTGTTTCGGTGGACCTTATCCTCAACGTAGAAACAGAAAAGTTCATATATTCAGAAGCAGCGAATTACGGTGAGCTCGTGCAGCCTTGTGAATGAGGCTAACTGTCCCAGCGAGGCTTTTCGTCGATTGTTGAATCTGTCTCATCCCGACTCTGCGCAAGCCCCGCGCAACACCTGGGTTTTCCCGCAACCAGTTAGGTGGGAATGGGCCACCCGCATAAGATGTAAAGCTGGTTGATGATCAGTGACCGAATCGCACCTCACTTCCTAGTTATTCACAGCATGGTAAGTTATGGGGTAAGTTGTGGGGTTAAGTTATAAAGAACGCCATTGACAGGCGCTATCGAGTGTTATAAAAGTAGCTCCAATATCAAGCTTTCCCCAATTTCCCCCGCTTCTTGCGACTGAAGAGGTGCCGGCATGAATGGAGCGGTCCCACCCGTTCCCCCTGCGCCCGCTCACTCTCCGCTGCCCTGGAGAGTAAGGCTGCAGTATTTCTACCTGCTGCGCATCCCCATTCTGTTAGCGATCATTCTGCTGGCATTGCCGTTTGTTGCGCTGTTCTGGGCCCGGCCACTGTTGGGAAACCTCTTGGTAGTCGGGTTGTGGGGAATCTTTTGGACCACTATGGCAGCGATGATGCTGGCCTGGGGAATTCTGGTTACTTTCCGCGTAGTCCAGCTTAACGGGCGAGAGCGCTTTGGAATTCGACAATGGCTGACAGAGGACAAAGTTTCAACTCGCGCCCTGATTCTGAGTGAAAGTCTGATTGTGCCTGTGCTCCTGGCCTGTGTTTTCAGCAACGGTCAGGCACGCACGTGGGAGGCAGCGCTGGCCCGCCTGGGCAGCGGGCTCGCCGGCGTGGTAGCCGCGCACATCATTGGTTATCTGGGGTTGCTGGCGGCGATCCTGATCTCTCCCCGCTACAAGATACCTGCAGGCGATCGCTTTCCCATGCCACTCCGTTTCATGAAGGAATGGCTGAATGCCGCCTATAACAAGGAATTTCCCAATGCCAGAGGGCGGTTGGCTGAGTTTGGCAGGGGCCTGGGCACTCCTTTCGCGGCCGGTTATGTCGATCCGCGCACCAAGCTCCCCTATCCGGGCCAGCTGCTAAGCATCCTTTTGTTGATATGCGCTTTCGCGCTTTACCTGTTGACGCGCTGGTGGGGCCGCCAGATGGGCGTATCCGCCATTACCTACCTGGTACTGTTGCTCATTCTTCTCAACTGGATTCTCTCCATCGTGGCTTTTTTCCTGGACCGCTACCGGTTCCCACTGCTGTTCTTCCTTCTGGTGGTGACCGTCCTCGGCAATTGGATCGGCAACTGGACGGGTCAAGCGGATCACTACTTCGAGATCACGCAGCGGAAGACCGTCCTGCCGGTCGATCCGGGAAAAACCCTGACCGCCCGGGCGCGGGTGTCGCCGGACGCCGACCATCCTCGCGGGCGAGTCACGATTGTCGCCACGGCCGGCGGCGGAATTCAGGCTGCAGCCTGGACGGCTCAAGTGCTCACTGGACTAGAAAGGCAGTTTAGAACTTCTGGGCCGGACAAGCCCGTCCCGTTCGCCGACTCGATCGCGCTCATCAGCGGGGTTTCCGGCGGCGCGGCAGGCACTCTCTTTTTCGCCAATGGCTACGCTGACGACCCTGCGCACCCGGGGTTCACCGTGCCGGACAACAAGCTCGACGATATTGTCGCAGCCGCGGAGAAACCGAGCCTGGATGACATCGCCTGGGCCATTGTGAACGCCGACTTCTGGCGAATCTTCGCTCCCTATTTCAAGTTGAGGGGGAACCGGCTGATCGATCGCGGCCAGGCGCTCGAGGAAGGATGGCGGACGCGGGAAAACATCCAAGCCACTCTGGCCGACTGGCGCGAGGGAGTCGAACAGGGAAGGCGCCCGAGTGTGATTTTCAACGCCACCCTGGCCGAAAGCGGCGAACCTTTATTGCTGGCTACGACCGACATCCGCAGAAGCCAGGTTTCGGGACTCGCGCAAAGGACTTTCTCCGAGCTGTACAGCAACTCCGATCTGCGCCTGGTCACTGCGGTGCGGCTGGCTGCGACTTATCCGTTTGTTACGCCGGCTTCGCGCGCGCTGGACAGCACAACCGAGTATCACGTAGTCGATGGCGGTTACTACGACAATTACGGCGTCTCCAGTGCGCTCGAATGGCTGCGCGATGGCCTGTCTTCCATTCCCGTGGATCGGACGCCCGACATTCTCATCATCCAGATTCGCTCGTTTCCCTCCGGCGGGCCTCCGAAGGGTAAAGGGGAAGGATGGTTCTACCAGACCTGGGCGCCGTTGACGGCTCTCATGTCGGTGCGGACCGCCGGCCAGCTGGTGCGCGATCGCGATGCGCTCGCCAGTTTCGCGGAGCAGCAGGCAGCGCGCGGCGTTCATGTAAGCGTGGCTACATTCGAGTTTCAGGGATCTGAGGCGCCGTTTTCCTGGAAGATGAACGACGACCAGATCAAAGCCATCCGGGACCAGTGGCAACAACGCCTGTATGGGACGAACAACCAGGACTGGCTGCAGGTGAGTTGCTTTTTCCGTCCGCACAGCACGGATTGCGCCGCGCTGGCGCAGACGGGGAAGAAAGGGGCCTGGTAGCCCTTGAAAATCAATAGAACCCTACTCCCTTCCATACTAACGACTTACGCCCTCTCTTCGACGGTCACTCTTTCCGTCCCAGCCTCACTTTACCCACTCTCGCCACTCAGAGCAAAAGGTGCGTGATCGTGTCGTCGAAATCGACAAAGCTCAGCGGGGGTTGAGGGCAGCCGTTACTGAAAGCGACGGCACACTGCGCGCAGAACGACTTAGACCCTACGTTCAATCGGACTTACTGCCGGCTAGGTGGTTTGCTTTGGATGAATTAGGTAAGGCTGGTCCCGCTGCCGTTTCGACGATTTGCGAGATGTTAGGCGACCCCGCCTTCCGTGACGAAGCTGGTGAATTGATAAAAGCATTGGCCAGGGCTGGAGGCGAAAGTGTCGAAGCAGAATTGAATGGCCGCCTACACCCTTCGTCATACAAACTATTCGCCCGCGCTCGAGACGGTAGTTGAACTTCGCAGGTTCTGGCGCTCTCTGCCGCAGTTGAACGATCCAAGCAGTCTCGGCCAAACGATAAATGATAAATGAGTGCGATAAGCTCACAGACCAGCTCCAACCGAACAATAGCGCTTCGGAAAACTAGATGCGGCGAGGAGGTGTTGCAAAAGGGGATTTCACTCAGTACAGATGTGGCCGCGTCTTCGTTTCGTGCTCGCAAGCGCGATTGCCCGCGCTACCACTCCCAACATGACCCCCGGCCATCCCGCGCGCATGCCCCAGGCATATAATTGCCGGAGCATTCAATCGGCTCACCCAACGGGCTGAGTTTCCCAAGGACCCTGCGTGCGTAATTCTCGTGATCGAGAGCTGGGCCTGGGCCGCGCCATCACTCGACGAGATTTCCTCAACGGCGTTGCCCTCACCGTAGGCGCAGCAATTGTCCCCTCTCCATTATTCGGCGCTTTCGACCTTGCCGCCTCTGACCTCGCCCCGCAGGACAAGCCGGGCTACTATCCGCCCGCCCTCACCGGCCTGCGCGGCAGCCACGTCGGCTCCTTCGAGGCGGCTCACGCCGTGCGCGACGGCACCTTCTGGGACGATGCCCCCAAGCCCATCGACACCGGCGAAACCTACGACCTGATCGTGGTCGGCGGTGGCATCAGCGGCCTTTCCGCCGCGCACTTCTTCCGCAAGTCCGCGGGAAGCAGCGCTCGCGTGCTGGTGCTGGACAACCATGACGACTTCGGCGGCCACGCCAAACGCAACGAATTCAGCATCGGCAACCAGTTTCGCCTGGGTTTCGGCGGGACCTTCTCGATCGAAAGCCCCGCGCCCTACAGCAAGGTCGCCAAAGCTCTGGTTGAGGAACTGGGAATCGACGTGCCGTCGTATCCTAAGTATGTTTCCCGCGGCCTCTATCACTCGCAGGGCCTCGATCCCTGCATCTTCTTCGACAAGGAAAGCTTCGGCGCCGACAAGCTGGTGGTCAACCCCAAACCCTCCAACATCAGCGAAACTGTGCCTACGGTCTCCGGCGAGGCCGAGCGCTGGAAAAAGTTCGTCGCCGAAGCACCGCTCACCGCCGCCGCTAAGAAAGATATCGACCGGCTGTATCACGAGAACGGTGACTATCTTCCCGGCCTGAGTTCCGACCAGAAGAAAGCCGGCCTCGCCCGCATGAGCTACGCAGCGTTCCTGAGCGATCTGGTGAAGGTTCACCCGCAGGTCGTGCAACTTTTTCAGGCTATGCCACAGCCGCTGTTCGGGGTAGGAATTGATGCCGTCGCCGCCCAGGATGCCTGGGGCCTCGGCCTGCCGGGCTTCGCCGGCTTGAATCTCGATCCCGCGCCCGGCAAAGGCATGAACCGGGACTGCATCCCCAACGAAGAAGCCGAAGCCTACTTCTTCCACTTTCCCGATGGCAACGCCTCCATCGCCCGCATGCTGGTGCGCAAGCTGGTGCCTGATGCAATTCCCGGCACCACCGCCGCAGACGTAGTCCTGGCCAAAGCCGACTACAACAAGCTGGATAACGCCTCATCGCCCGTGCGTATCCGCCTGAGCAGCACCGCGGTACGGGTGAAGCACGTCGGCGATGCCGCATCGGCGAAGGAAGTGGAAGTCACCTACGCCCGCGGCGGCAAGGTGTACACAGCGAGAGCCTCCCACTGCATTCTGGCCTGCTGGCACGTGGTGATCCCGTACATTTGTGAAGAACTCCCCGACAAACAAAAGGCCGCCCTCGCCGAAGCCGCCAAAGTCCCATTGCTCTACACCAACGTCGCGCTGCGCAACTGGACATCTTTCCAGAAGCTGGGCGCCAGTTCGGTGTACGCCCCCAACGGCTATCACACGTTCTTCACACTCGACCTGCCGGTGAGCATCGGCGGCTACGAGTGCGCCAAAAAGCCGGAGGAGCCCATCCTCATCCACATGATGAAGACTCCATGCAAGCCCGGCCGCCCCGCACGCGACCAGCACCGCATCGGCCGCATGGAACTTTTCATGACCACCTTCGATACCATCGAGGGCAAAATTCGCGAGCAACTGGCGCGCACCCTGGGGCCCGGCGGCTTCGACCCCGCTCGTGACATCACCGCCATCACCGTAAACCGCTGGCCTCACGGCTACGCCTACGAATACAACTCGCTGTGGGATCAGTTCTGGCTGGAAGGCGGCGAGACCCCGTGCGAAGTCGCGCGGAAACCTTTCGGCAGAATCGCCATTGCCAACGCCGATGCCGATGCCTACGCCTACACCGACTGCGCCATCGACCAGGCCTGGCGAGCCGTAGGCGAGATCGCAAAAGGATAGAACGCCCGTGTAGGGACGGTGCTTGCCCCGTCCTCCGAGCGAAGCGAGGCGACCCGCGGGCACGCCCGCACGCAAAGCCTTGCCACACCTGCCGCGCCCTTCCGCTATAATCGCGCACGCGATGGTTCTGACCTCTGGAAAGAAACTTGGCCCCTATGAAATCCAGTCGCCGCTCGGTGCGGGAGGTATGGGCGAGGTGTATCGCGCCCGCGACACCCGGCTGAACCGCGACGTTGCCATCAAAGTCCTGCCGCCCTCGTTTGCCGCAGACCGCGACCGCCTCGACCGTTTTGCACAGGAAGCCCGCGCCACCGCGGCGCTGAATCATCCCAACATTCTTTCGATCTTCGATATCGGCGACGACGGTGGTGTCTTCTATGTCGTCTCCGAACTGTTGGAGGGTGAGAGTCTCCGCGACCGCCTGAAAACCGGAGCGCTTTCCAGCCGCAAGGCCATTGAGATTGCGCTGCAAGCAGCCCGCGGGCTGGCGGCCGCGCATGACAAGGGTATCGTCCATCGGGATCTGAAGCCGGAGAATCTCTTTATCACTCACGACGGCCGGGTGAAGATTCTGGATTTCGGCTTGGCCAAACTGGTCCGCCCGGAAGCCTCTCCCTCCGGGGACGATTCACCCACCTTGCAGGTCGCCACCGAAACCGGCATGGTCATGGGCACCGCCGGCTACATGTCGCCGGAGCAGGTGCGTGGCAAACCCGCCGACCATCGTACCGACATCTTCGCTTTCGGCGCGATTCTCTACGAGATGATTTCCGGCCAGCGAGCCTTTCACGGCGAGAGCCCGGCTGACACCATGAGCGCGATTCTGAAAGACGAACCGCCGGAGCTTTCCGAAACTGCGCGCAACGTCCCGCCCGGGCTGGAGCGCATCATCCGCCATTGCCTGGAAAAAAGTCCGGCGGAGCGGTTTCAGTCGGCGGGCGATCTGGCGTTCGGCCTGGCGGCGCTCACCGAAGCTTCCAGCGGCGTGAAGTCGGGAGCGCAAGCGGCCGTGGCTCGGGCCCATGGCGCTGAGTCACGACGCAACCTGGCGGTGCTGGCAGGAGCCTTCGTGCTGGCCGCGGCGGTGGGAGCGGTCTGCTGGTGGCTGGGGCGTGCCGGCGCTGTGCCTGCTCCCCACGAATACAAGCAGATTACTTTTCGCACCGGCTCCATGGGCAATGCGCGCTTCACTCCCGATGGCAGCGTTGTCTACAACGCCACCTGGGAAGATGGCGAACAGCAGCTCTATATGGTCCGCACCGGTGAGACGGGCTCGCGGGAAATCGGCATTAAGGATGCCGAAATTCTTGCTATCTCGAAGAACGGAGAACTGGCGATCCGCCTGGGCACCACCTTCCACGGCGGCTATGCCCGGGCCGGAACTCTGGCGCGTGTCGCGCTCGGCGGAGGAACCCCGCGCGAGATGCTGGACAACGTGGAAGACGCGGACTGGGCGCCGGACGGGGCCAGTCTGGCCGTAGTCCGCTTTGTTCCGGAGACTTCGCACTGGCGGCTTGAGTATCCCATCGGCAAAGTGCTGGTCGACAGCATTACCTGGATCAGCCATCCCAAGATTTCGCCGGACGGGAAATGGGTGGCCTTCGAGGACCACCTGAATCCCGGCGGCGACGATCAGGGCAACATCGCGGTGGTCGATCCCGACGGAAAAGTAAAGACGCTCTCCACCGGCTGGACGTCGATTGAAGGCATTGTGTGGCCGCCGGCAGGGGACGAGATCTGGTTTACCGCCTCCAATTCGGGGAGCGCACAGAACCTGCGGGGAGTGACCCTTTCGGGCAAGCTGCGCCTGATCGATAGCGTGCCGGGCGGAATGTGGGTGCAGGATTTGCGTGATGGCGTGATCCTGATGGTCACCAACCAGGAACGGCTGCGCATCCGCGGTATGCCTCCCGATGGCAAGGAAGAACACGAGCTGGGATGGCTGGGCTGGTCTTATCTGCGAGACTTCAGCGCCGATGGCAAGAAGGTTCTTTTCGAAGAAGAAGCCGAAGGCGGCGGCCCGAACTACACGGTTTTCCTGCGCGACACCGACGGTTCGCCTCCAGTGCGCATCGGCGAGGGTGAAGGACGGGCGATCTCGCCGGACAGCAAATGGGTGATCACCAAGCCGGTGAGAGGCGGCGGCCTCAGCCTGGTTCCCACCGGCGCGGGTGAGGCCCGCCAGTTAACCCACGACAACATCGCATACGGGAACATGCGCTATCTGCCCGATGGCAAACACGTTCTCGCCGCCGGGATCGAGACCGGCCACGGGGCGCGCGATTACCTGATCGATATAAGCAGCGGCGACGCCAAGCCACTTACGCCCGAGGGAATCACCGGCGTGGTGCTCTCGCCCGACGGGACCAAGATTGCTGTCACCGGGCCGGATGGAAACTGGGGCGTGTGGCCGATGGATGGAAGCGGCTTGCGCCCAATTCCAGGGCTTACCTCAAGTTACTACGTGAGCGACTGGACGCCGGATGGGACCGCGGTTTACGTATTGCCGGACACCAACCAGGCGAGAACCGCGAAGCTATACCGCGTGGACGTGACCACCGGGAAGCAAACGCTGTTTAAGGAATTCGGAACCGGCCTGGCTTCGGGGATTGCGATCATCGGCCGTGCGCGATTTTCGCGGGATGGGAAGGCGTATGTGTATGTTTATGACCAGTCGCTGTCGGTGGCCTATGTGATTAGGGGGTTGAAGTAAGGGCCTTCGCCGATTCTTCCCTCGCTCGCCTCTTAATCTATCTGTTTGTCATTGCTGGCGAAGCTGGCGTCTTTACAAAACACGCCGTGGCCGGAACGCTCCCATAACCGCCCTGCCGCCCTCGGCGGGAGCGCCTAAAAGCAAATATCCCCATTGACTTTGGCCAGATTCAGAGCCATATTGGACGCCCTGTAGTGTCGAGGAGGGCCATGGAAACGGCAATTGGAGTGTTTTCTTCTCGCGAACGCGCTGCGAACGCAGTCCGCGAGCTACTGGGAAGCGGAATCCCGGAAGAAGAGATCATCTTTCTTACCCGGTCCGAATCTGAAGCCACCACAAGTGCAAAGCAAGCCGGCGCCACCGTCGGCGGATTTATGGGTATGGCAACCGGGATGTCGGCCGGAGTAGCGGCTGCTACCCTGATGCTCACTGGCGTAGGCGCCGTCTTTGTCCTGGGTTTTGGCGCTGCGGCGCTGCTCGGGCTGGCCGGGGCGGGCGCTGGCGCTGCGGCAGGGAAAGCTGCCGCCCACGGCAGCGAGAACCTACAGCCTACGCCGGACGAAAAGTGTTCCGACGATGTCCTGTTCTTCCGCGAAGTGCTCAAGGAAGGGCGCTCGCTCGTGGTGGTCAGGACCGAGTCCAAAGAGCAAGCCGTTTCGGCCTCCGCCATCCTCGACCGCCTGGGTCATAGCATCCAGGGAAAGACTCCGGTCAAGATGAATACCAATGTCCGCCACGTCGAAGATATCGCCATCGTGGACGTCAGCGGCCGCATCACCGTGGGCGAAGGCAATATCATGCTGCGGGAGTTGGTACGTGAACTCGCCGAAGCGGGACACAAAAAAATCGCCTTGAACCTGCATGAAGTCGGCTACGTGGACAGTTCAGGCATCGGCGAGTTGGTCAAGACCTACACCACGGTGCGCAACCAGGGCGGCCAACTGAAGCTGGTCAATCCCAGCAAGCGCGTGCAAGACCTGCTGGATATGACCAGGTTGACGGCGGTCTTCAACATAGAGCCGGACGAGGCCAGCGCAATTCAGGCCTTTAGCACCTCGGGATCGAAAGCGGTAGCGTAGCCCGCCAACGGGCCCAGATCACCGTGGAGCGTGGGACATCCCTGTCCCGCGAAGTAACCAAGTGCGGCGCGGGCCACCTGCGCGCGACTGGCAAAGGCAGCTTTCGCGGGCGGGTGCCGTAGTTATACCTATCTCCGCACTTGCCCGCTGCCTTCCACCTCATACTTGGTCGAAGTCAGCTCCGCCAGCGCAAACGGCCCCCGGCAGTGCAGCTTCTGCGTGCTGATGCCCATCTCCGCTCCAAAACCGAATTCGGCGCCGTCGGTGAAGCGGGTGGAAGCATTCCAGTAAACCGCCGCCGAATCCACCTGCCGCAGAAAACGCCGGGCGTTCGCTTCGTCGCGGGTGATGATCGCATCGGAGTGCTTCGTCGAGTAGCGGTTGATGTGGGCAATGGCGGCGTCAACATCCGCCACAACCTTCACCGCCATGCACAGGCGCAGGTACTCTTCCGGCCAATCTTCAGGGTGAGCGGGAACTATGCTGAACTCGGAGGCAAGAGAGCGCACCTCCTCGCCCCCTCGGACTTCGACTCCTGCCTCCAGCAACTTCTTCACAATCCGCGGAACGTAATCCGCCGCGATGCGTTCGTGCACGAGGAGTTTTTCCGCGGCATTGCAGACCGAGGGCCGCTGTGTCTTGGCGTTGATCACGATGGCGTCGGCCATATCGAGATCAGCCGATTCATCGACGAACACATGACAATTACCCGCCCCGGTTTCGATGACTGGCACAACGGAATTCTCGACTACGAAAGAAATCAACTCCTGCCCGCCGCGCGGAATGATCACGTCCACCAGGCCGCGCGCCTGGATCAACTCGCGCACCGAGTCGCGCGTGGAGGAATCCAGCATTTCAATCGCCCCCGGCGGAACTCCCGGCACCGCCGCCAATATCTCCGCAATGCATTGATTACTGCGTGCCGCTTCCTTCCCGCCGCGCAGCACGATGGCATTCCCGGTTTTAAACGACAGGGCCACAGTATCGGCGGTCACGTTCGGCCGCGACTCGTAGATGATCCCAATCACTCCAAGCGGAACCCGAAGTTTGCGGATATGGATGCCGCTCGGCGGCGTCCACTCCGCCAGCACTTCGCCGATGGGGTCGGGCAATTCGGCCACATCGCGAATGCCGTCAGCCATTCCCCGAACGCGCTCAGGATTGAGCAGCAGCCGGTCGCGCATGGACGCGGCAAGGCCGCAGCTCTCCAGATCGGCGCGGTTGGCTTCAAGAATCGCATCTGACTGACGCTCAAGCTCATCCGCCATCGCCAGCAGGATGGAATTCTTTTGCCCGGTGGAAAGCTGCGCCAGGGGCAGGGAAGCGTCGCGCGCCCGCAAAAGCCGCTCCTGTGTGGTAACCCCGTGATTGATGGCGGTAGCCATTCAATGTAGCGCCGGCGTCCCGCCGGCAATCTGAGTCGTTACTTCGCCGTCCTTTTCGGCGGAAAGTACGTCCCGATCTTCCTCTCCAGCGCGGCCGCAATGGCGCGTTCGTGGCTGCCGTTCACGATGGCCACGTGCACCCCGGCCTCGCTGGCCATTTTAGCCGCCCGCAGCTTCGAGCGCATGCCGCCGCGGCCCAGCGCTCCGTGTCCGCTGCATAGCGCTTCCATCTCCGGAGTCAGTTTGCTTACGGTGCGCAGCAGGCGGGGGCGCTTGCCGTTGGGAACGTAGAACCCGTCCACATCGGTGAGCAGAAGCAGCCAGTCGGCCTGTACTGCGCGCGCCAGCAGGGCGCTCAGTTCGTCGTTATCGCCGAATGCGCCAACAAGTTCGCGCACCGAAACGCTGTCATTCTCATTCACAATCGGGACCACCCCCAACTGCAATAGCTCGTGCAAGGCATTCTGCAGATTCTTATAGCGCACGGCCGAAGTGAAGTCATCGCTTGAGAGCAGAAGCTGAGCCACAACCTTCTTGCCAAAAAAAACCTGCTCGTAAGTGTGCATGAGCGCGCTCTGCCCGACCGCGGCGCAAGCCTGCATCAGCGGTACGTTGGAGGGCTTTTCCGCCAGCTGCAGATGCGACATCCCCGAAGCGATCGCCCCCGAACTCACAATCAGATACTCGTCGCGCGACAGATCGAACTGGTCCACCAGCGCCCGGAGGCGCGTAGTGTCGATGCGCCCCCGAGGCGCAATCAGGCTGGTAC
The DNA here is from genome assembly GCA_035500455.1 of Terriglobales bacterium. Classification (GTDB taxonomy): domain Bacteria; phylum Acidobacteriota; class Terriglobia; order Terriglobales; family Acidobacteriaceae; genus DATJXG01. The sequence continues at coordinate 474 of DATJXG010000055.1, read as the reverse complement.
CGACTTTGATGACCAGGCGCATAGGCCGAGCCTCTACTTTATCAAGCTAGGGGAGTATTGGGCGAGCGATGCTTGTCCTTCTTTGCGGCCTTCGCGAATCTTGCGGTTAATTAGGTCTTCGCAGTTCACCACAGATCGCAAGACTTAACTAACCGCAAAGATCGCAAAGAACGCAAAGGAAGCGCCCACCTAACTTTAAGGCGCGCTAAACTCATTCCATGCCAGTACAAAATGCCACGCAGCGCTTCTCCTCCCGCGTGGACACCTACGTCCGCTTCCGCCCGGGATATCCTCCTGAGCTTCTTGCTCTCTTGCGAAGCGAATGCGGGCTTACGCCAGGCTCAGTCATTGCCGACATCGGCTCCGGCACAGGGAAGTTGAGCGAACTATTCCTGGAGAACGGCAACCGCGTTTTCGCCGTCGAACCCAACCTGGAAATGCGCACCGCCGCCGAGCGGCTGCTGGCTCATCACC
>DATJXG010000054.1:0-7872 GCA_035500455.1 Terriglobales bacterium | reverse complement strand
CGCAATGGGCCGAGATCCCTCTCTGGATCGCCGGCCGAGGACTGACCACGGGTCCGATTCCCTATTCCGGCGCCGCATATGAAATCGAAATCGATCTGATTTCCCATCAGGTGAAATGCACAACCAGTTGGGGTGCCTCGGGACACTTCGCCCTTGCGGCTATGTCGGTCGCCGAATTCGTGAAGCAAGTTTTCGACATGTTGGGCAAAGCCGGCGTCGATGTCTCCATCAACATGAAGCCGCAGGAAGTGCCCAAAACCATTCCATTTGACCAGGACACACAGCCTCGTCCCTATGACGCGGCACTGGTCAACGCCTGGTGGAGAATCTTGCTGAGCACGCAGCGCGTGATGCAGATATTTCACGGCCGCTTCAAGGGCAAGACGCAGCCAATCGGGCTGATGTGGGGAACGCTCGACATCCGCGACGCGCGCTACAACGGCAAGGCCGCCTCGCCCGGCCAGAAGGCCGACTACATTCGGCGCAACGCCATGAACGAAGAGCTGATCGAGGTGGGATGGTGGTCAGGCAGCGCCGCCTATCCGAAACCCGCGTTCTATTCCTTCACCTACCCGCAGCCTCCGGAAATCGAACACGCCAAAGTCAGCCCGGCCAGCGCACGATGGGAGCCGGCCATGGGCGAATTCCTTCTCGACTACGACGATCTGCGCAAATCGCAAGACCCCGACAGCGATCTGGTGTCGTTTTTCGAGTCAACGTATAAAGCCGGCGCGGAGAGAGCAGGCTGGGACCCGCAATTGGTTGGCAGCGGCAAGCCTGAGTAGGCAGATCTGTGCAGGCGGACCCGAGTAGAACGTCCCTTCCGCGCCAATCAAGCTCACCGTTCCCTGACTGGCCCGTCCAATCATTCGTTACCCGCGACGCGAGTTTCGCGTCTTGAGCTTCCCCGGCGCGAGCTTCGAGACCCGCCGTCTAGACCACCATGAAACTCGACCTCTTCCTGCAGAACCTCAAGTACACTCTCCGAACGCTGGGCCGCGATCGTGGCTTCACCTTGATCGCAATCCTCATTCTGGCGCTTGCGATCGGGGCCAATGTCGGCGTCTTCAGCGTAGTCAACACGCTGCTCCTGCGCCCGCTGCCCTTCCCTGAGTCGCAGGAGTTGGTGTGGATTGCGCCCCCGCCGACCGGCTGCGGCCTTTCCTGCGCTACCTACTCCGCCGACGCCTACGAAGAATTCCGCGCCCAGAGCCGCGCCTATCAGGACGTGACCGGATACATGGCCTTCAGCACTCCCGACAATCTTCGCCTCACCGGTCGCGGCGAGCCGGTTCCGGCTACGAGCATGGAAGTCATCGGCAACTTCTTCCAGGTCCTCGGCGTGCGGCCGGCCATGGGGCGCCTCTTCACTGCGGAAGAGGTCCGCGGCGGCCCCCACCCCGTTGCGCTGCTCGCCAATGCCTACTGGCGGCGTCAGTTCGCCTCCGACCCCGCCATCGTGGGCCAGACCATCGAGCTGAACGGCGCGCCGATCACCGTTGTCGGCGTCTTATCTGACAGCTTCGACTTCGGTGCGGTGTTTTCTCCCGGTGCGAAGGTCGATCTCTTCACTCCGCTCGATTTGAATCTGGAGCGGAACTGGGGCAACATCGTCACCCTTCTTGGCCGCCTCAAGCCGGGTGTGACCTTGGCCCAGGCTCTCGACGATGCCAATCGGGTTGCGCCCAGCATGTATTTCAACGTGAAGTATCCCCAAACGCTGGGGCGCTACAAGGGTGCTCTGATTCCCGTGCCGCTGAAGGACTACGTCACCGGCAAGCTGCGCCGCTCGCTGGTCGCACTATGGTGTGCTGTGGGCGCGATTTTGCTCATCGCCGCCGTGAACCTCTCGAACCTGCTCCTGGCTCGCGCCGCCGCGCGCGCCAAGGAATTTGCCGTTCGCGGCGCATTGGGGGCGAGCCGCGGGCGCATCGTGCGCCAGTTGCTGACCGAGAGCCTGGTCCTCTCCGGCGCGGGCGCGGTCCTCGGACTGGGATTGGCCCTCATGCTGATCGCCTGGCTTGCCCATCAGGGCTCTGTGGCTCTTCCGCTCCTCAGCACGCTGCGCATCGATGGACAGGCGTTGGGCTGGGCTGTTCTGGTCGCGGTTGTCACCGCCATGATCTTCGGCCTGTTTCCCGGACTAAGAATTGCCGGCGGCAATCTGCAGGAGGTGCTCAAGGATTCCGGCGCCGGGGCGGGCTTGGGCCGCAGGCATGAGCGCGTTCGCGCCGCGCTGGTCGTCTCTGAGATTGCTCTGGCGTGCGTGCTGCTGGTCAGCGCCGGCCTGCTGCTGCGCAGCTTTCTCAAGGTACTGGACGTTGATCTCGGCTTTCAACCCGAGCGCGCCGCCTCGATCAAGGTGGAGTTCGACGACGGCGCCCCATCCGAAGAGGCCAGCCAGGCCAAACGCGGCGAGATCTTCCAGCAGATCATCGCCCGCGTGAGCGCGCTGCCGGGCGTGGAGGCCGCGGGTTTCTCCGATTACCTTCCGCTGGGACCGAACCGCAGCTGGGGCACACCGGTGCCCAAGGGCAAGACCATTGCTCCGGGCGAGATGCCCGCGCCGCTGGTATACGTGATCACGCCGGGATTCATTCGCGCGATGGGCATGCGGATTCAGGGGCGCGACTTTACCTGGGCTGACGGCCCGCGTGGCGAGAGAGTGGTCCTGATCAATGCTTCGGCCGCGCGCGTTTACTGGCCGGGAGAGGATGCCGTCGGGAAGATCCTCATGCGGGGTCCGGAAGAAGACCGGGTGGTCGGCGTGGTGGACGATGTCCATGAAGAAACCGTGGAAGGCGGCGCCGGCTCGCAAATCTACTACCCCGCCATGCAGCAGCGGCCGTCGAGCGCGCAGCTGGTGGTGCGCAGCAGCTTGCCGCCCTCGGCGCTTGCCGCCAGCGTCCTCCATGCTCTGCGAGAGCTGAACCCAAGTCAACCAGCCGCAGAATTCCGGCCTATTCAGGCCATCGTCGACCGCGCGGTTTCTCCGCGCCGCTTCTTCATTCTGCTGGTAGCAGCCTTCGCCACTCTTGGGCTGATACTCGCTGCCCTCGGCGTTTATGGCGTCATCTCCTACTCGGTGACGCAGCGCACCCAGGAGATTGGCATCCGCATGGCCTTGGGCGCAACCACTGCGAAGGTGCAGCTCGGCGTCATCGGAAAGACCCTTCGGCTGACGCTGATCGGGATCGCGACCGGAAGCCTGGTATCGCTGCTTGCGGCCAGGGCGATTGCCGCCTTACTTTTCGGCACCACTCCCACCGACCCGCTTACGTTCGCAATGGTGGTCGTCACGCTAGCCATAGTGGCGCTTCTTGCCGGCTACCTCCCCGCGCGAAGGGCCTCTCGCATCGACCCGATGGCTGCTCTCCGCAACAATTGACGTAAGGTTTGAACGCCGAAAACGGCGATACGGCCGTCCCTTATGGAAGAAGTCCCCGCGGGCGATCCTTATCCCGCCGAACCGCGAACTGGTAGCCGTCTCTCATGCCTCTCCCCCTGCCAGACTGATACTATGTTGCTCCGCCTCTAAGATTTTCAGGAGAGCCAACGAATGAAAAAGCTAATTCTCGTTGTGTTTGTTCTGGCTTGCCTTGCAGTCGCATCCGCCCAGGTCACCGTGGTTCGCGCCGGGCGGCTGATTGATCCTGACTCCGCATCCGTCCTCACCGATCAGGTCATCCTCATCGACGGCCACAAGATTCAAGCCGTGGGCAAGGGGCTGGCGATCCCCTCCGCCGCAAAAATCATCGACCTCTCCGACAAGACCGTTCTGCCTGGCCTGATCGACTGCCACACCCATCTGGCCGACGGCGACAGTATCGAGAATGGCGAGCCCTTCAACGTGCTCAAGAAAACGGCATCGCAGATCGTGCTGGAATCCATCCCCAACGCCCAGAAGACGCTGCTCTCCGGCTTCACCACGGTGCGCGACATGGGAACCTACCGCGCCCTCAACGACATCGCGCTGCGCGACGCTATCGCCAAAGGCTATGTGATCGGCCCGCGCATGTATGTCTCCGGAGCCTACGTCACCATCACCGGCGGCGCCGGCGCCATGACCGGCCAGGCGCCCGACATTCAGCTTCCCTGGGATCTCCGCTACGGCGAAGCCGACAGCCCGTGGGCGGTTCGCCAGAAAGTTCGCCTGCTCGCCCACGACGGCGTCGATCAGATCAAAGTGCTCAGCACCGGCGCGGTGCTTACCCACGGCAGCAATCCGCAATCCACGGAATTCACACCCGAAGAATTACAGGCCGCAGTGGAAGAAGCCCGCAACTTCGGCCTGAAAGTGGCTGCCCACGCGCACAATCCCGAGGGAATCAAGAACGCGATCCGCGCCGGCGTGGCATCGGTAGAGCACGCCACACTGATCGACGACGAAGGCATCGCCCTGGCCAAGCAGCATGGCACTTACCTCGACATGGACATCTACGACGAAGAGTGCATCCAGGAAGAAGGCAGGAAGGGAATTCTGCCGCCCGATTTTCTGGAGCACGACCGCGAAATGGGAGAAAAGCACCGCCAGAATTTCCGCAAAGCGGTGCAGGCCGGAGTGAAGATGGCCTTCGGCACCGACCTGGGCGTATGCCCCTACGGCACCAGCCCCAACCAGTTCGCCTTCATGGTGAAGTACGGCATGACGCCGATGCAGGCCATCCAGGCTGCAACGTCAAGCGCCGCCGACCTGCTGGGCCACTCCGACGTGATCGGCTCTATCAAACCCGGCAAGTACGCCGATATGGTCGCGGTAAGCGGCGATCCGCTGAAAGACATCCGGGTGCTGGAGAAGGTTGAGTTCGTGATGAAGGAAGGCAAAGTGTACAAGCAGGGCGGAGCCCTGGCATGTTCGCAGTAAGTCGTGGTTTTCTTCGCGCCCTTTGCGATCTTTGCGGTTACAAACATGAAAACTGCAAAGGCCTGCGACAGGGGCCAAAACCTGAAAACGCCGAGAGCGCGGAGGAACGCCGCCGAGGGCGCGGAGACTCGGCGTTCTCAGCGGGGGTTCTTTGCGTCCTCGGCGTTATCAGGTTTGCCGCCGCATCCCGCGCCTCAAAGCCTGCGATCCAAAGGTTCAGCCTCTTTCCGCCAGAGCGCAGGGCGCAAGGAAATTTCGTCACTGCGCGTGCGGCACCGACCCCAGCAACACGCTGGCCCCATTCCACAGAATCTGCACCCCAATGCACACCAGCAGAAACGAGGTCAGCTGCACGATCACGGTCATGGCGGTCGCGCCCAGGGCGCGGGCCAGGCGGTCGGAGAAGGCGTAGCACAGGAAGATGCTGGCGGCCAGCAGCGCCGACCCGATGAGCGCCGCCAGCACCGCCAACACATGAAATCCGTGGTGGTAAGGAGCGTTGGCGCCGAGGGTGATGGCCACTGAGATCGACCCCGGGCCCACCGTCAGCGGCATGGTCAGCGGATAGAAGGCGTGGCGGAACGGGTCCTGCGGTTGAATGTTTCGCTTGGCTTCTTTCGAGTCATCGTCGTCACGCTGCTTCAGCAGCGCCCAGCCCGTGGAAATCACAACCAGCCCTCCGCCTACTTGCACCACGGGCAGGGAAATGCCGAAGAACGCGAGGATGTGCGTCCCGATGAAATACGAACCGATCAGCAGAAAGAAGCTGTTGATCGCAATGCGCAGCGACAGGTCTTTGCGCGCTTCCGGAGGGTACTCCCGCGTGAGAGCGAGAAAGATCGGGCTTCCGCCCAGCGGGTCCACGATGGGAAACAGCGCGCTCAGAATCAGTAACAGGCTCTTCGCCGCTTCGACCACAGCGTTCCTCCAGATTTGGAACTACGAGATTTCGAAGTATAAGGGTTAGAAGTATAGCTGTGATTTGTAGCGACCGCCGCAGACCGCGACCCTAGGTGAGAGGATTCTTCCAGCGCAGCCCCGGAAAGCGGGCGAAATCGCGGTCGGTGGTATGAAGCACGCCGCCGTACTCGATGGTCAGCGCGGCCAACTGGGCATCCGTAATGAGACCACCGGAGGCCTGGCCCTCGATGATCATTTGACGAAACACAATCCAGTGATCATCGCCCGGAGCCAGCAGTCGAACGTTCGGTTGTTCCAGCCAGCTATCCACAACCTCGACCGCCTCTTCCGGCGTGAACCGGTTTCCGGGCAGCCGTGGATTGGTCATGACGCGCAGAAAAGCCGCTACCGTTTGCCAGGGCAGGCCGACCGGGGTTGCTCCAGTCGAGGTCGCCCCAGTCGAGGTCGCCCCAGCCGAGGTCGCCCCAGACGAGGTTGCCCCAGACAGGGTTGCCCCAGACAGGGTTGCCCCAGAAAAGACCTGTTCGATCCATGCGCGCGCTTTGGCGTGTTGGCTCGAAAGGCTGTCGTAGGCGTACAGCAGGAGGTTCGCGTCGAGAACAATCACCGATGGGCCGGACCTTCGAGGACTTCCAGTAACTGCTCTACGTTGTCGTAGGTGAGGCCGGAGGGCAGCCCGATCTTTCGCGGAGCAACAATAAACGGCTTCCGCGCCGGACGATTCCCGTGCATCAATCCCAGGCGGAGGTAGCGATTTACTACTTCCTTGAATGAATCGCCGGAGCGCCGGGTTTCCTTCTCCAGGAGGTGGGCGACATCGTCATCGAGCGAAAGAGTGGTTCGCACATCATGATGATACCAATGCAGACATCATGATGTCAATCTCGCATTCCCGCTGCTTATGCCACGACGGATTCAGGAACCTCGCCCACTGCCCGATTCAGGTACGCCTCGAACTCCGCCAGCTTGGGCGCAATCGGCGCGTCGGTTTCGTACTCGCCGGTCAGGGCGTCGGTGGTCTTTAATCCGTTGCCGGTGATGCACAGCACGGTCGTTTCATCGGGCAGAATGCGGCCCTGCTGATAGAGCTTGCGGGCGCAGCCCAGGGTCACGCCGCCGGCGGTTTCGGTGAAGATGCCTTCCTGCTCCGCCAGCAGTTGAATGCACTCCACCACTTCGCGGTCGGAGACATCTTCTGACCAGCCGCCGCTCTTGGTGATGGTCTCGATCGCGTAATGTCCGTCGGCGGGATTGCCGATGGCCAGCGAGCGCGCGATCGTATTCGGTTTCTGGGGCTCGATGTCGGCATTGCCCGCTTTCACCGCGGTTGAAATCGGCGAGCATCCGGTGGCTTGCGCGCCGAAAAACTTCACCGGTTTCGGCTCAACCAGGCCCAGCTTGATCAATTCTTCGAAGGCTTTCTTGATCTTTACGATCAAAGACCCCCCGGCCATCGGGCACACCACGTTGTCGGGGAGCTTCCAGCCGAGTTGTTCGGCGATCTCAAAGCCCACGGTCTTCGAGCCTTCCGAGTAATACGGCCGCAGGTTCACGTTCACGAATCCCCAGGGACGGCTGTCGGCGATCTGCGAGCACAACCGGTTCACCTGGTCGTAGCTGCCGGCGATGCGCACCAGCTTCGCTCCAAACACCTGGGTGCCGACGATTTTCGCCGGCTCGAGATCGGCGGGGATGAAGATCCACGCCTGGAAGCCGTTGCGCGCGGCATGCGCTGCGACGGCGTTGGCCAGGTTGCCGGTGGATGAGCAGGAAACCACCTCGAAGCCGAACGCCTTGGCCTGGGCCAGCGCCACCGAAACCACGCGGTCTTTGAAGCTGAGCGTGGGCAGGCAGACGGCGTCATTCTTCAGATACAGGTTCTTGACGCCGAGGGTTGCGGCCAGATGCGGCGCGCGCAGCAGCGGGGTGAATCCCGTGGGGAGGGTGGGCTGGTAATTCTCCGGCAAGGGCAACAGCGCGGAGTAACGCCACATGGACGGAGGGCCCTGGGCGATCTTGGCTTTAGTAAAGACGGAGCGCGCGGCGTCGTAGTCGTAGAACACTTCCAGGGGCGAGAAGCAGTCGTC
>DATJXG010000053.1:0-6828 GCA_035500455.1 Terriglobales bacterium | reverse complement strand
CATTGCGCTGAACAGCGATTGGTTATAGGTCTGGGCGAATAGTGCGGGAGAGAACAGCAACAGCAGGACAGCAAGGCGCCTGGCCATTGTGACAACACCTCCGCTGGAACTGAAAATCGTAGCATGATGGGGAGTAAATTGCCGCGAAAGCGAGTTGATGAGGTGGGGTTGTGAAAGGAGGGGTCGGCCGCACCGCGGAGAAGTGACCACCGGGGCTGAAGCCCTTATGGAGCTGGGGGCTTACGCGGCCCTAAAGAGCCGTTCTTCCACGGTTATGCCGATCAAAATCCCCACCCTGTCGCAAAGAACGCGACCAGGATGGGGCACCCTAATCATTGAGATGGCGACGATAGATCCCAACGGTATCCGAACGATAGATCCGAACGATGGTGCGGGTTCCCACGGAAAGGGTGTTGAAATCCGGTAAAATCTCTCTCGACTGTTTTAGCCCCCATTCATTCGAGGCCAAATTCCATGTCTGAAAAAGCCGCCGCCCAGCCGCAATCGGAAAACATTGATTCTGTGCTGCAGGAGCAGCGGAAATTCGAGCCTCCTGACCACTTCCGCCAGCACGCTCACATCAAGACGCTGGGGGATTACGAGCGCTTGTACAACGAATCGGTGCAGCAGCCGGAGCATTTCTGGGGACGCATCGCCGGTGAGCTGCACTGGTTCCGCAAGTGGGACAAGGTGCTGGAATGGAACAATCCGTGGGCCAAGTGGTTTGTGGGAGGGCAGATCAATCTCTCATACAACTGCCTCGACCGCCACGTGCAAACCTGGCGCAAGAATAAAGCCGCGCTGATCTGGGAGAGCGAGCCGGGAGAGGTGCGGACGCTCACCTATCAGCAATTGCACCGCGAGGTACAGAAGTTTGCCAACGTGCTGAAGTCGCTGGGAGTGCGCAAGGGCGACCGGGTGGCCATCTACATGGGGATGACGCCGGAGCTGCCGATTGCGATGCTGGCGTGCGCCCGCATCGGAGCGCCGCATACGGTGGTGTTTGGCGGCTTTTCGTCGACCGCGCTGGTGGATCGTATTCACGACTCGCAGGCGACGGCCGTGATCACGCAGGACGGAAGTTACCGGCGCGGAGCGGAAGTCAAATTATTTCCCGCGGTCGAAGAGGCGTTGAAGACGTGTCCCTCGGTGAAGAACGTGATCGTGTACAAGCGCACTGGCTCCGCGATCAACCTGCAAGCGGGACGCGACCACTGGTGGCACGAATTGATGGCGGGCGCCTCCGAGGAGTGTCCGGCCGAGCCGCTGGACGCGGAGCATCCGCTGTACATCCTGTATACGTCGGGGACCACGGGAAAGCCGAAGGGCGTTGTACATACAACCGGCGGCTATTCGGTGGGCACGTATCTCACCATGAAGTGGGTCTTCGACATCAAAGACGAAGACACGTTCTGGTGCACGGCGGACATCGGCTGGGTCACCGGGCACAGCTACATCGTTTATGGACCGCTGCAAAACGGCGCCACCAGCCTGATGTACGAAGGCGCGCCGAATTCTCCGCAGCCCGACCGTTTCTGGGACATCGTGGACCGGCACCGGGTGAACATTTTCTATACCGCGCCCACGGCGATCCGCACCTTCATCAAGTGGGGCGACGAGTGGCCGAAGAAACACAAACTCGACAGCCTGCGGCTGCTGGGCACGGTGGGCGAACCGATCAATCCCGAAGCGTGGATGTGGTACCGGGAAACCATCGGGCACAACCGCTGCCCCATCACCGACACCTGGTGGCAGACCGAGACCGGGCACATCATGCTGGCGCCGATTCCCGGGGCAGTTGCCACCAAGCCGGGTTCGGCGACGCGGCCGTTCCCCGGAGTTACGCCGGAGATTGTGGACATGCAGGGAAATCTGGTGCCTGAGGGCTCGGGCGGATTTCTGATTCTCAAGCAGCCGTGGCCGGGGATGCTGCGCACGATTTACGGCGATCCCGACCGCTACGTGAGGCAATACTGGTCGCAGATTCCCGGGATGTACTTCACCGGCGATGGAGCGCGCAAAGATAAAGATGGTTATTACTGGATCATGGGGCGGGTGGATGACGTCATCAATGTAAGCGGGCACCGGCTGAGCACGATGGAAGTGGAATCGGCGCTGGTGGCGCACGAGGCGGTGGCGGAAGCGGCGGTGGTGGGGCGTCCGGATGACATCAAAGGGCAGGCCATCTCGGCGTTCGTAACGCTGGAGCAGGGACGGGCGCCTACGGCGGAGTTGAAGGAAGAATTGCGGAAGTGGGTGGTGAAGGAGATTGGATCATTGGCGAAGCCGGATGACATCCGGTTCACCGACATGCTGCCGAAAACCCGGAGCGGGAAGATCATGCGCCGCCTTCTGCGCGAACTGGCCTCGGGCAACGAGGTCAAAGGGGACACCACGACCCTGGAAGACTTCAGCGTCCTGGCGAGGTTGAAGGAGAGTGACGAGGGTTAGGTGGTGCCGGTCACCGAGCGGCAGACTGCGACGCCGTGTTGGAGGATCTTCGAATTTTCTTCGGGAAGTTTTCAAACCAAATGCCCGCCGGTGGAATCTAGTAGTTGTAACTTATCTCGTAGATGCGTTGCGGTTCAAAGCGCCAAATTCCTGAGGGGCCAGGGAACGTTTCTTTCGTCCCTTCGGGACTCGATTCGTGCGCTTTGCACCCAGGACTTGCGTCCTGGGCTGCATTCTTGCGCCGCTTCACGGCTAGAGAGTTAGATTTACGAGATCGGTTCAGGCAGATAACAGCTAACAGAATTGCGAAGGAGTGGATATGAAGATCGGCATCATCGGCGCAGGACAAATCGGCGGCACACTTACGCGGCGTTTCACAGAGCTTGGCCATGAGGTTTCTGTGGCTAACTCGCGAGGACCGCAAACATTGACGGCGCTGGCACATGAAACCGGGGCGAAGGCGGCTTCGGTGACGGATGCGGTGCGCGGTGCGGAGCTTGTGGTGGTAACGATTCCCATGAAGAACGTGGCGCAGTTGCCGCACGATCTGCTGAAGGGTGCGGCCAAGAACGTCGTGGTGGTGGATACGAACAATTACTATCCGCAACAGCGCGACGGGCGCATCGCCGGCATCGAGGACGGGCTCACCGAGAGCCAGTATGTCGCACAGCAGCTTGGGCATACCGTGGTGAAGGCTTTCAACAACATCTATGCGCGCCACCTGCTGGAACTGGGCAAATGCGCGGGGGCGCCCGGGCGCATTGCGCTGCCGGTAGCAGGCGATGACGAGAAAGCCAAGGCGGTAGTGATGCGGCTGGTGAACGATCTCGGCTTCGACGCGGTGGACGCGGGCACGCTGGATGAATCGTGGCGGCAGCAGCCCGGCACTCCTGTGTACACCGCGGATCGGAATGCGGAGGGGGTTCGCAAGGCGCTGGCCCAGGCCACGAAAGGACGCACGGCGCAATGGCGGGCGACAGAATCCAGCCCAGGAACGTTTGCCCAGCCGGCATGATGAATGCGTGATCCGTTTCCCGCATTTTCGTGCGGGAAGCGGGAGATAAGGTGATGGCGCTCTGCTTACTGCGTCTGCGCCAGTTGGGAAATCAGCTCACGTTCCTGGGATGAGAACGAGGCGTAGCGTCCGGAGTTGAGCTGGCGCTGGCGGGCTGCAGGCGGCATGGCGCGCAGAGCCTGGATCACGTTTCGCACGGCTGGTCGCAGGTTCTCCGGCAGGGGCCTGGCGTGGTAGGTTGCCAAGCGAAGAGCGCCTTGGGCCGTTCCTCTATTGGCAGAGTTGTTTCTATAGTCCACGAACCTGGTGGTGACGTCTTCCTGGGGCACGCCTTGCGGCGCGGGTCCCGCGGAGGGTTTGGCCGGGGCGCTGTTCGGCTGGGAGTTGCGTGGAGGTGGATTGTTGCGCCGGTTGTCGGGATAGCGGTCGTCAGGATAGCGATCGCCGGGATAGCGATCGCCGGGTGAATCGCAGTAGTCACGGTAGTAGCAGGGCTCGTCGTAGCCGTAGTAATACGGGGAGTAGGGGTACGCGTAGGCGTAAGGCTCCGCATAGGGACTGTACCAGTACGGGTATCCCCAATATCCCCAGCCCAGGCCTATGTTTAGTCCCCAGCCCCAGCGTGGGTAACCCCAATAGCCGCCGCGCCCGCCGTAAAAGCCGGGACTGCGGAAGCCACCGTAGCCTCCGCGAGATCCGTTGAAACCTCCACGAAACCCGCCAAACCCTCCACGAAAAGAAGCGCCGCCGCCACCGTGAAAGCCTCCAAAACCTCCGCCGTGAAAGCCACCGCCTCCGCCGCGGCCGCCGCGGGCAAAGGCTGACTGCGGGATGGCACAAAGAGCAATGGATGCAACGGAAAGGGCAAGAATTCTCAGCAAAGCACGGGTATTCATGGGAGTTCCCCTGGTTGGGTTAGATGCGTGAAGGGCGGGATAGCGGTTTGCCGGACTCATGGCGGCTGGCCTTGGTCTGACAGAGATAGTGTACCCCCAAAGGCTACCGTTTCAACGCATCATCCAAGGCCACGCCCGACAGTGGGAGGCCGAGGCTGCGCAACTGGCCCAGGGCCTACGGCGCTGGCCGACGGGCAGTTCCGAGCTTGGATCTATGTTCGTGGCGCGGGCGGGGCGCCCAGGCGGCAGGTGCGACGCATGGCGGTCCAGTCATACTCGTAGGCGGCTCCGCAGAGGACGCATACCTGATAGTCACGCCCATGCAAGCCAATGTGCGGCCAGGAAAATTGGTGGTGGCAAAATCTTTCCGATATCCAGGCCAACAGTTGCGCGGTCCTGCCTGGTTTACTGGTGGAGACACGAATTCCGGCTGGCGCAGGGGGTTGCCACATAAAACACTCCTTTGGGCCAGAGCGATGCGGAGGGTCAAACCGCTGGAAATTAAAAATGTGGTCTCAAATTACCTCAAAAAAAACAAATTTGATCCGCACGCTGGTTCATGCCCTATCGCTGGATCGCAGGCCCAGTGGGCTGTCCGTTGAGCGGTTGCGGGCGTGGAGAGAGGCCGTGCTGCACTACGCCCAATGGAACATTCCGGCAAGATACCTCCGGTCGCAACCGAAGATTAAATCTGGGTTAGCTTAGTGGGGCACGGTTACAGCCGTGCCCGGGCTCTGCGCCCGCAACTTCCTCGCGAACGGAGCACACTCATGCAAGCTCCTGATGCACCCGAAACATTACGCCGCAGTTCGAGGGTCCCGATGACCCTGCCGATCCTGGTGACCGGCACCGAGCCGAATTCAGGCTTCTCCGAAATGTGTGAGACGTTGGTTGTGAGCGCGCACGGCTGCGCTCTGCACTCCAGTACCAGGCTGGAAGCGGGCGCGCCCGTGTACTTTCAGAGCAAACAAGGCCGGCGCACCGAGGCCCACATTGTGGACTGCCGGCCGATCAACTCGGGCCGGGTGGGCTGGCAACTGGCGGCGCGGCTGGACCGGCCAGGAAATTTCTGGGGCCTGGAAAGCTGTCCCGAAGACTGGATGGGAAAAGACTGGACAGGCGGTTCGACGTCGCGAGGCCCGCGCGAGATGCAGCGGCAGGAGACGGCGCCTGCGGACGACCAGCTGCAATTCATGGTCGCGGAACTGGTTCAGCCGTTGCACGCCGAGTTGGCACAGCTCAGGGAGAAGCTGACGCATGCGTCGCCGAAGCGCAGTGAATTCGAGATATCGCTGAGCCACATTCCGCCGGAAGTCGAGGAAAAGCTCTGGCTGCGCCTGCGGGAGGATCTGGGGGCGCAGGTGCTGCAGCAGACTCGCGAGCAGTCAGCGGAACTGTTGCAAGCGGCGGATGAGTCCATCGCGCGAAAGATCAGGGAAGGCGAAGGCGAGTTTCGCGGCCACCTTGCGCAAGAGGTGCAAGCGGTGGGGCAGCGGGCGCGGGATCTTTCGGATGAAATCGCGGACACGGTGCAACAACACGTTCACGCCGGAGCGGAGCGGTTTCAGCAGCAGGCGCTGGAAGCGGGAATCCGCCTGGAGCGGCGGACGGAGGAATTCCTGCGCACCCTGCAGCAGCGCTTAAGCGATGAACACGAAACCTACCGCCGGGAGATGCAGCAGGTGCAGGCGGCGCTGACGTTAGAGTCGTCGCGGCTGCAGGCGCAAACCACCGATCTGGCCGTACGCATCGCGAAGTTGGATGAGTCGGCGCGGCAACTGGAGTCCGACCTGGACGCCCGCCTGGTGCGTATGGGCAGCGACATCATTTCGGGCGCGCGCACCCAACTGGAGAACGCGCTGGACGTGGTGCTCAAGGAACTGGGAACGCGCAACGCGCGCGAGCTGGGAATTCAACTTGAGGAGTCACGCGCCCAGTTGAAGAGTGTTCAGAAAGGCATTGAAACTTCGGTTTCTGAGTTGGTAAAAAGCGAGGTCGCGGGCAACCTGCTGTCATTCGGGCAGACCATGGAAGAATTGGCGCGAGATTCCGTGGGACGCTGGCGCCAAGGGCTGGCACAGGACTTGAACTCGGTGGCCAAGATTCTGGGCGGCGAGTTGCGTGGGGAATCGGTTTTCGAGCGCAACAATGGCCACGCGCCGCCGACCGACTAGATTTGTGGAGGCTATTCCCAGGTCTCGCAACACCGGCGAGACCTGGGGCACCCGGCCCGGATTCGAAGCACGCCGGGGTGTTCGAGACCCAAATGGGATTCGTTCGTCACTTCGTTAACTCCAGGAGTGCAGGGGGATTGTGCTGAGGATTTCTTCGCGCACGTAGATGGCGTCGGCGTAGAGGGTTCGGCCGCCGCGGTCGTAGGCTGAGGATATCCGGTACAGCCCGAATTGTTTGCGCTTCATCAGCTCGTGCAGTTCCGGGAAGCCCGCGTCGGCTTCATAGTGCTCC
>DATJXG010000052.1:0-2550 GCA_035500455.1 Terriglobales bacterium | reverse complement strand
GCCTCACTCGTGTGAGGACCGGTCCGTCTCATAGAGAGTTCTCGAACTGATGGGAAAAACGCGGCGATAGGGCAAGGCCGGCGCCTTGCCCGGGGCGCGAAGATTCCGCTTGTGTCTGGCCAGTTCGAACCAGCGAAGATGCCGGCGCATGATGTTGGGCATGGTCATGCGCACCGCCGCGGCAAAGTTGTGCTCGGCCATGCGGCGTTGCCGCGCAGGAGAGTGCAACAGGTCAATCAGTTTGGCGGCAAGATCCCCGCTGTCGCGAAGCCGATAGAAGCTGATATCCATGCCCTCGTCTTCCGCCATTTGCCGGAAATCGCCGATATCGGCGCAAACAATTGGAACTCCGTATTCGCAGGCCTGGTGGGCGGGTCCGCTCGAGCCAGTGGCGGAATCATAGGGCATCACCACGATGCTGGTGGTTCGGAAGAGTTCGGGAATATCGACCTCCGGCACGTAGCCGCGAAACTCAATATTCGGATTGCCTTTTTGCTGTTCTCGAATTGACTCCCAATAGCCCGGCTTAGTGTGGTGGTTGGCGCCGGCGACCACCAGCCTTGCCTCCGGCACCACCTTCTGAACTGCGGCGAACGCTTCCATGAGCGCTTCCAGACGCTTGTAGGTTCCCCAGTGGCCAATGGCGAGCACGCGGGGCGGGTTTCCACGCCTGGAAAAATCAGGCGGGCTCGGCGAGGTCGCGAAGACCCCGTGCGTTCCCAGCAGCACATTGTCGGCTGCGTATTTGTCGATCAGAGTCCGCCGGTATCCGGAGAGCAGAACCGACACGGAGTTGGCTTTCAGCAGCATTCGGGTGGCGAGATCGCTGCCGAAGCGGAACATGCCTTCCCGCCGCACTCCGGCGGCGGCAAAATCCACGTGCTCGATAATGTGGTGCAGGGTGACGTGGGTGTAATAGCCGCAGGCGCGAACCAGAGCGGGAGTGGACAGGCCGGCGAATGCGGCGACCGGGTTATCCTGCGTCGCAAAGGATGAAAATACCAGGTTGAACCAGACAACGTCGGGCCGCAGCTTCCGCACCGCGCGGAGGATGCGCGCCGGATTCGCCAGCTTGCCGAACCGCCAGCAGCGCACCACGTTGAAGTCAGGGAGTTCAGCGTGCTCGCTTCCATGCAGAGGCCTGCCGGCGGGATCGGTGGCGAACTGATAGTCGTCGAGTTCGTCGGCAAGGATCGTCAGGTCAATCGTGGGATTGCTCTGAAGTTCCCGCGCCATGTGAAAGGCGTATTCGTTGAGTTGCCGCCCGCTCGGCGGAAACGTGGCTACCAGGCAGATTCGCATAAGAATTCGTTTTCAGAACAGGCTGATGCTTATGTACGGCCTGAACTGCTGTGACTGTGCACCCGGGAAATTGAAAAAGTCTTCCTGCTGCAATCCCGCCGAGAAGCGGATCGGGTAGCGGAGGTTCACTTCTCCGGTTTGGTCTTTGAACGCCCGGCCGAAGGGGTGCGCGTAGGAGACGGAAAATCCGCTTTGCACCGCGTCATAGGCGTGAAAACCCATGTTCCTTGAATAGGCGACCGAGGCTTGGACGCTCCAGTTGCGAGTCGGCGAGAACTCGACGCTGCCCGCGGGACGCAACGCCTGGGCGAGGGCGAAGCTGTTGGATTCCACGCGCCACGACCGCACGTCCTCGGCGACCGCGCGCACGCGAACGCGGTCGGAGATTTTCCGTTCGATCCCCAGGTAGGACGACGTGTAGTAGAACTCTCGAATCACTGGAGAGAATTGTTCATCTCTCGCGCCCCAGCCCGTGACCAAGGCGGTCTTCCCCCACGGCCGTCCCACGCGGAACTCCACAGAACCTGCGACATCCCTGGAATGCAAACCGGAAAGCGTAAATGGCCCGGATTCGTGGATGGCATAGCCGGTGAGCGAAACGATGTTGCCGAAAGAACTGGTGGAAAGATAGACGAACTGCCGGAACAGGTTCTGATCCATGTCGAAAGGATCTTCGGAGTCGCGGCGAATCGTTTCCTGGACGCCGGTGCTGAAGGTGAGCACGTTGTTGCCCAGGTGCAGAGTGGGATTCAGGGCGAAGTTGAAGGAATAGTCGGTGGTATCACGGTTGACGATGGTGTCGGCGCTGGGCAGCGAAATCTGGCCCTGCGCGTTCCGCATCTGGAAGAAGCCGCTGGCGTCAGGCAGGCCGTTCAGGTGAAGGTGATAAGCGCCGGTCCATTGAGTTTCAAGAGAAGAGCGGGGCAGGGGAAGCAGGTTCTGCTGGCCCGCGATTGGGTTCGTGACATCAAGTTTGGCGTCGAGCGGGTAAACGGTTGTGTCTTCGAAGATGGGCTCGACCGAGAAGTCGGCGAGGAAGCTCACCTTCTGGTTCAGACGAAGGCCCTCCGCGCCCGCGGTTTGCAGCAGTTCATGGGCGGCAGTTTCGTCTTCCCCGGCGGCGTCGGCGGCCTGGGCGAACGCGGTGAGGGCCCGCGCGCTTTGGTGCTGCTGGCGATAAACGTTCGCCTTGGCCAGCAGATATTGATAGTTGGGTTCGTCGCCGGCCTGATTGTTCACCTGAGTAAT
>DATJXG010000051.1:0-7065 GCA_035500455.1 Terriglobales bacterium | reverse complement strand
GGTCTGGCTGCTGCCCGCCAGGCTGAGCGTGGTATCGATGGCCGCCGTGGTCGAACTGATGGATTCAATCTGCAAATGCCGCGAACCCGTTTTCAGCGAAATGTAATCCGTGGCCGTGGCATAGCCAATGCTGCTGGCCACCGTGTTGGAGTCCACCAGAACGTTTACCGCGCCCTCATTCGGAGAAGCGTTCAACACCCGCAACTCCGCATTCCCGCTGCTGCCTCCTCCGCAACCTACAGCCAGCAGCGCCAGACCGCAAAGGCAAACCACCCCAAACGTGACCCCCAGACGCATAGACGTGAATCTCCTTAGGTTCTTTCAGGAAAGGCATTCTATGAGATGCACACATCCACGCCGCCAGCAAACCGCGCAGGCAAATTCCTGTAAATATTCGTCAAGCTTTGTAAAAAGGCGGCGATGCCAGTTTACCTGAGCCGCGCTGGCGTGGCGCACAAGGCCAGTCTTCTTCCTACGCTGTGCGCACTCGGCCCGTTCCGGGGCTCAATGGCTTGCACCGGCGGTGAGACAACGGCTCTCAGTGCGGGGCGCTGCCCGAATCTGCCGGAGCTTTTCGCCCGGCCACGCCCCCCTGTACCACCCAACGAATGATCTTCCAGCATCCCGCCGCGAC
This sequence comes from Terriglobales bacterium, assembly GCA_035500455.1. Lineage (GTDB taxonomy): Bacteria > Acidobacteriota > Terriglobia > Terriglobales > Acidobacteriaceae > DATJXG01. Next base: position 6,431 of record DATJXG010000051.1, on the reverse strand, counting down.
GAAAAGAATTGTAGCTGTCCATAAGAGAATCGACGGCAGATAGAAGACGACGGCCACCATGCTGGAGGCATAGTCCGCGACCGCATCGAGTCCGTCCCGCCCGGCCTCCTTGATGCGCAGCCAGGGCCGCCAGTGCAGGCCTTCGGGCACCGGCACGAACTCTCTAAGCAATACAATCGCCAGCTCAACGGTCTGGGTCTGGCGGGCGAGCGTTTCGAACTCCGCCTGTTCCTGTTCGATTTCGCCGCGCACCTCGCTCATCTTGTCGCTCACCGCCAGTGTGTCCTTGACGGTTTTCGCCATTTTCAAAATCGAGAGATACTGCGCCTCCTCTGCGCGCAGATTGCGCAGACGCGCCTCGTCATCCACGTATTGTCTGGTGACATCCTCGACTGCCCGCCGCTCCTCCTCCACTTTGAGGCTGAGTTTGTGAATCGCCGCGCGTACCTCCTCGAAGCGCGCAACGGGCACACGCACGCTTAGGGAAGCGTCGTTGGCGTCCGCCGTTCCGCTGATTTCCGATGTCACCACGTATCCTCCCGCCTTCTCCACCAGCTGGCGAATCTGCTCGGCGGAGTCGGCCGGATTGCTCACCACCAGCTTCATCGAAGCTTTGCGGACCAGCTTCTGCTGTTCCGCGCCGGGGGGCGTCGGGTGGACCACAACATCCGGACGCCCGGCGAAACCAGATGTGCTTGAAGAATCATCGCCGATGGCGCTGGCGACGCTGGGAAAGACGTTATTGGCGTTTGACCCGGTGAGGCGAATTGTGCCGATCACCAGGGCGAGCACCGCCGCAAACCCGATAAGGTAGTATGCAAGCCGTTCCCCGGATAGGGAACGCTCTGAAGTGGACGTAGTCTCCACACTCACCTCCAAAGCTGAATTTTTTGGTGGGGCCCTTTTAGGAGGAGGCGGGGCTATTGTGTAAACGCAAGGCGAGAACGTCTATGGAACTGAAGTGCCTCCCCTGTGGGAGTTTTGCCCATAAGGTTGCAGCGGAAAAGACTTAAGACCTTACTTCAGTCCTTCCACCAGGTACAAATCCGCCAGCAGGCGGTGATATCCATACACGCACAGCCTTGCGTCGGGCGTCATCAGCACCGGGCTGATATTTTCCACCCCCGCGGGATCGGAAGGCGCGAGTTGCCGCCACAGGGTTCGCTGCCCGGTTTTGACGTCGAGCCGGTCCACGCGCACCGGAGGCTCGCCCGGTTGAAAGACATAGAGGGAATGCCCATCGGCGCTCCACACGATCGGCTGCTCGCCGCGCTTCATTCCTTCAATCTTTGTTCCTTCAATCCCGCCGCCGGCCGCGGAATACAAATACCCGTTCTGATCGGGGCCGATGGCCGCTACCGTCTCTCCATCCGGAGAAAGCGCGTAGGCGGTGCCGTCCACTCCTTCCGGGGTGATGGCGTGGGACGCTCCCGACTCCACATCCATCACAAACAGCTTCATCCCCTGGCCGGGCTGGTCGGCGGAAAACACCAGTTTCTTTCCGTCAGGAAACCAGCGGGCGGTGTTGTGATTCATGCTGTCGTGCGTCAGGTCTCGCGCCTGCCCCGGCCCCGTGGGCAATAACCTGAGCTGCGAGGGATAAGCCTGCGTGATCACGGTCGCCCACTTGCCGTCCGGCGACAGTGATTGCGCCGAGCCCTCTCCCAGCAGCACTGCGGGCGAGCCGTCGGTGTTGCGCGAGTACACCGCGTAAGTCATGCCGCTGGACTTCGAGTAATCCAGCGTGCCGCCGCCGCCCTCTTCGTCAAACAGCAAAGTGCTGCCGCTGCCCGAAAGGTCCGCAGGATAGGTGTAGTCCATCCACGACAGCTCGCGCTCCTTTTGCCCGGGCGCTCCCACTCCGATGACTTCGCGGCGCCGGTTGGCTCGGGCCAGCAGCACGCGGCCGTCCTTGGCGATATCGAACAGGATCAGCGATCCCGGAATCCGCGCCAGGATGCGTTGCCGTCCGTCCAGAGTCGTGGCGTAAAGCGAACGGTCGGTTCCCGATTTCGCCGCGGTAAACCAGATCTCGCTGCCGTTGGGAACCCAGGCCAGCCCCTGGATTGTGAACCAGGCCCCGCCCAGCGTCTGCTTCTTGCCCGCAAGATCCACCACCGCCACCGATCCGCCGTCATCGCCTTGCACCTGGTGATCGATGAATGCGATCTGGTCACCCTTGGGCGAGATGCGCGGCTCTCCGATCCAGCCCCCGGTCTCATACAGCACTTTGCCGATGGGGAACTCCAGGCGTGTGCGCCCGTTCATGTTCCGCACTACGCATAAAGTGCCGTCGGGGCCGAAGTCGGCGGCCTGCACCTGCTCGAGTAACTCGCGGGGCGCGCCGCCGTTGATGGGCGCGCGGGCCAGCGTGCCCACGCTGACGAATGTGCCCATAGGCTTGTTGTTCAGCAGGACCGCCATCTCCGAATTCGGCGAAATAGAAAGCAGCTTGGTTCCCCTCAACCCCATAGGGCGAGTTTCTTCCGGACGCGCCGTGTACACTTCGGCCACGTCGCCCTGCCAGGCCGCGGTGTAAAGGATAGTCTGCCCGTCAGGAGCAAAGCGCGCCGAACTGATGCTGCCCCGCTTGAACGTGAGCTGCCGGTAAGAAGGAGGCTCCGAGGCCGCGGCCGCAAAGAAACGCTTCCCAGCCAGCAGCCCCGCGCCCAGGGCAACCAGGACACAAAGCGCGAGCAGCCACACTGGAATCTTTCCCATGCGCTTGCGCGCCGGCGGCGCGGGCGCCACGGCCACCGCCGATCCCGATTCCGAGACGGCATTGCGCGAGGTTTCAATCGTGCGCTTGAGGCGCTTCAGGTCGGCCCGCAACTCGGCCGCCGTCTGGCAGCGCAGGTCGCGGTCCTTCTCCAGCGCTTTGTCGATGATCTCCTGCATCTTCACTGGCAAGTGAGGATTCAGCCGGTTCGGCGCGGTCGGGGCGCGGTTCAGAATCGCCTCGGTAATCACCGCCGAGGTTTCTCCCTGAAAGGGCAGAACCCCGGTGGACATTTCGTACAACACCACCCCGAACGAGAAAAGATCGGTGCGGCCGTCCAGTTCTTTACCGCGCAACTGCTCCGGCGACATGTAGGTGACGGTGCCCACGGTAGCGCCTGGCCCGGTGAGATCCAGCTCCGTGCCGCGAGTCTGCGAGTTGCCGCTCGACTCTTGCAGCGTCATCTTGGCCAGCCCGAAATCCAGCACCTTGGCGTTCCCGCGGTCGGTGACGAAAATATTCGCCGGCTTGATGTCGCGATGAATGATGCCTTTGGAGTGCGCCGCCTCCAGCGCCTCGGTGACGTCGATTCCCAGGCTAAGCAGCCGGTCCAGCTCCATAGGCCGGTTCTGGATCACGTGCTTCAGGGTTTTCCCGCTGAGATATTCCATCACGATGAAAAGCTGTCCCTCGTGCTGGCCGATCTCGTGGATGGTGCAGATGTTGGGATGGTTCAGCGCCGAAGCCGAACGCGCCTCGCGCCGGAAGCGCTCCAGCGCCTGCGGCTCCTGGGCAATGGCATCGGGCAGGAACTTCAGGGCGACGAACCTCTGCAGCGTGAGGTCTTCCGCCTTGTAAACCACTCCCATTCCCCCGCCGCCAATGGCCTCAAGGATCCGGTAATGGGAAATGGTTTTCCCGATCATGGGTGCGCAGCGCGAATCTGTGGCCGCGACGAACAGCGGCCAGAACAGAATCGAGAGCTAATCTTAGGGAGGATTGGAGCTTTGGTCAAATGAAGTGGGGCGCGGGCACTCCTGCCCGCGCGCGGCAGAGGCGCTATTTTTTCCGCACGCGGTGCTCGCGAATCCAGTCTGTCAAACGATCCTCGGACAGTTGACCCGCTGCGACCGCGAGGATAGTCCGAACCGCGTCCGCCTGATCCGCCAGCAGTTCGAAGCCGTTCAGCGCCAGAAAGAGGCCGATGGCCAAAAACCCGGCGCGTTTGTTGCCGTCGCTGAAGCGATGGTCGCGGACAATGCCGAAGCCGTAAGCCGCAGCAAGACGGGGGACATCAGCATTCCGTTCATCGGCGTGAACATGCTGCGGACGGGCCAGCGCCGCTTCCAGGGCTGCCTGATCCAGCAATCCCGGCAACCCCCCGTGCTCGGCCAGTGTCTCGGCATGCAAGAGCCCAAGCGCCCGCGGGTCGATCCATTCTGGCGACCGTGGACGCTTCACTTCGCCAGCGCCCGAAAGGCGTCGCGGTACGTGGACATGAACTCCCGTCCCTTGTCCAATTGCCGCTCGACTTCCGGATCGTAAGGCGTGAGCAGATAGCCGTCAGGTGTCTCAACCGCAAACAGCGTGTCGTCCTTTTTCACTTTCAGGCGGACGAGCATCTCCTTCGGCAGAAGTACCCCCGTGGACGCGCCGACAACTCGGAGTTTGAGGCCCATAGGATGCTCGCGGACTCGGTCGCTTCACGAGTCAAAGCCCAGCCAGGGAATCGATGATCCTTTGTGACCTGAGAAGTGCTTCATCAGCGACATCCGGTACTAACTTGTGCACGTAGGCATCATAGTCCGCTTGTTGGCGTTTGCGTTTAAGGCGATCGCCATCTTCCCCAATCTTCCTCCAGCGCAGGTCTTTCGATTCTGCAAAGGTTTTCCAGACTGCATCGTGTGAAGTTGCAGCTCGCGCGCCTCCGGCGCCGGCGACACCTCGCGTTACGCTTATGCGATTCCTCTCTAGGAATTCTAGAGCCATGTGGTATGTAGCGTAGTACGCTCGGCTGACCGAAGTTCGAACTGCTTCTTCCTCAGACTCGCGCTTCCTGAGTTCCTTTGCGAGGGTGAGAAATTTGAGCCAGTCAAATTGGCTATACGTATTCCACATCGATCTTCAAAAGAACCCGAGATGCCGGACTAACAGATAACCACCAGCGTCGATCCAGATCGTCCAACAAATTGATGGCCTTACCGGCGTTTAGCTCTGTGCGGATCAACACGAGCAACCGAGGCGCGAACTCGGCCTCGGGATCTTGCTCTATGCGGGCCGTAACGTGAGCTTTGGGTCCGAACAGCCAATAAGCCTCGCCCCGGCTTCTGAGAAGCAATGAAAAGAGTTCCGGATGTTGACGAATATATTGATGCACTCTACCCGGGTCCTCAATCTCAAAAAGCGAATCGATTACCTCCGGGTTTGCGAGGAACGAACTCAAATGATCGGCGTCGGACAACGACCGCGAACTCTCTCGCCATGAATACTGCGAGGAAGTCCAACGCGAGGGAATGGCGCGCGCCTTCGCCCCTTTGAATTGCACGTCTGAGTAGGAATTGTTCCCTGGAACCGCCGTTTCCATATTCTCTAATCCCGCGATTCGAACAATTGTCGTGTACGATCTTTGATCACGTTAATGAAAACCTGCTCTATTCGCTCATGAGCAAAGTCCAACCAGACTGAAATCCCCTCAAAAGTGGTCTGCGCCGGATCCTCCGTAAAATAGTCTAAGGTCAATAGTATATGGTAGGTTCCGGGCGCATCCGGGTTAGCACTTGTAAGCTCTGTTTTGAGTAACCCAGACGGACCTTCAAATGGGAAAATAACTCCGACCAGAAACGGGCCATGTTGTTGCGGCAACCTGCTGCCCACAAAAGGGTAAAAGTCTAGGAATTCCTCAAGCCTGATCTCTGCCTGTGGTACGACGATTCTGTTAACGTACTTCAACCCAAGCCTAGCGATCGCGGATCCACCAGATATGCCCTCAAGCTTCTTAAACACGTCCATCACACGAGGCTTGTATCGCTCCCATGATTCGTAGGGTGCTAGTCTGCTCACCGCTATCGCGTGTTCTCTTACCTGAACAATGTTCTTGCCATCCTTAGATAGAAAGTGAAGATTCTCGATCTGCCTATAGTCCGGGGGTTTTTGACCCTTTGCGTCGACTTCCAATTCCACCCCTAGCAACTGCCTCCGTTCGGAATAATCAGGCTGTAGCTTCTCGAAAAGGCGCCCAGGGATGGTCAGATCCCAAGCGTTATTCGAATGCAACCGGAGTTCGCAGGCTGCTTCGACAAGGGGTGGTTTTGCAAACTTGGGGAGCATACGAGAGAACCATACGATAGTTGAGATGCCAGTCGAAGGCAAGTTCGTGGCAGTCTCTTTCGCCGCCGGTCGGTGTCAGATATCCAAATTCTTCACATCCAGCGCATTCTCTTCGATGAACTTGCGCCGCGCCTCCACATCCTCGCCCATGAGGGTGGTGAAGATGGTCTCGCAGGCGGCAATGTCCTCAAGCTTCACCGAGAGCAGCGTACGCCGCTCCGGGTCCATCGTAGTCTCCCAAAGCTGCGGCGCGGTCATTTCGCCCAGGCCTTTGTAGCGCTGCACCGAGTACTCTTTGCTGCCTTCCTTCTTCACGTACTCGAACAGCTCGCGCGGTGAAGTTTTCTCGACCACTTCAATCGGGGCCGAACTCTTGCGGGGAGCA
>DATJXG010000050.1:0-3244 GCA_035500455.1 Terriglobales bacterium | reverse complement strand
CCGTCGGCATCGAGCACCATGGGGGTTTTGAATTTCTTTACTACGGTGCGGACAAACTCCGCGGTTTCGTTGTGGCGGGAAATTCCGGGACCGACGGCGAGCACGGTTTTGTCTTTGGCGAGCGCGTCCACGTGGCCGTAGCCCAGGGCGCGCAGGGAGATGCTGCCGATTTCGGTTTCTTCCAGAGGCTCGGTCATGACTTCGGCATGAAAGCCGGCGACCGTGGGCAGCACCGACTTTGGCGTGCCCACGGTGGAGAGTCCCGCGCCAACGCGCAAGGCCGCCATCCCGGCCATGGCGACGGAGCCGGCTTTGCCGGTGCTGCCGCCGAGGACCAGCACGTGGCCGAAGGTGCCTTTGTGCGATGCGGCTTTGCGAGGGGCGATCAGGGGGGCAACTTCGGCGGGCGTAATCAGGTTGAGATTGAGGGTTGATGTGAGCGCCTCCGGCGGCGAGCCGATGGGCACGATCAGCGTGGACCCTTCGGTGAGCGGCGCGAAAATATGCGCTGGACGCGGCGCGGTGAAGGTGACTACGGCGTCGGCGCGCGCCACCACGGCGCTCGGGGCGCTGGTCGAGTCGGCCTCGGCGCCGGAGGGGATGTCGACTGCTACAACCGTCGCTGTGGCGGAATTCATGCGGGTGATGGCTGCTGCGTAGAGTTCGCTGACTGGAGGATGAAATCCTGTGCCCAGGACGGCATCGAGGAGCAGATCGCTCTGCAGAACGGCTTGGGCCGCGTCGGAGTCGAGATCGGCAGGATTCTGCACCACAACCGGCGCAATTTTCAGTTGAGTGAAATTTTCCGCCGCGTCTCCCCGCAGTTCGGCGGGTTCGCAGAGCAGCAGGACCTTCACTTCTCTTCCCGCCGCGTGAAGCTGGCGGGCGGCGACGAATCCATCGCCGCCATTGTTGCCTTTGCCGCAGACTACCCCGATCCGCCTGGCATTGGGAAACCGCGAGAGCACAAACCCGGCCACCGCGCCGCCGGCATTTTCCATCAGGGTGAGTGAGGGCACGCCGAAACGCTCGCTGGTGGCGCGGTCAATCTCGCGCATTTCGGCGGCGCTTACGATTTTCATGGACGGGCCGCCGCGTTCTCTTCCAGTTGGCGGAGTTGAGAGGGTTCTCCCATGGCGATGAGGCAATCGCCAGGTTCGATGGCGTCGTCGGGCGAGGGATTGAAGCGCATCTCCTCGCCGCGTTTGATGGCGAGAATAATGACGCCGCGTTCCTGGCGGATGCGCGAGGTTTCGATGGTCTTGCGGGCGAAGGCTGAGTTGGGAGGGACGTGAATCTCGCCGATTTCCAGGTCCATTCCCAGATGGGTGGTGGCAGTGTCGAGAAAACTGACCACATGCGGGCGCAGAAACGATTGCGCGATCCGCTGGCCGGCGAACTGATAGGGCGAGACTACGGAATCGGCGCCGGCATTGCGCAGGTGCTTCTGCGCATCTTCTTCGCCGGCGCGGGCGATGATGGTCAGCTTCGGGTTCAGGCCGCGGGCGGTGAGCACGATGTAGAGATTGGTGGCGTCGGTGGTGGTGGCTGCGACCAGGCCGCGGGCGCGCTCGATGTGGGCGTCGCGCAGGGTCTGCTCCTGAGTGGCATCGCCGACGAGCAGCAGCCAGTTCCCTGCCAAGGGAGCGGCCTTGGCCTCATTCTGGTCGATGATCACGAAGGGAACCGGCTTGCGCGCCAGTTCGCGGGCGGTGCTGCGCCCCACTCGTCCCAGGCCGCAGATGATGTAGTGGTCGGAAAGGCGGCTGATTTCACGTTCCATTCTTCGCCTCCCGAAGAAGCTGCGCAGGGAGAATTCTAGCAAAGCCTGGGTGAGCGACCCGATGCCGAGAAATACCAGGGAGACTCCGGCGACTATGAGCACCAGGTTGAAAACTCGCCCGGCGTGCGAGAGCGGATGAATCTCCTGATAGCCGATCGTGGTGAAAGTGGTGATCACCATGTAGAGGCCATCGAACCACGGCCAGCCTTCGATGAAGTGAAAGCCGGCGGTGCCGATGACGATCAGAATCGCGAGCGCGATGACGATCAGGCGCAGATGGCTGAGTGCTTTCATGCGGGACAAGGGAGGGAGCGACCCATTGTCGTCCATTTCTGATTCCTCGGAAAGGTGGCACGGACTCGGTTGCCGGCGAGCACAGAAGAGCAGGACTTGATGCAGACCGATGAGTGTGCATTTTGTTGCACACTGCGCGCAGATTAGATCCGCGAAATAATCCACGGCTGCGTGCATTTCGCAGTGAGGAAAACGTGGCCACATCGAGGAAAAGAAGACTGTATTTACAGTCTGGATGGGGCCGCCTTCGCGGCGCGATGGGCGATTCTGTAGAGAGAGTCAAATCGAGACGGATTTTAGCTGTCTAGTAACATCAGTGCAATCATATCGATAGATCGATTCGTAACAGTACATCATGAGATTCGCAGGAATCCTGTCCCACCCCTGACCTACCGTCTATGTACTGATTGAATTTGACAACTGGATTTGCGAGGAGTGGAATGTGCCTTGCACAACTCCCCCAGGAGATAACCTTTGGCCGACCCCTGGAATCCTATGGGCTCAGGTCGCATGCGTCGCGATCAGGAAATCCCGTCTCGTTCCGGCCCGCAGTCAAAGCGAGGTTCTGCGTCATGGAACTACCCCAACGCCAACGAGTATGACGAGCTGGGCGTGCAGGAGCTGCTGCATGGTCTGGAAGCGGAGAGCAGCCTGGCCACGCCGCTGCCACGGCCGCCTGTACCCGCGCCCGCGGACGGAATGGACTCCGGTCCGGAAGAAGTTTGCCACTCCTGCAAGCGAAAGAATCCAGCCGGGCAACGCTTTTGCGGATATTGCGGTACCAAACTCGTTCAGGCCGGGCCGCCTCAACCCGAGTCCGTGCCATCCGGGCGTGCTCGAACCGGGCTGGCTCAACCAGAAGCAGAGGAGCCGCCGGTCCGCGAGAAGGCGCGGGAGGCGTGGCCGTTCACTCCCGCCGCCCGCAGCGGCCTTAATGTGCGCGTCGCCGACGTGACCCACGAATCCTGGCGAGGAAATGACAGGCTGGACGAACCGTTTGTGCCTGGGGATTCTCCGGAAGAACGGGAACACGAACTCCAGTTTTTGCGGAACATGGCGAACGATTCCTCGGAGGAGGGCTCGTCCTCCCGGGGCTGGAAAGTTCTGTTGATTCTGCTGTTGTTCGCGGGCGGGGGCTACGCGGGCTACCACTGGCTTTACGCGCCC
>DATJXG010000049.1:0-18069 GCA_035500455.1 Terriglobales bacterium | reverse complement strand
CCTAACGATCAGCAATTGGTGCATTGTGTGTGCAAAATGACGGGGTGCGCGCCAAGGCCATACAAGATATAGTGTTTTATTGCTTGACCCTGGCGCAATTTCGCCGTTACAGTAGCTCTAATTTGTGCCTGTCCCATCCCAGCCGTGGGCAGCTTTTTGGAGCCTACTGGGTGGAGGAACCTTCCTGGTAAAGGGAGTAGCATGACCCTCCGCAAGCGAGACCAGGCCCCGCGCCACGCGCCGCCAATGCCGTAGAGACGCAGCTTGCTACGTCTCGCCTACAGGTCGGATTTCCGTAGAGAGGCAGCTTGCTGCGTCTCTACAGATGTGATGAGGAGTTTCCTTGCTCAAACTGAAACGGCTCCAGATTCTCGGGTTCAAGTCTTTCTGCGACCGCACCGAACTGAAGTTCCACGGCGACGGCGTGGCTGCCATCATTGGCCCCAACGGCTGCGGAAAATCCAACATCGCCGACGCCATCTCCTGGGTTCTGGGCGAGCAATCGGCCAAGACCCTGCGCGGCTCGCGCATGGAAGACGTGATCTTCGCCGGCACCAACGCCCGCAAGCCCACCGGCATGGCGGAAGTCTCGCTCACGCTGATTGATCCGCAGGAGTACGACGGCCCCGACCGCAACGATCCCACACAACTCGACATTCGCGAAGACATTCCACTCAGCGACTGGGACGAAGCCGAAATCCGCGCCCGCGCCGCCGAAGAAACTGAACGCCTGACCGAAGAGGCCCAGCCAGGAAAAGCAGAAGAAGTCGAGGCCGGCGCCGCCGAAACGCCTTCCGGCATGGAGCCTGCTCCGGAAAATTCCCCCGAAGCAGCCGAATCGCCCGAGGCCCCGGCGGTCAACGGGCCGCACGTGGTGCTGAAGATTCGCCGCCGCAAGTTCAACCAGCAGCAGTTTCATGCCGGCGAAATCGTGGTCACCCGGCGCCTGTTCCGCACCGGGGACAGCGAGTACTTGCTCAACGGCAAGCTCTGCCGCCTGCGCGACATTCAGGAGCTCTTCATGGGAACTGGCCTGGGCCCCGAATCCTACGCGCTGATCGAGCAGGGTCGCATCGGGCAGATTCTCAGCAGCCGCCCCACCGACCGGCGCGCCATCATCGAAGAAGCCGCCGGCATCACCAAGTTCAAGACCAAGAAGCGTCTGGCGGAAGCCCGCCTAGAAGACGCCAAGCAGAACCTTAATCGCGTCAACGATATTTTCGAAGAAGTCACGCGGCAGATGAATTCCCTCAAGCGGCAGGCGTCGAAAGCCGAGCGCTACGCCAGATTGCGCGATGAAATGCGGGGTAAGCTGCGCCTGGTCCTGGCCAGCAAGTTTGCGCAGTTGGAGCAGGAGAGCGCCAGCCTCGACGCGCAGATCAACGCAGTCTCCGAGCAGATTCGCCTGCACAGCGCGCAGGTGCAGGAACTCGAAAGCGAGAACAGCGAGCGCACGCAGCGTGGTTATGCCATCGAAATCGAGATTCGTGAGAACCGCGACCGGCTCACCCAGGTAAAACTGGAAAGCGATCGCGCCGAAGCCCGCCGCCATCACAACCAGGAGCGGTGCACCGAACTCGTCGCCCGCTCGGCCACCTCAGAAAACGAGCTGCTGCAGGCGCGCACCGGCATGAGCAAGCTGGAAACCGAGCGCGATTTCAACCGCCAGATTCTTGATACCGCTGCCTCCGACTTCGCCGATGCCCGCCAGGAACTGGCCCGCTGCCAGAACGAGGCTTCCGCCGCCGCCGCTGCCCTGGCCGAACTCGAGCAGCGCCAGGAAAGCTCGCGCGCGGAACTTCTCTCGGCCGTCGCTTCCCTTTCCAGCCTTCGCAATCAGCTGACTCAGGCGGAAGAACGCATGGCGGCTGTAGACCGCGAATCCCAGCGGCTGCACTCCGAGATCACCACCGCCAGTTCCCAGGTGGAGGCTTTCGGCGGCCAGCGTGGGCAATTGACCCTGGAGTTCGAAACCGTTACCCAGCGCCTCGCTGGACTCAACGAAGAGATCTCTCAGATCAGCCTGCTGCTCGACCTCAAGCGCCGCGAGGAGACCGAATCGAAGAATCGGCTCGACGGCCTGCGCGCAGAGTACGCCTCAGCCCTGGGAAAGCGGAGTTCGCTGGAATCGGTGATCTCCGAACATGGCTACTCCACCGAGTCGGTCCGCCGGCTCTTCCAGGCGGGAGGCATGCAGGGTGGCCTCGCCCCGGCAGGCGTGCTCGCCGACTTTCTGGAAGTTGAGCCGCGCTACGAAGGCGTAGTGGAAGATTTCCTGCGCGATGAACTCAACTACGTCGTGGTGAAGTCCTGGGACGCCGCCGATGAAGGCATTCGCCAGCTGCGCACCGACGTGGACGGCCGCGCTACTTTCCTGGTCCATCCTGAGGATTCTCAGGCTAAGTTTTCCTTTTTGGTGGATGAAGCCAACCGGGGCGCCGCTCCCAGCGAGTCGATCCTGCCGCTGAAGAATGCGATCCGGGTGCTGAACGGCTTCGGGCGCTCGCTCGAGGTCATCCTGCCCAAGTTGCGCGATGGCTACATCGTGCCCGATCCCGGTTACGCCCGCGAACTGGCTCTGCACAATCCCAACGCGTTCTTCCTTTCTCACTCCGGCGAGTGCTTCCACAACGTTACGGTGACCGGCGGCAAGCAGCGCGCCGAAGGCCCGCTCTCCATGAAGCGCGAATTGCGCGAAGTGGTGCGGGTTCTCGCCGAAATCGAAGACGCCCTGCGCAACGAAGAAGCGCGGGCGCTGGGCGCAGGCCGCGATATTAAGGACTTCACTACCCTGCTGAACCGCCTCGAAAGCGAGAAACGCGAGGCTGAAAAGCAGGCCATGACCTCCAGCCACCTGCTGCAGCAACTGGAAGGCGAAATGACGCGGGTGAGTGATCGCATGCACACCTTCCGCTCCGAGCTGCACCGCCTGGCTGCTGAACGCGCGGAGCAGGAATCGTTAATCAGTGCGCGCGGCACGGAAATTGCCGCACTCGAAGAGAAGAAGACGGAGTTGGAGCGCGACTCGGCCAGTGCCCAGGAGCAGCTCGCCGGGCTGCGTGCAGCGCGCGACGCCGCCGCCCATAGCGTTTCCCAGCAGATGGCTCGCGCGGCGACGCTTGAAGAACGCCACCGCGCCGCCACGGCTGTGTTGGAGCGCATTGAGTCGCTGGTTTTGGAAATGGGGCAGCGCGTCTATTCTTTGCGCTCGCAAATCGAATCCGCCTTCGACGAAATGCTGCAGCGCGCCAATGAGAATCAGGGACTCGCCGACCAACTGGTGGATCTCAGCGCCGAGCGCAATGCCTGCGAGGCCCGCGACGGCCTGCTGCAGTTCGAATCCGAGCAGGTGCGGGCGCGTGTCACCGAGATCGAAGAGATGCTGCACCAGGCTCGCGGCATCCTCGACCAGGCCCGCGACCGCCGCAGTGAGCTTTCGGCGGCCGCAGCCAAGCTGCAATCCGACGAGCAATATCTGGGCGAAACCTGCCTGCAGGAACTTGGACTGCAGCGCGAAGAACTGACCTCCGACCAGTCTCTCGTCGTTGTCGCCGGGGAGCAGTTGGCAATGGAAGACAATATCTACCGCGACATGCGTACCCGCCTGGAAGCCATGGGCCCGGTCAACATGATGGCCCTCGAGGAGTACAAAGAGACCTCCGAGCGCCACGCCTTCCTCGAAACCCAGCGCAGGGATCTGATCGAATCGATCGAGAACACAATCGCAACCATCAAGGAGATCGACACCTTCTCGCGGCAGAAATTCCAGGAAGCTTTCGCCAAGATCAACGAGAACTTCGGCGCCACTTTCTCCAAGCTGTTCGGCGGCGGGCAGGCCTTCATGCGCCTCACCGACGAGGAAAACAGCGCCGAGAGCGGCATCGACGTGGTGGCTTCACCTCCGGGAAAGAAGCTGCAGAATGTGCTGCTGCTCTCCGGCGGCGAAAAGGCGCTCACGGCGCTGGCGCTGCTGGTGGGGATCTTCCAGTACCAGCCCAGCCCTTTCTGCATTCTCGACGAAGTCGATGCCCCGCTCGACGAAGCCAACATCGGCCGCTTTACCGACCTGGTGAAAGAGATGAGCGTCCAGACCCAGTTCGTCCTGATCACCCACAGCAAGAAGACCATGAGCATCGCACCGGTGCTCTATGGCGTCACCATGCAGGAACCCGGGGTTTCCAAGCTGGTGTCAGTAAGCCTGGGAGCCACGGCCTAGAAAATCGTCGCCTCTCCCTTGCGACCTTGTTCCTTTGCGATTGTTCCTTTGGGATTTTCGCGTTCTCGCGGCTTCGTCATAACCGCGAAACTTGCAAAGATCGCCAAGAAAAACACGGAGCCCGCTGCACCCACAACTTGCGATACGACTGGCCGGTTTTCCAACTTCATCCTCAGTTTTTCCACACCCGCCGGCACTAAACCCCTTGCTGGACAGTCAGTTCATGGCACCCCAATGCCGCGAACCTTTTCTCCTCAAAATACCCCGGCGCCCCTGGAAGCGTTCCGCTGCGAAACCGTTGACAAATATTCCTGACAGGTTAGAATACGCGACTGTTTCTTCCCATAAAATCTTTCCATGACTCAGCAATTACTCGACTCCGTGCTCCTAAAATCTGACTTCCCTGCCCTTGAACTCTACGCCAGCGGCAAAGTACGCGACGTGTATAAGTTGGACGACGACCGCCTGCTGTTCGTGGCCACTGACCGCATTTCGGCCTTTGATTATGTGCTGGCCACGGGCATCCCACAGAAAGGCCGCGTACTCACCCAGCTTTCCCTTTTCTGGTTCGAGTTTCTCAGGGACGTTGTACCCAACCACCTGATTACGGCCGCCGTCGACGCCTATCCTCCAGCCGCCCGCAGGTATTCTGACCAGCTTCGCGAGCGCTCCATGGTGGTGAGGAAAGCCGAAATGTTCCCCGTGGAATGCGTGGTGCGCGGTTATATCTCGGGCTCGGCGTGGAAGGAATACAAGGCCAGCGGCCAGGTCTGTGGCATCGAGCTGCCCAAAGGCCTCAGCGAGTCCGACAAGCTGCCGGAGCCCATCTTCACCCCCGCCACCAAGGCGACCAGCGGCCACGATGAAAACATCTCCTTCGGGGAAATGGCGCGGCTCGTCGGCGCCGATCAGGCGGCGAGCCTGCGCGATCTCAGCCTGCAGGTCTACACCAAGGCGGCGGATTACGCCCGCGAGCGCGGCATCATCATCGCCGATACCAAGTTCGAATTCGGCCTAACGCCGGAGGGCATCACCCTGGCCGACGAAGTTCTGACGCCGGATTCCTCGCGCTTCTGGCCCGCCAGCCAATACCAGCCCGGCAAGGCCCAGCAATCCTACGACAAACAGTACGTTCGCGATTATCTGGAGGAGATTCGCTGGAACAAACAACCGCCTGCGCCGGCGCTTCCTCCCGAGGTGGCGCGCAAGACCAGCGAAAAGTATGTGGAGGCGTATCAGCAGATTACAGGACGAAAGTTGGATGTGTAGCCGGAAGTTTCGCGGGGGGAGGCTGTGAACGCGGCGGACTGGGTGATCCTGGCGGTGATCTTGATCGCTACTCTCCACGCCGCGAGTGAAGGATTTTTTCACCAGGCATTCGGCATCGCCGGCCTGGTGATCGGGTACCTGTTGGCGGTGTGGCAGTATCCCAGGGTGGCGCGCTGGTTCGCGCCTCATGTGAAAGCGCCCTGGTTGTCCGATATTTTGGGCTTTCTGATCATCTTCTTGCTGGTGTTGTTCCTGGCCGGAATCGCCGGCAGAATCACCCGCTGGATGATGCAGGAGGCCGGCTTGAGTTTTTTTGATCGGGCGTTCGGCGCGGTGCTGGGCCTGTTAAAGGGCTGCCTCATCGTGGCCGTAGTCCTGATGGGAATGACGTCCTTCGCGCCCACTTCGCACTGGCTGGAGGGTTCGTCGCTGGCGCCATATTTTCTGGTTGTGGGGCGTGCCGCCATCTGGGTCGCCCCGGGGGAGCTGCGCACGCGCTTTTATCAGGGCCTCGAGCTTTTGCACTACGGGCCGGAAAAGCCGAATCCCTCGCATAAGTAACGATATTTCTTAACGATTCGCTTTCGACGACAAAGAGAGAGAGACCGACCGTGAAAGATCAGCTCGAAGCCCTCGTCTTGCAGATGTACAAAAGCAATATTCTCTATTCTGAAGCTGTGCGCGAATTCAAAAAACGATTCATCCTCACCGTCCTCCAGGAAAATCGCGGCAATCAATGCCGCGCCGCCCGTGAACTGGGAATGCACCGCAACACCCTGAGCCGTACCATTTCCGAGCTGAAGATCGACATGCGGCAACTGCGCGACGGCGTCAAGCGTCCCCCCCGCAGCGCCCGCCCCGCAGCCTACGAGAGGAAAGCCGCGCGCTAAACAACCCGAGAGCAAGTTGGGACCATGTAGGCGCGGGCGTCCCCGCCCATGCGTTGCGCTGCTCAAACGCGCCTTTCATTCCGTGCCACTCCCGCGCGGGCGGGACGCCCTCGCCTAATTTCGGGCCCAACAAAAATGGGGAGCTTCTGAAAGCTCCCCAAATCGATTGCCTCTGTCTCGTGGACCAGCTACTGCGGCCGGTGGTGAACCGGCGGCTTCTTAGCCGTCGGCGCAGCTTTTGTGGTCAGCAAGGCACCCTTTTCCATCGTCATCACGAAAGGATCCGGAGTGTAGGAAACCGGAGTGCCTTCAAAGGGCAAATCGGACCCTTCCTTCGGCATCAGTTTCGCGGGGATGGTTCCGCCCATCGTCAGCATGATGTCAGCGCGGTTCTGGTCGATGTCATCCTGGCTGCCGGCGATCTGCAGCTCCGTGTCGCTGGCCTTGATCACCCGTCCCACCATCTGCAGCGGTACACCCTTCAGGGCGGTCCACACCTTCTCCGCATCCGCGGGGTCACCTTTGGAAAGGATGAGTTGCCAGTCGGCAAAACTCATGTCCTTCGGCGATTTGGTCTTCACCAGGTCCGCCGCCTGCTGGGCGGGAGTAGGAGGCACGTATTTCGCTACGGTGAAACCAGCGGGCGGAAGTGGCGTTGTTGCCGTCTGCGCCAGCAGTTCGTTCCAGCCATCTTCCGAACCATGGTATGTAACGTATTTGGCGTGGCCGAACTTTTTCACCTGATCTTTTCCAGCCGGATCGGTGATCAGGTTGGCGGCGCGGGCGACGAACCACAAGCCATTGACGGTGTCAGGAGGCGTCGCGCTCAGGTAGGCCAACGCAAGAGGATAGATGATCTCAACGTTGTTGGGGTCCGCTTCCGCAGCCGCGCGCAGATGCTCCTGGGCCGCCGCGTAATCTTTCATTTGCAGGGCTGAGAAACCGGCGATGCTATTCAGAAGAGGAACAAGCTGGGCCTTCTGCTTGGCAAAATCGGCGTCGGAAACTCCCTCGCCGCGGGCCATCTTAGGTAAGGACTGCAGGCCGCGCTCCGCGTGCTGCCGCGCGTCCGCCCACTTCTGTGCCGCCCGCTCGTTGTAAGCGAGCAGCACCAGGGCGCGCACGCTGTCAGGATTCACCTGCAGCAGCCGGTTGGCGGTGTCGATCACTTTGGCCTGGTTGCCGGCTTGCTGGTAGGCGCCCATCAGCAGTTCCAGTGCGTCTTCCTTCATCACGCTGTTGGGATACTGCACCAGGAAAGCTTCCAGGCCGCTGATCTTGGCCGCGGCATCGCTCTGCTGCACCGCGCCCACGTAGGCGTTGTACTCGGCGGGATCCTTGATCTCTTTTTTCTGCGCTTGAGGCGCTCCCGCCGATTGTGCAGCCGGAGTTCCCGCAGGCTGCTGTGCGGACACCGCCACCGCCATTCCTAGCACGACAACCGCCCATAGACTCGTCTTCATTCGTATGGCTCCTTCGGACTCTTAGGAAATCTGCGACGGCATCATCCCAAGCGATAGCCGAAACCGCATTGCCTGGGTTGCCTCAGACCACGGATTGCTGCATCCGCGTGAGGGATCCGGGAACCCCAGCAGCGGCCTCGGCATCCCAAGGCAGGCCAGGACAAATTCCGGTGAGCGGATTATAAGTATGCGCCCCGCCGAAGGCAAGCTAACTGTGCCCACGGTGCTTGCCTGGTCAGCCCGTCCCCTTGATAAGATGCAATTTCAAGCCCCGCCGGACAGTTGCAGCCCGGCGAGAGCAGCAGGCAAGGAGATTACCATCGTGCCGGATCAACTGGCGGGACAAGTTGCAGTCATCACAGGTGGCGGCCAAGGCATCGGCGCAGCCATCGCCAGGAAGCTTGCGGAACTCGGCGCAGTTGCAGTCATTTGCGGGCGTAAAGCCGGGCCGCTTGAGGCGACCGCCGCGGCCATCGCTCAAGCCGGCGGCAAGGCCGAAGCGGCAGAGTGCGACGTGCAGAACCTGAAATCGGTTGAGGCCTTGGCCGCCGGCGTGGAGAGCGCCTACGGCCGCCTTGATATCCTGGTGAACAACGCCGGCATCGGCGGCTTCGGCGGACCGCTCCACCAGCTTCCGCCGAGTGCCTGGGACCAGATTCTCAACACCAACCTGCGCGGCGTGTACTACTGCATCCGCAGTTTCGCGCCGCTGATGATTCGCGCCCAGGCCGGACACATCATCAATATTTCTTCCATCGCGGGAAAGAACGCCCTGCCCAATGGCGCCGCCTACTCCGCTTCCAAATGGGGATTAAACGGGCTCAGCTACTCCGTCGCCGAGGAACTCCGGACTCATAACATTCGCGTTTCGGTCGTCTGCCCCGGTTCCACCAACACCAGCCTGAGCCCGCACGTGGGCAAGAACATGGCAAAGATGCTCCAGCCTGACGACATCGCGCACGCGGTCGCCATGCTGGTAACGCAAGCTCCGCAATCCTTCGCCAGCGAAATCATTCTCCGCCCCACGCAAAAACCGTAGGCCTCCGCGTAGAATGCTCACCGGTCAGGCGCGGGCACTCCGCGACCTCAGCGGCAGTTTCTCAGCGTCCTCGGCGATTCAAGATTTTTGGACGCGTCACCCACCGCTCAGCTATCCAGAAAGGTCCCTTCGTGAACCTTCGTGCAACCTAGGTGCCCCTTGGTGGTGCTGCTTCGAATGCACGCAGTTCCCAACCGTAAAAAGCGAAACACCAAGAACACGAAGGTTCACGAAGGAGAACCCGTGCCAGACGGGCCGTGGGGAAAGAAACGAAAGTGCAGACGGGATTTCCATCAAGCCACGCCCGGCTGCTAGGTTAGAATTCTGGAGTGGGTCTTCCAAAAATTCCTTTGGCTGTTCTCCTTTGGGGCAGCCTGTTGTGCCCCTGCATCGCAGCACCCCAAGCCAGACAAACGTTCAAGTTGGCCGCCATCAACGAAACCGGCTCCAAGCGCTACACCCCGGACCAGATTATCGCCGCCAGCGGCCTGCAGATCGGCCAAACCGTCAGCGAAGACGACTTCAAGCAGGCCGTCGAGCGCCTCGGCGAGACCGGCGCCTTCGGTGACATCGCCTACCGCTACAAATATTCCGACGAGGGCGCAACCCTGGAGTTCGATCTCACCGACAGCCAACATCTGGTGCCCGCCCGCTTCGAGAACTTCGTCTGGTTCTCCGACCAGCAGCTGGCCAGCCGCTTTCATACGCGGGTGCCCCTGTTTGTTGATAATGAGCTGCCCCTCTCCGGTAGTCTGCCCGACTTAGTGTCCGACACCCTGCAGGCCATGCTCATTGAGCACCACGTAGAAGGCCGCGCCGACTACCTCCGCGCCGCCGACCTCGATGGCCCCGTCACCGCCATCGTTTACAGCGTGACCGGCCCGCACATCCTGGTGCGCAATGTCGAATTCGCCGGCGCCGTTCCTGACGAACTGCCCGCCTTGCAGGAAGCCGCGAACAAGCTGCAAGGCGTCGAGTACAACCGCTCCGCCGCCCGCCTCGATGCCGAAAAAGACTTCCTCCCCGTTTTCCTTCGTCGCGGCTATCTCAAGGCGGCCTTCTCCGGGCCGCAAGCCAAGGTGGTCGAGGAAACTCCCGACCAAACCATGGTGGACGTCACCATCCCCGTCGTCCCTGGGCACCAGTACAATTTTGCGAGCGCCAACTGGTCGGGGAATACCGTCTTCCCCGCCGAAAAGCTGCAGCCGCTTCTTCGCCTCCAGCCCGGAAAGCCCGCCAATGCCATCGAACTGGCCGCGGACGTGAAGGCTGCCCAGGACCTCTACGGCACCCGCGGCTACATGGCCGCCACCATCAAACCCGTCCCCAAGTTCGACGAGGAGCACCTCACCGTCGCCTACCAGATTCAGGTGACTGAGGGCGATGTGTACAAAATGGGGGAACTCGAGATTCGAGGCGTGGACAAGCGCGCCAGCGACCGCCTCGACCTGGCCTGGAAGATGCGCGAAGGCGATGTGTACGACTCCAGCTATTGCAAGCGCTTCCTCGATGAATCCGCGCGCTCCATTCTCAATCTCGATCAGTGGAACACCACCGTACACGAGACTGTAGACGACAAAGGCAAGACGGTCGACGTGACCCTGCACTTCGATCCCCGGCCTCTGAAGTAGCGCCGCCATTTACGGGTGGTCTTCTGTAGCATCGGCGTTTCGCCGGCAGCCTCCCCGGGAGCAAGAGCGGAGGCTCACGCTCTGGCCAAAGCGCCTCTTTTCGCGCTAATCTGATCAAACAGTGAGTGCCGGGCGCGCGCCGCTGACTTGGCCGCATCCAACCTGACATTACTTTCCTTCAGGAGAAAAACTTACATGAGGCCCTGTCTTCAGAAACTTGTCTTAGTCTTCGCAATCCTCACTCTGTCCGTACTTTCTTCGCTTGCCGCCCTCGCGGCCGGCAAAACCGTAACTTTGACCGGCGAAGTCGGCGACGCCATGTGCGGCAACAAGCACCAGATGGCCGGCAGCCCCGCGGAATGCACCCGCGAGTGCGTCGGCCGCGGCTCCAAGTACGCCCTGGTCGTAGGCGACACGGTTTACATCCTCGACAGCACCGACAAAGCAGTCCTCGACAAGCTCAACGACCTCGCCGGCGAAAAAGCCACCGTCACCGGCACCGCCGACGAAACCGACATCCACGTTGCCTCGGTCAAAGCCGCCAAGTAGCCGTCGCTCTCCGCCCGGCCAGCCCCAATTCGGACGCGGGAAGGCACGGTTACCTTCCCGTGGCTTTCCTGCGTCATTCGTCAACTTTTCATATTGCCCGGACGATTCGCTGTGTTAGATTACGCCAATTACTCCAAACACCCGGGAGGGCAGGCGAATTGGGCAAGGACATGGTCCCCAAGCGGATCTTCTTCACCAAGGGAGTTGGCAAACACAAAGAACGTCTCACTTCCTTCGAGCTGGCCTTGCGCGATGCCGGCATCGCCGCACAAAATCTGGTTCGCGTTTCTTCAATTTTCCCGCCCCAGTGCAAGCTCATCCCGCGCTCGCAGGGGCTGACCTATCTCAGC
This sequence comes from Terriglobales bacterium, assembly GCA_035500455.1. Lineage (GTDB taxonomy): Bacteria > Acidobacteriota > Terriglobia > Terriglobales > Acidobacteriaceae > DATJXG01. Next base: position 6,662 of record DATJXG010000049.1, on the reverse strand, counting down.
CCCGGTGAAGTCGTGTTCGCGGTGGTGGCGGAAAACTCCACCCATGAGCCGCATCGCCTGCTGGCCGCCAGCATTGGCGTGGCCATCCCCGCCGACCGCAATACCTACGGCTACTTGAGTGAGCACCATTCCTTCGGCGAAACCGAAGACGCCGCCGGCGACTACGCCGAAGAACTGGCCGCCGAAATGCTCGCTACTACGTTGAATGTGGAATTCGACCCTGAGACTTCCTGGGACGAGAAGAAGGAAATCTACCGCATCTCCAACAAGATCGTGCGCACCGCCAACGTGACCCAGTCCGCGGTCGGCGATAAACGCGGCCTCTGGACCACCGTAATCGGCTCCGCCATCTTCATCTTCGACTAGCGCAGAATCCTCATCATCATAGGACCAGCGGAGCCCTGTCATCGCTCGCAACGGCGGAAGCCCGTCGTCCTCGACAAGCGGAAGCCTGTCACCCTCCACAAGCGGAAGCCCGTCGTCATCCGCAACCAGCACAAAGTTGTCATCCCGAGCAAAGCGAGGGATCTGGGTCCGGGCCGCCAGAGGCACAGGCTCGCCGCGATCCCGAAAGCCACTCGCGATCGCGCCCCAACCCTCGGCAACATCCGCTAAACCACTCTCGCGCTTCCACTTAGAACGCCCCAAAGTCCGCGCCGGACGGCCGATTTGAAGGATGCAGGCGACCTTGCCCTTCCTAAGAGTCCTTGGTGGCAAAACTTTTCAGCCGCAAGGATCGCCAAGAACACATAGAAAAACGCCTTCCGCCAAAATGCCTCTACCCACTTCTCCGCAGGGTTTGTTATGATGCGACCGCTGATGAGACGCCTGCTCCCGGCCTCGTTGTTCAGCCTCTGCCTGCTCTTCCCGCTGGCCTTGCGTGCGGCAGCCAATGGCCCAGCGCCCGACACCGCAGTCTCGGCTTCCCCGCTCTCTCCCTGTATCGTGATTGGCTTCGTCGGCGGCTTCGTCTCCCATGAGAACCTCAGCCACAGCGAGGTGCAACTCGCGGCAAGCCTGCGAAAGGAATACCGCTCAGGCGTGTTCGTGGAAGCCTTCGAGAACCACCGCCGCGATGAAGCTTACAGACAGATTCTGCGACTGCTCGACACCAACCGCGACGGAAAGCTTTCGGAGCGCGAAAAGCAGAATGCCCGCATCATTTTCTACGGACACAGCTGGGGCGGCTCGGAGAGCGTAAACCTGGCCCGCATCCTGGGGAAGGAAGGAATTCCCGTGCTGCTGACCGTGCAGGTGGATAGCGTCGCCAAGCGCGGCCAGAACGACGCCCTCATTCCCGCCAACGTGGGCGCGGCCGCGAACTTCTATCAGCCCGACGGACTGATCCACGGCCGTTCCCGGATTCGCGCCGCCGACCCCGCCCGCACTCAGATCGTCGGCAACTTCCGCTTCGACTACAAAGCTTCTCCGGTGCGTTGCGAAAACTATCCCTGGTGGGACAACCTGCTGGTAAAGACGCACACGGAAATCGAGTGCGACCCCAAGGTTTGGAGCCAGGTGGAGCAGTTGATCCGCTCCAAGCTGCCGCCGCTGTAAGTTCGGACGATTACCGATTCCACCCTTCGCCTTATACTTCAATCTCAGTTCGCTCCCTTCAGACACTCACCGCATGTCCGAGCACGTCATCCGCGCCCGCTACACTGACCTCACCATCCGCGTTTACCAGGCGTATCGTCCTGAAATCGCCCGGCCCGCGCTGAAAGCTGGGCGCTTCGTCGCCCCGTTCTCCATGCAACGCATGACCTGGATCAAGCCGTCATTCCACTGGATGATGTACCGGTCCGGGCACGCCAGCAAGCCCGGACAGGAGATGGTGCTGGGGATCGACATCACTCGGGAGGGATTCGACTGGGCCCTGGCGCATGCAGAGCTGTCAAGGTTTCATCCGCGCACTCATGCTTCTTACGAAGAATGGCGCAGGCGCCTCGACGAAGCTCCGGTGCGCGTGCAATGGGACCCGGAACGCGATCGCCATATGAATATCGTTGCAGGGGTTCGAAGCATTCAGATCGGACTATCCGGCGAAGCAGTCGTCCGCTACGTCAATGACTGGATCGTGCACATCGAGGACGTGACCGCTATTGCGCACCGGCTGGCGCAGAGCGCAGATGCGGCCGGAGTGCCCGAAGAATCCCCGGACCACCTTGAATTGGACTATCCTCTCAGCCAAGCGCTGCGGCGGAAGCTCTGCCGAGAGGATTAGCCCTGGTCGCAGAGAAAGGTCTTGGAATGGCCTGATCAGCGCCGGCTGGCGCGCCGCCAAACCCACCGTTCCACAAGCCTCAGCGACTCTCTCCTGGCCTTCTAGCCGTCGGCCTGAACCCGTGGGATTCAGCTGGTAGCTAGGGGCCAGGAGCTAGAAGATCCCTACGAGCACTTCCCATCCGAGCCGGCAGCAAAAATTGCCGAAATTTCCGTTGCCGTCAGCGCCCGGCTGTAGAACGACACCTCGTCCAGGCCGCCCTCATAGAATGAATCCAGACCCCGGCTTCCGAGTACAAATCCAGATGCCGAGGAAAGATCCAGCGTCGTCGCAGTCGTCGCCGTGCCGACCTGCGCTCCGTCTTCATACGCCAGCATCGATGTCCCCATGCGGACGAACGCGAAGTGGTGCCAGGCTCCATCATTCACCGCGGCTGTATCCAGGATTTGCGCCGTGCTGGCGTCGGCGATGCGGAAGCGCAGTTGATGCGCGTCGGCTGGCAAGTAAACCACGCGGAAGCCCTGTGCAATTCCCATGCCGCCGTCGCCCGCGACGAATTGCCCGACTCCTCCGGTAGCCAGATCGGAGTTCGTTTTCAGCCAGAACTCGATAGTGAAGTCGGAAGTGCCAACATCCAACTGGGTGCCCGTGACCGCGCCCATGGTGATGTAACTAGTGGCGCCATCGAACACAAAGCCCGAGCCCACCTCCGAGGCTGTATATGTGACATTGCCGGAGGCCGTGCCGTCGTACAGACCCTTGGCATCCGTCGCATTCGATTCGCCTTTCCACCAACTCACCAGCCCGCTGGGCTGGGCCGCACAATTCGAGGTGGGCGGAGGAGTTGTAGTCGTAGAACTCTTCGTTCCTCCCCCACATGCCATGAACATAAACGGAACCGCCAGCAAGGCCGGCCAAAAACGCCGCCGCTTTGAAACCATCGCTCGAAGTGTCATTGTTTTGTATGCCTCCCACGTCAATTAGCGAACCCGGCACCCGGCCGCTGTGCTGGCCGGGAAAATGAGGCACCAATATTTGCTGTGAAAAACCTGCATGTCAAGCTGAAAGTTTTTGCGCTTGCCGACTGATTTGCTGTGACTTAGCCACACGGCGACGCCCCGCCCCCGGCTGCGCTCGTCCGGCCCATCACCCCGGTGCCTTATGTTCCTGGAGACGCAGCCGGACAAAGCAGTACGCTCCGGGGGCGACTCGCTGCCAGATTCCGGTCCGTCCAGTGATTTTTTGCGAGCGCACGCTGGAGATCGCTAGCGTTTCGCCGGAATGGCTACATCGGCGGCTTTGATCTTCACGGCGATATCAATGAAGGCGAGGGCGGCGCGGCTCAGGGCTTTGTCTTTGCGGAAGACCAGCCCCAGGTCGCGGCGTACGACGGCGTCAGCGATGGGGATGGTGGAAAGCACGTTGGCACGAACATCTTCGGAAACGTTGGAGAGAGCGATAAATCCCACGCCGGCATCGACCGCCACGAAACGCTTGAGCAGTTCGCTGGAATCGAGTTCCATAGCGTATTTGGGCTTGATCTTGCGCTCATGAAACAGCGACTCCAGCGCGTCCCGCGTGTGCCCCGCCTTGGGCAGGATCAGGGGATACTTGGCGGCTTCGGCGATGGTGGCCGATTTCAGCTTGGCCAGGGGATGGTGCGGCGGAGTGATGATCACTAATTCGTCGCGATGAATGAGTACCACGGTCAGACGGGTATCGGTAACCGGCATGGAAACCACGCCAAAATCCACAGAATTATCGATCACCGACTCCAGCACCTTGGAGTAGTCGGCGCGGGTGATGTTGATCGAGACGTCCGGATAAAGCTTTTTGAACTCGGCGAAGACCTCGGGCAGAATGTGCAGGCACGTGCCTTCGTTCGCTCCGACGACGATCTCGCCGCGGGGAACCCGTTCCGTCTCGGCAATCGCAGTGAACGCCGCCTTGCGCGCCGCCAGAGTTTCCTCGGCAAATTTCTGGAAGAGCTTTCCCGACGCGGTGATGGAAACTTTGCCCCCGGAACGGTCCAGAAGCTTAGCTCCGACTTCCTCCTCCAGACTGCGAATCTGGGAAGAAATGGCGGGCTGAGTGCGGAAGCGCTTCTCGGCGGCGCGGGAAAAACTGGAAAGCCGCGCCACTTCCAGAAAAGTCTCTAACTGGTCGAAGTCCATAAGGTAGCGGCTAACTCTGCGCCGGGCCGGCTGGTGACACTGAGGTTGCCGCAGCGCGGTGACGATTTCACTCCCGCGCGCTCATCATCTGCCACTCAGAAATAAATTCCGGAGAATCGACCCCGAATCCGCAGGCCGGCGGCGCTCAACTGCAAAATAGCGGCAGCTTATGGCCGCCATAAAAACATTCAATATGCGGATGCGTTGTGAGCGCCTACACTTGCTGTCGCCTGCGGGCGCATGCTCATGGTATTGTAGCAGGCGGAACACATCCCCTTAAAATTCTGTGGCAATTCTGATCTTGCTTACGGCCTGCGAAAGTTGCAGCCGCGGAGCTATTTCCGGGCACGTCCCACACTGCAAAGGAGCAATCCATGGCTGATCCCAAGACCATCCTGGAGTTCGTGAAGAAGAACAACGTGAAAATCTTGGACCTTCGATTCACGGACCTGCCGGGATTGTGGCAGCACGTTTCCTACCCCATCGACCAACTGAGCGAGGACTCGTTCGAGGAGGGCTTCGGCATGGACGGTTCGTCCATCCGCGGCTGGGCGGCGATCAATGAGAGCGATATGCTGCTCATTCCTGATCCCGCCTACTACGCCCTCGATCCCTTCACCGAAGTCCCTACGCTCGTTCTGATCTGCGACGCGGTGGATCCGGTCACCAAGCAGCGCTACGACCGCGACCCGCGCTATATCGCCAAGAAAGCCGAACTCTATTTGAACTCCACTGGCATCGCCGACACGGCTTACTTCGGCGCCGAGGCCGAGTTCTTCATTTTTGACAACATCCGCTTCGACCAGCGCGAGAATCTGGGCTTCTACTACATCGATGCCGAAGAGGGACGCTGGAATTCAGGCCGCGAGAACAACAACCTGGGATACCGCCCCCGCTACAAGGAAGGTTATTTCCCCGTGCCCCCCATGGACCACTACCAGGACCTGCGCAGCGAGATGGTGATGACCATGATCAGCTGCGGCATGGAAGTGGAATGCCATCACCATGAGGTGGCCACCGGCGGGCAGACCGAAATTGACCTCAAGTTCAATTCCCTGGTGCGCTCCGCCGACAACATGCTGATGTACAAGTACATCGTGAAGAACACGGCCAACCAGTACGGCAAGACGGTCACTTTCATGCCGAAGCCGATCTTCCAGGACAACGGCAGCGGCATGCACACGCACCAGTCGCTGTGGAAGGGCGGCAAGCCCCTCTTTGCCGGTGACGGCTATGCCGGACTCTCGCAGATGGCTCTGTGGTACATCGGCGGCCTGATCAAGCACGGGCCAGCGCTCGCGGCGATCATTGCTCCGACGACCAACTCCTACAAGCGCCTGGTGCCCGGCTTTGAAGCTCCCGTGAACCTCGCCTACTCGCGCCGCAACCGCTCGGCGGCTTGCCGCATTCCGATGTACTCGGCGAGCCCGAAAGCGAAGCGCGTAGAGTTCCGCCCACCCGACCCGAGCTGCAACCCCTACCTCGCATTCTCGGCGATGATGATGGCCGGTCTGGACGGAGTGGAGAACAAAATCGATCCCGGCCAGCCGCTCGACAAGGACATCTACGATCTGGGCCCGGAGGAGCTGGCGAAAGTTCCCTCCATGCCCGGCTCGCTCGATGCCGCGCTTCTTGCCCTGGAAAAAGACCACGCCTTCCTGCTGAAGGGCGACGTGTTCACCGAAGAGCTGCTGAGCACGTATATCGAGTACAAGCGCTCCAAGGAAGTGGACGCAGTAAGGCTGCGCCCGCATCCGTATGAGTTCGCGTTGTACTACGATATTTAGAAATGTAGGCTGCGGGCATGCCGCCCGTGGTTGGGCTGTTCGTTACTCTGTAAAGTGCCCCGTCCAAGCTCCGCTTGGGCGGGGTTTTTGTGTGCGTCCAGCAGAGAATCAGGCCCTCGAAAGGAGGCGTCCCCTTCGAACACTAGTAGCGACGCATTGCGTCTGCTAGAACAGTTGAGGCGGATTACCGCTTCAAGGAGGTGCTCTTGCGCTTCGCTTTTGCTGCCTTCGTCTTCATGTATTTCGGACGGAGATTTGGATGGTTCCTGTCGAAAAGCATCCTGTACCGTGCGCCGACAGTGATAATGCTGATGGGAGTCACCGCTTGGGGCGTCATTGTGGGATGGTGCATGAGCAACCTAATCCATTGGCAGCATCCGAACGTCGTTTCGAGGTGGATTCTCGGTTTTGCTTTGGCTGCTTACGTTGCAATCCCGAACTATGGACTATTCGATGAAGCTACAGTTCCCGATAGCG
>DATJXG010000048.1:0-7202 GCA_035500455.1 Terriglobales bacterium | reverse complement strand
AATATCGCTGAGCATCTTGCCGACGTAAGCCGCATCCACACCAACCTGCTCGCCCTTTTTCTCCGGCGCGTCAAAACTGATCTGGTCCAGCACCCGCTCCATAATCGTGTGCAGGCGCCGCGCCCCGATATTCTCCGTTCCTTCGTTCACTCGAAAGGCAAAGCGCGCGATCTCCTCGAGCGCATCCGGGGTGAACTCCAGCTTCACACCCTCGGTTTCAAGCAGCGCGGTGTACTGTTTCACCAGCGATGACTTCGGCTCGGTAAGGATCCGAATGAAGTCTTCCATGGTCAGCGACTGCAGTTCCACCCGAATCGGGAAGCGCCCCTGCAGCTCGGGAATCAGATCGCTGGGCTTGGAAACGTGAAACGCGCCAGCGGCCACAAATAAAATGTGGTCGGTGCGCACCATCCCATAGCGCGTATTCACGGTAGTGCCTTCGACGATCGGCAGAATGTCGCGCTGCACGCCCTCTCGCGAAACATCCGGGCCATGGCCGCTTTCGCGCCCGGCGATCTTATCGATCTCGTCGAGAAATATAATTCCCGAATCCTGCACCCGGTCGATGGCCGCGCGGGTGACCTGATCCATATCGATCAGGCGCTGCTCTTCTTCCTGAATCAGGTACTCGAAGGCCTCGTTGACCTTCATCTTCCGCTTCTTAGTGCGCTGCCCGAAGATGTTGGGCAGCATATCCTTAATGTTGACGTCCATCTCCTCCACGCCCTGGTTGGAGATGATTTCGAACGCCGGGAAAGACCGCTCGCGAACGTCGATTTCGACCGTGCGGTCATCCAGCTTGCCTTCGCGCAACTGCTGGCGGAGCTTCTCGCGAGTGCGGGAATGCGAATCCCCCGAGGTGGTCGTGCCTTCCAGAACAAAACCTGCCGTGGAGGTCTCCGGAGCGCGCGGCGGTGGAGGCGGCAGCAACAGATCCAGCAGGCGCTCTTCAGCATTCAGTTCGGCCTTGTCGGCAACGTCTTCCAGCTTTTCTTCGCGCACCATCTCAATGGCGATCTCCACCAGGTCGCGAACCATCGATTCCACGTCCCGCCCCACGTAGCCGACTTCGGTAAACTTCGACGCCTCCACCTTCAGGAACGGCGAGTTCGCCAGCTTGGCCAGGCGGCGCGCAATCTCGGTCTTGCCCACGCCCGTGGGCCCGATCATGAGGATGTTCTTGGGCATCACTTCTTCCGCCATATCGGGCGGCAGCTTCTGCCGCCGCATGCGGTTGCGCAGGGCGATGGCAACGGCGCGCTTGGCGTCCTTCTGCCCGACAACATACTTGTCGAGTTCAGCCACGATCTCGCGCGGGGTAAGCTCGTCGAGCACGGCCTGGGGTTCTTCAGCGGTAGCGGGAAGGTAGATAGCCATAATCAGTCGTTGGTCCTTGGTCGTTGGTCCTTGGCAAAAAGCGAATCCGGCAAATCTTCTGCCCAGTTCGAGGGCCTTCTCGGGCCCACCAGCCAAGAACCTAAGGACCAAGGACGGTTCCTACAGTTCCTCAATCGTAAGCTTCTCATTCGTATAGATGCACATTTTGCCGGCGATCTTCATTGATTCTTCCGCGATCTGCCGGGCCGAGAGCTGGGTGTGATCGGCCAGCGCCTGGGCTGCGGCTTGGGCATACGGGCCGCCGCTGCCGATGGCGGCAATTCCCCCGTCCGGCTCGATTACATCGCCCTGTCCGCTCAGCAGAAATGTTTGCTCCTTGTCGGAGACCAGCAGCAGTGCTTCCAGGTGCCGCAAAAACTTGTCGGTCCGCCAGTCCTTGGCCAGTTCGACCGCGGCCCGGCCCAGGTTGCCGTGATACTGCTCCAGCTTCGACTCAAAGCGGCTGAACAGCGAGAAAGCGTCGGCGGTCGAGCCGGCAAAGCCGGCCAGAATTTTGTCCTGGTACAGGCGCCGGATCTTCTTCGCTGTATGTTTGATAACCGCTTCGCCAAGCGTAACTTGGCCATCCCCGGCGAGAACGACATTGCCGTTGCGGCGAACCGAAAGAACGGTAGTGGAACGAATCAGGCGCTTCGCTGGCATAAGGGCAATTTTTGATTATAGCAGTCTGATTCTTTGCTGCCGCCGCAACTGAAGGTGGGCTGCAAGACTCACGCTTCGCCGGGTTTCTGCAGCCCTGTGCCGCGGTCGCGGCCGCGATACGTCCGCCAGCCAGCGCTCGCCGGGGAATGGAGAGAGGCCGAAAGCATTGGCCGCGGCATCATTCTGAGGAAACTCTAATTACTTCCGGACAAAACGTAATGGCCAATCGGTCATCCCCGCTTGGCTAAAGGGGCATGTCCCTCCGCCGATAGGTTCTGTATGGGTGGTTTGCGCGAACCGCGGCCATCTGACAGGAGCCTTTCATGCCACGCTTTTTTGGGTCAAAGCTTCCGACCCTCGCCCTTCTCTTTTGTTCGGCCATTTGTTATCAAACTCCATCGCTTCGCGCTGAAGACACGGAAGTTCAGACCGGAGAAGTTCAAGCCGCGCAGGACTCGGCCAAAGACAACTCGCCCGCCGGCACCGTCTCGGTATCCACCCTCACTGCCGAGCCGCGGCGGATTCTGCAGGATCTGGCACAACGCGGCATCTCATTCCAAACCACGCTGGTGAACGACTGGTCGAAGAGCTTGCACCAGGGCATCGACACCGACGGCGGGTTCGGGCGCTACTCCTTGGACCTGTCCACAACCCTCGATGGCAAGAAGCTTTTGGGACTCACCGGAACTACCGGCTTTGTCCGCCTCAAACAGCACGAGCAGGAGTTTGGCGGAACCTACGATGGCGCCGCGCAAGTGTACTCCAATATCGACGCACCCTCGCGGACCACGCTGTATGAAGTCTGGGCGCAGCAAGAGATGCTCTCTGGCAAGTTGCGCTTCAAGGCGGGAAAGATTGACGCCACTAACGAATTCGCGACGGCAGCCACGGCGGCGGATTTTCTCAATTCATCCATGGGATACAGCCCGACCATTCTCGGCTTCCCTACCTATCCCGAACCGAAATTCGGTGTGAATGCTTTTTTCCGCCCCGTCAACGGGTATGGCATTGGCATGGGCGTTTTCCAGACCGCCGGTAAAGGCGTGCTTTCCATGGCCGAGCCCAGCCACATCTGGAGCCTGGGGAAGGGGGAATTGCCCGGCCGGGTAAGTGTGGGCTACTGGCGGCTGGACGGAACCCTCACCCGCTTCGACGGCAGCCAGGCCGCAAATACCCAGGGCTTTTATTCGGTGCTGGAACAGGGTTTGTGGCGCCAGGCGAATCCGCAGGGAGCCGAACCTAGAAGGCTCTCGGCCTTCCTGCAGTTGGGCCGCGCCGATGGCCAGATAAGCCCCTTTACGCAGCACTTGGGCGGGGGAATGGTACTGCAGGCGCCCTTCGCCGGGCGTCCTCAGGACGCGATGGGCATCGCCGCCACGCACGTGCAGTTTTCAAACCAGCCGGGAGCCGGATTCGACCGGCAAAGCGAGATCGCTCTGGAGTCGTACTACAAAATGACTTTCAACCGGCACCTGGCGCTGGTGCAGGACTTTCAATTTATTCACAATCCAGGCGGGCTGTACGCCAACGCAGATTGCCCCGTGATCACCCCGCGCCTGGTGGTTTCGTTCTAGTGTGCTCTCCGATAGGTTCGCGTGACAAGTTCACGTCGCAATCCCGAGAGGCTGGACTTCTTCTCCCGACTATCGTGAGCTGTCATCCAAAGCGAAGCGAAGGACCTATGCATTCTTTACCGCGTCGATGCGCTTGCCCGTGACGCCACACCAGCCATCTGCCACCGATTCGCCTTTCAGATCCGCCCCACGCTTGGAAGGCCTATCTCGGCCAAGATTAAAACCATCCAACCTGTCAGCGGGCCCTCCGATTGTTCCACCCTCCTGGATTCGGTAAAGTTCGCCCCCCATTCGCCGATGACTCACGCAGGGAGATTCCTCATCAGGGTCTCAGCCCGCGCCGCAAAGGCCAACTAACGATCTCGATGAGGATCTCCAGGCCGGGCACGTTCCGTTGTGGATGGTGAAAAGCATGACAGTGAAGCAAAAGCTCTTCCTCCTTATCGCGCTGGCAGCCGCTGGGTTCGTGGCCCTGGGCATCACCTCCTACCGAACCATCGCCACTGTCGGCATCGGCAGCGACCTGGACAACCGCATGCAGGCGCAAGACGACTTGCGCAGCGATTTCCACGAGCCTGACCTCAATATTCTGCAAACCCGCATTCTGCTGTATCAGATTCAGGGCGCCAAGGATCGCGCCACCGTGGAGCGCCTGGCTGGACTGATCCAGGCAGAGCACAAGCAATACGAGGATGCCCTGGCGAATGTCGGGCCGCGCATTCCGAATCCGCGGCTGAAGGACCTGGTCACGAATCAACACCACCAGGCCATCGAGGACTACTTCGACGTGGCCCAGAACCAGGTCATTCCGGCCTTTCTCAACGGTGACAAGGCGAAGGGCGATGCCTTGATCCCAGTTTTGCGAACCAAGTACGAAGCCATCGAGCCGCTCATGACCGAAATTCTGCGCCTGATTGACGCCGACGACGATGTGCTGATGTCCGGGGCCGCGAATGACGTGAAATCGGACACCAGGCTTCTGGTGCTGGTAGCGGTCGGCATCACGGTGGTGATCTGCGTGGCAGGAACCATGCTGGCCCGATCCATCGCAGCCGGCATGGCCGGCATGTTGGGGATGATCCAGGAAATCGCCGCCAATAACCTCGCGATCGCGGATCTGGAAGTCAAGTCGGAAGACGAAATCGGCCAGGCGGGAAGAGCCCTCAACCGCATGAAGGACAACCTGCGCGAAGTCATCCAGGCCATCGCGGGCACGGCCGAACACGTAGCCAGCGCCAGCGAGGAGATTTCTTCCTCCGCCGCGCAGCAGGCGCAGGGAGCCGAAACCCAGAAGGACCAGACGGCGCAGGTGGCCACAGCGTTGCAGGAGATGTCATCCACCGTGATGCAGGTGTCGGAGAACTCAAGCAAGGCTGCGGAAGCCTCGGGCAAAGCGGCCGAGACGGCTCGCCATGGCGGCACCATCGTGGACCAGACGCTGGCCAGCATGCGGTCGATCGCCGAATCAGTGAGCGGCACCGCCAAGAAGGTGGAAGAGCTGGGCAAAAGCAGCGACCAGATCGGCCGCATCATCGGCGTGATTGACGATATCGCCGACCAGACCAACCTGCTGGCCCTGAACGCCGCGATCGAAGCCGCCCGCGCCGGCGAGCAGGGCCGCGGCTTCGCGGTCGTCGCCGACGAAGTTCGCAAGCTTGCCGAGCGCACCACCTCCGCTACCAAGGAAATCGCGCAGATGATTCAGCAGGTGCAGAGCGAGACCAAGATGGCAGTGACCGCCATGGAAGCCGGTACCAGGAAGGTGGAAGAAGGCGTACAAACCACGGCTCAGGCGGGCGATTCGCTGAAAGAGATCATTCACACCTCCGAGCAGGTCGGCGAAATGATCACCCATATCGCCACCGCGGCCACCGAGCAATCCAGCGCGACCGAGGAGATCAATAACAACATGGAGCAGATCGCCAAGCTGGTGAAGGAATCGGCCGATGGAGCGCAGCAATCGGCCAAAGCCTGCCAGGATCTCAGCGGCCTCGCCCTCGACCTGCAGAAGCTGGTAGGCAACTTCCGGCTGGGCGAGGATGGCCACGGGAGCGGAAGCAGACCCGAACCTCGCGGACCGGCGGGCCACTCCTTGGAAGATCGCCCACGAGCCCGCGCGCTGGCCGCCGGACGAGGCTGACTTCGCTATGCGTCGCCGGCAACCGCCGCCGAAAACTGAGAACTGCGATCTGACAACCGAGAACTGCCTTTCACCAAAAACTCCATCCTCGAACAATCCATCCCCGAAAACTCACTAACCCCAAGCCGGGTGCCACAGGTCTCGCCGCTTTTGCGAGACCTGGGAGGACAGTTTTCCCCGGCAGAGGCCTTCGCCCGGTTCCAGCTACCCCGATCCTAATGAGGCTCTCGATTCTTGGGAAGCGCAGCGCTTCCCTCTCTCGATCAACCAGAGGACTTTTCCTTGGGATGAAACGGCATGCCGGGACGGCCGGCGCTGGCGGGCTCCGGCGTCTCCAGCGGCAGGTTCACGACGATGGGCTCGCGCCCATTGCGCACCACCACCGCCTCGCACACCTCATCGCCGGCATTGATTTCCTGATGCGGCACGTAAGGAGGCACATAGATGAAGTCTCCCGGCGCCGCTTCTTCGGAATACTCCAGATGGCCGCCCCAGCGCATGCGTACCCGCCCGCGCACCACGTAGAGCACCGTCTCCAGCTCGCCATGATGATGCGGCCCGGTCTTGGCCTCAGGCTGCACTACCACGGTCCCGGCCCAGAGCTGGTTTGCCCCGGTACGCGCATGTGTGATGGCCGCAGCGCGAGTCATGCCAGCCGTCTGCGGAGTATTAGTGTCGAGCTCTCCCGCCCGCACCACTTTGACGCCATGTGTCTTCCAGTCCACCGCAGGGCTCCTGGGGTTAGTTTAAGGGAAGTGGCCGTGCCCGCGCGCGGGGAAAGCATCGGCCGAGCGCCGAGGTTATTTGCCTAGACGGATGCAAACAGTCTGAGGGCCAGCACTCTCGCATAGCGATGAAAATCATGGTCGGTGGTGAAGATTTGCCACTTGAGGCGCTGGGCTACAGCGCAGATCAGAAAGTCCGTTGTTGACCCGGCAACGCCGCAGCTGCGGCAATGATTGTGCATCGTTGCGGCCTCTTCATAGTCACGCACCTCCAGCTCAGGATCGTCAAATGCGCGCAGATAATCGCGCAACCTGGCGAACCGCTCTTCTTCACGAATTCCCGACAGCAACTCCTGGCGAACCAATCCCATAATCTGCGCACGCCCCTCGCGGATCAGTTCGGCCAGGGCGCGGGTCAGAACCCGCTCGCGGGCGTTCAAGTTGCCCGCTTTGCGGCGCAGCGCGAGTGCCCACACCGGTGTGTCCACCAGTACCATCATGAGGGGCGCCGGCGGCGCTCGGCCTTGTAATCGTAGGCGGGATCAAAGTCGAACGTACCAAACGCTTCCAGAACGCGCAGTTGTTTGCGCCGTTTGACGTATTCCGCCAGCGCCGCCGTGACCGCGTCCTTTTTGGTCTTGTGCTTGCCTGCGCGCTGGGCCTCCAGGATTAGTTTGTCGTCAAGGGCCAGGTTCGTTGCCATGTGTAGATTATCACACAGTA
>DATJXG010000047.1:0-4045 GCA_035500455.1 Terriglobales bacterium | reverse complement strand
ATGCTGGAGGCGGTTTCGCGGCCGGAACTGGACCGCGGCCTGATCGAAAACCTCATTAAAGGCGAGGCTTCCATCTGCTACCGCCTGCTGCGCTATCTCAACTCGGCGGTATTTGCCTTCCAGAGCGAGATCCATTCGGTGAAGCACGCGCTCTCGCTGCTGGGCGAGCGCGAAACCCGGCGCTGGGTCCGCCTGGTGGCGACCCTGGGAGCGGCGCAGCAGAAATCGAACGAACTGGTGGTGATGGCGCTGGTGCGGGCGCGCTTTTGCGAACTGCTCTCTCCCAAGGTGCAGCATGGCGAGTGTGACCTGTTTCTCATGGGCCTGCTCTCGCTGATTGACGTTATGCTGGAGATCCCCATGGCCATGGTGCTCGATAATGTCCCTGTGGACCAGCAGATCAAGTCGGTGCTGCTGGGCGGCGCCAGCCCGCTGCGGCCGCTGTTTCAACTGATGCTGGCCCGAGAATCGGGCGATTGGGAAAGTGCCGCCCAACTGATGCGCCAAATGCACCTCAGCGAGAGCACCGTCGCGGAGGCCTATTGGCAGGCCATGCAGTGGGCGCAGCAGGTGAGCGGGTAGGAGCTGTCAGCTCTCAGCCTTCAGTTCCAGGTCCCCCCGGCTGAAAGCTGAGAGTGACAGCTGAGAGCTGCCTCCCACCCTAAGGTTCATCCGACCATCGCGTGGAAATTCAGTGCTACTTGCCACTTGCGCTTTTTCGGGGGACAGGGTTACCATCAAGCTGTTCTCACGGCCAAGCTCCCTAGCTGGCCTTCTGCGCCCACTGGCTCCGGGCGTCAAGCGAACAAGGATCATTTCAAGAGCGAGTCCCAACCGCATTGGGTTTTTCACGCACGCTCCAGGCAAGTTGCGACGCGAAGCTATGCGGTGGTGACAGACGGAATCCGGCCTCCCCTCGGGCAGGCCGAAGGCAAGGCACAATAGCAGGCAAAATATGAATGTTGGACCCGGACATCCCTCTTCTGGAGGGAGGAACAGACGTAAACGGGGACGGCGTCCGCCCAATCGCGGCGGGCACGGCGCAGCACGCGGCCATCAGCAGCAGCACGGCGGCGTTTTCACCGCTCCCATGGACCACAGCTATCGCGCGGCCCTCAACGGCAACAACGGCGCGCGCCAGGGACGCCAGCGGCCTGGCTTTTCCCCTTCCTACTCTCCGGTCGAGCCGGAGCCGCTGCCGCAGCAATCGGAAGACGCCAACTCCCGCATCTTCGCCTTCGTCGATGACCTGTTTTTCGCCGCCAAGATTCAGGAGACCGCCCGCAAGCTCAACGTTAAGGTGGAGTTCGTGAAGGCGGAAAAAGACCTGCTGGAGCACATGCAGCAGAACGGCCACGAAAAGCCGTCTCTGATTATCTTTGACCTCAACAACGCCAACGCCAAGCCGCTCACGCTCATCCCCAAGCTGAAGAGCAAGCTGAAAAAAGATACCTCGATTATCGGCTTCCTCTCGCACGTGCAGGGCGACCTGAAGCAGAAGGCGCACGAAGTGGGATGTGACATGGTTCTGCCGCGCTCCGCCTTCTCCCAGAACCTGCCGCAACTGCTCCGCCGCCATGGCGCCCCGGAAGAAGAAGCCCCGTCGGCGGGAGTATAGGCAAACTGTAGCGCCGGCGTCCCGCCGGCAGCGCTGCAAGCTTCTGAGCTGATTACTTTTGTCTGGAACCATGGCCGCCGGCGAAACGCCGGCGCTACCCTCTGTGATACATTCAAGCGACGGGGTGTATTGAGTTGTCGGTCGTCAAGCCCAACGCGCAGCAAAGTATCGCCGTCAGAGCCCTGGTTCTGCTGTGCATTGGTCTGGTCGCGTTTGCCGCGTTCGCCCAGGCCACCCACGTACACTCGGGAAAGACCAAGGCGCCGAACCACGAGTGCTCGATCTGTTTGGTGGCCCATTCGGCAGCCCTTCGCAGCACTCCTTACCGTCCGGTACGGTTACCCGTACGCCGGGCTTCGATCGTAGCGCTGGCAGCGATTTCCAGGTCAGCTGGTTTTGTTTCCTCTCTTCGCATTCGTCCCCCTCCTTCCGCGTAGGTTCAGCACAAATCAGAAAAGGGCGCTCTGACGCCTATCGTCCTCAACCCTGCTTCATCCCCGGGAGGGAATCATGGCTTTCTCTATAAATCCGCTTCGCGCGGCTCTTATTGGCATTTTTTATTTGGGACTCGGTTTCAGCGTCTATGCGCAGACAGGCAATTCAACTTCGGTAACCGGCACGGTTCTGGACCCATCGGGTGCAGTCGTCCCCAAGGCCACGGTCGAGATCCGCAATCCGGTCAGCGCTTTTGAGCGAGTGGTAACTACCGGCAGCGACGGCAAGTTCGACGTCCCCAACGTTCCCTTCAATCCCTATCACCTCACGGTCACGGCGCACGGCTTTGCCGAGTACGTGGAGGACGTGGATGTCCGTTCTTCGGTTCCGCTGAACTTGAAGATCAACTTGCAGGTGACAGGTTCCTCGGAGACGGTGACGGTGGAAGCCTCCGGCGAAGACCTGCTGGAAAACACTTCCACCTTCCACACCGATGTGGACCGGGATCTGTTCGACAAGCTGCCGCTGGAGAGCCAGTCGTCGTCGGTAAGTTCGCTGGTCACGCTGGCGACACCGGGCGTGGCCGCGGACTCGAACGGGCTGTTTCATGGACTGGGCGACCATGCTGAGAATTCCTTTTCGGTGGATGGCCAGCCCATCACCGACCAGCAGAGCAAGGTGTTTTCCAACCAGATTCCCCTCGACTCGGTGGAGTCGATGGAAGTGATCTCGGGCGCGCCGCCGGCGGAATTCGGCGACAAGACCAGCGTGGTGATCGACGTGACCACCCGCTCCGGCCAGGGAGTGACCACCCCCCACGGCAGCGTGACGGCTTCGTATGGATCATTCGGTTCCAGCACCGCCGGATTCAGTCTCGCCTATGGCGGCAAGAGCTGGGGAAACTTCATTTCCGCCAGCGGCCTCAACAGCGGCCGCTTTCTCGATCCCCCGGAATTTACCGTGATGCACGACAAGGGCAATGAAGAGAACCTGTTCGACCGGGTGGACTACCGGTTCTCTTCCTCTGACTCGATCCAGATCAACGGCGGCTTTACCCGCTCCTGGTTTCAGACGCCGAATTCGTTTGACGCACAAAACGCGACCGCATGGAATGGGGTCACAGTGGACAATGGCGGCCTGGATCCCAACGGCAATGTCGTGGGCCCGGCCGACCAGCGCTCCCAGATCAAGACGTTCAACATCGCTCCTTCCTGGACCCACGTGCTCAGCCCGTCCACGCTATTCACCCTCGGCGCGTTCGTGCGGAGGGACCAGTACAACTACTACCCGAGCGCCAATCCCTTTGCCGATCTCACGCCGGACCTTCAGACGGAGACCGTGGGCCAGGACCGGACCCTCACCAATGCAGGTCTCCGGTCGAACATTTCCTACGTCAAAGGCATTCACAACCTGAAAGCCGGAGTGATGTACGAGCAGACGTTCCTGACCGAAGACGACCGCCTGGGCATCGTCGATCCGACTTTCCTGCCCTCGCTCACCGACGGCAATGGTGATCCCTGCTATGACACCGTGAGCAACACGGCGCTGGATTCCCCGTGCACCGATCTCCTTCCCTATGACCTCACACGCCAGGGCGGCCTGTACGGGTTCCACGGACATACCGACGTCAAGGAACTCGCCCTCTACCTCCAGGATGCAATCACCAAAGGCAACTGGTCGCTGAATCTGGGAGTGCGCGGCGATTTTTACAATGGCCTTACTACCCACCGCGAAGCCGAACCGCGCCTGGGAGTTGCCTACAACATTAAGCGCACCAACACCGTGCTTCGGGCTTCCTATGCGAGGGTGCTGGAAACGCCGTTCAACGAGAACCTGGTGCTGGCGAGCATAGGATGCGGCGACGCGGTCCTGAATCCGCTGCTGGGTTGCGCCGCCCCCGGCGCCACCCCGTTCAGTCCCGGATGGCGCAACGAATTCCACGCCGGAATCCAGCAAGCCTTCGGACGCTATGTGGTTTTCTCCGGTGAGTAC
>DATJXG010000046.1:0-4238 GCA_035500455.1 Terriglobales bacterium | reverse complement strand
GCGGCCTCGTGCGCGGTTTCCGCGGTGGAGAGGTCGGTCGCTACCTGCGTGGTATCCGCCCCCACGAGTGCATTGTCCTGGGCTTTCAGATTCACGGTTTCCTGGTTAAGATTGGTCTGATCGTCGTTGAGTTGACTAAGTGCATTTCCGTAGAACACGCGCTGCCCGGAGAGGTAATTCAGCGCGCCCGAGATCGCCGAGGTCGCGGTGCTGATCGCGTTTTGATCTCCGCTTTGCAGAGCGGCGGAAAGCTGTTGCAGCGAACCGAAAACATCCGAGCCGGACTGCTGAAATAGTTGACTGCCCGGCAGGTTCGACTGCAGATTGCGGCCGTCGGCAATGGCGACGCTGTTGACGCCATCGTTCCCGTTGTAGGTCACGCCGCTCGCGCCTTGCGTAAAAGGCTGCTGGTTCGTCTCCGTGCCGGCGAAAAGATAGCTGCCCTGATAGGACGTATTCGCCAGTTGCACGGCCGTCCCAATGATGCCCTGAATCTGCTCCTGAATCTGCTGCAGGTTGGAAGGGGAAAGCGTACCGTTGGTGGCTTCAACTCCCAGGCTGACCGCCTGATTCAGCGTAGTCACCATCGAGTTCAAGGTGGAGTCTGCGGTCTGCAACTGAGATTGCATGCTGCTTACACTTTGCAGGTACTGGTCGATGCGCGACTCGGAGGCCTGATTGCGCATTTCGTTGGCCGCCGCCGCGGGATCATCGGAAGGCGCGTTGACGCGCTTGCCGGAAGAGAGTTCCTGCAGAGCCGTCTGTTCGGTCGCCTGAGTCTGCTGGATGGCGGCCAGGATGTCGTTTGCGGGATTAGGATTTACGCGCATTGTTCTGTTCCTGTGCTTTGTCCTTATGAACCGCTGGTCATGGTCATCACGGTTTGAGTGAGCTGGTCAATTGTGGTAATCACGCGGGCGGCGGCGGCGAAGGCCTGCTGAAAACGGATCAGGTTGGAGGTTTCTTCGTCGAGCGAAACTCCAGAGACGGAGGATATCTGGTCGGTCACCTGCTGCACGCCCAGCGTGCTTGCCTGCGAGGCCGCCTGCGCCTGCGCAGTCGCGCTGCCCACAGAAAAAACGATGCCCGAGTAAGTGTCGAGCGGCGTCTGGCCTGACGACAGGGCCTGATTCTGTACCCCCAGCAAATTGACGATGTTTCCGTTGCTCCCTACCGAACCGTCGGAGCTTGCCGCAATCAACGAGGGGTCAGTGATGGCCACCGAGAAGTTGGCGGCCGCGCCCGCACCCGAGGTCGTATTGAAAAAAGCCTGGCCGGCGTTGCCGGAAAGATCGAATCCCTGCGTCTGCGCGGCGTTGAAATTGGTAGCCAGCCCACTGGCCAGATTGTCGAGGGAAGATTGCACCGTGGGTAAAAACTGATCGCGCACCGTAATCAATCCGCCAAGCTGGCCGCCGGTAATCTCGCCGGTAATGTTCTGGCCGGAGGCGTAAATCTGCTGTGCCCCGGTAGCGTCCGGCGTCGCCTGCAGATCATAGCTCTTGTTAGCGACGACCAGCGCGGTACCGTTGCCGGTGGTGATGGTAAGGCCTTCGCTGGTCTGGATCGCAGAAATCTGCGTGAGCTGCGAGAGCTGGGTGATTAATTGGTCGCGCTGGTCTTCGGTAGCGCCCGGATCCTGGCCCATGTTCTGGAAGCTGGATACCTGCGTGTTCAATTTCGCGATCTCACTGGTCAGGGTGTTGATTTGGTTTACGTCTTGAACCACGTTCTGGTTCATGCCCTGCTTGATCGTCGCAAGTTGAGCGGCTGTACCTTGAAAATCGCTGGCCAGATTATTTCCCGCGGCCAGCACCCCTTGCCGCTGCGACATGCTGGTGGGGTCGGTCGAGAGCTGGTTCAGACTGTTGAAGAAAGCCGTGATGTCAGGTCCGAGGCCCGAGGTAGTGCTGCTGAATTGATTCTCGATCTGGGTCAGATAATTGACCTGGGTATCGGCGTTATTCTGCTGCTGGGTTTCGCCGTACAGGCGAAACTGCAGGAGCTGGTCGCGAACGCTGGCGATCTGCTGCAGTTGCACGCCTCGTCCATAGGCGACATTGCCTTCCACCGCCGGCGTGGCCTCGGTAAGGATGGGCACCTCCCGCGAGTAGCCGGGAGTGTTGGAGTTCGCGATGTTGTTGCTGGTGGCCTCCAGCGCGCCCTGCTGTACCAGCAGGGCATTGGCCGCGAGCAGCATGGAGCCGGTCAAACTTCCCATGTGTTCTATACCTCGCAGGACCAGGTGTGGTCCGCTGAAACTGCCTTTCCTTCGCGCGAATAGCCCTGGTTCGAACCCTGATTGAGCTTGAGCAAAATGTGAAAGAACCGGTGAGCGCGATCCACGAACATGGCGTAAACGCGGTTGAGATGGGCTAACTCTTTCTGGATTTCGGCGAGTCGTTCCGCGGGCGTGCCGGCGGGGGTACCGGAGGATGACATGCGCACAAACGCCGAAGCCGCCGCGTTTTTCAGGTCAGCGATGATTGCCCCGGTTTTGGACTTGAGCAAGGATGAGCCGCGGAGGGAATCACAGAGCTTTTGCTGCGCCGCCACGCTGGCTTCGAACTGCTGGAGATCGTTCTGGCTGAGCGCCAGCAGCGCCGCCTGCACTTCGGCGGAAAGCGCGCGCAGCGCTGCCAGGGAGGCAGCCCAGTCTTCGGCGTCTTTGATCTGGTCGTCGGCCATCAGGAGAGGCGATCGAATTCCCTTGGAATCTTTGCGGCCTCTGCGACTTTCGCGGTTGAATTTCTACCGCTAGGGTCACGAAGAACGCAAAGTATTATTGCCCAGCGTTAACTGGACTCCCGCATCATGGCATCGGCAATGCTGCCGGCATCGATTTGATAGCTGCCGTTGCGCACGGCTTCGCGCAGGGCGCTTACCCGGTCCTGGCGCACTTCGGGTGCTTGCAGCGCGAGTGTGGTTAAGCCGCCTACGTTGGCAGTGTCTCCGGAAAAGCTGGCGCCCTCGTTGGCGGAAAAGTTCCCACCCGAAGCCTTGGACGATTTGCCGCTGCGCGCCGTTCCTTCGGCGGCAAGCTCACTGGCGATCGACTGGTTCGAATTGATTCTCATAGCAACACCTGCAGTTTGGGGTGGAACCTTATCGGTCCTTTCCTGTAGGAACTTTAATCCGGTTACGAGGGGGTAATCCCTCGTCAGTACCCAACGGGCTAACCGCTTTGGAATCAGTTGATTCCGCCGTTGTCTCGGCCGGCTTATGCGCCATCTGCCGCATGATCATGGAAGCGATGCCAATCCCACCGGAGTCTGTGATCTTCTCGGCCAGGGCCTGCATGGCCAGGCTGCGGTATTGGTCGGCGCCGACGTTGCCGGCGTCGTTCTTATCGGGATCATCGCCGGGAACGCTGGCGAAGGCGTGCTGGGCATCCTCCAGCCACTTGTCGAGCAGGATCGATTCAAACGCCTTCGCCGCGCGCTCCAGCTTGGGGTTCGAGGAATTCTTGCTGGCCTTGACCTCACCCAAGACCTTCTCCATGCGGGCATCGGTCAGATTCTGGGTTGCGTTGGCGGGACCGAGGAGGCTGTTCTGCGGCATAGCTACATCACCTCCAGGTCGGCGCGCAGGCCGCCGGCGGCTTTGATGGCTTCGATGATCGCAACCACATCGCGGGCTGTGGCTCCAGCGGCGTGCAGGCCGTTTACCAGATCCTCCACGCTCGCGCCTTCGCTCAACTGAATTTTGCCGACCGCGCTTTCATCGCTCTTGACCGTAGTTTCCGGAACGACCGCGGTGTCGCCGTTCTTGGAGAAGGGCGTAGGCTGAGAAACTGCAAACTGCGTCGTCACTTCGATGCTCAGATTTCCATGCAGAATGGCGACCGCTGAGAGCTTCACATCGCCGCCCATGACGATGGTTCCGGTGCGCTCGTCGACCACTACTTTCGCCGGAGGATGGAAGGTGACCGCAAGGTTCTGCACGCGCGAGATTAACTGCGGGACAGATCCCAGGCCCGCATTGGCAACGTTGATATCGATGCGGCGGCTGTCAACTGCGGAAGCGACATCTTTGCCGAAGCTCTCGTTGATGGCGCCCGCGATATCAATGCTGGCGGTGAAATCGGGATCACGCAACATCAGCGAGACGGTTCGCATACGGCTGAGGTCGATGGCAACTTCCTTTTCGACGTTGGCGCCTTCGGCGATGCGGCCGACTGTCGTGTGGTTCACCTGCTTACTGTTGCCCGCTCCTCCGGAGGCGCTGTAGCCGCCCAA
>DATJXG010000045.1:0-3470 GCA_035500455.1 Terriglobales bacterium | reverse complement strand
GAGATACGGAAGCGGCCATGATCCCAGGAATCAAACTGGCTCAACATGAAGAGGCTGTTATTGCTGCAAATTTCCGCCATCTTCTGAGTTGTCATATCGCTGCGCCAGCCTCTGGCATTCGCACCTCTGGCCGAATGATGGATCACGCCCACTCCGCCGGGTGAAAGCAGGGCCGCGAATTGGCGCGCGTATGCCGCGATGTCCGCGGACTGGATGTGAACAAAAACATCAAACGACCAGATGCGATCGATGGAACCAGCAGGGATAAAACTCAGGTCGCGCCCATCATTGACAAAGTACCTGAGGTGGGGCGACTCGCCGAATTTCTTCCGGCACAGATCGATGCACTCCGGAGTCAGATCGACCAGGGTGAGTGAACAGGCGCGGCGAACCAGGTAAGTGGTCCAGCGGCCTGCGCCGGGCCCGATTTCGAGCACCCGGGAGCCCAGGGGAATGTTGGGCTCGAGGACGTGCCGCACCAGGCTTTGCTTCCATTCCCAGTTTGGAGTCCACTCCTCGCCCTGCTTCGACCAGTCGTATCTCGACCAGGTTTCGAGGTTCGCTTCCAGCGTGTTGGGCAGAGCCATGCGCCCATTCTTAGCCACACTCACTAACTTCGAGGCCAGGAATGCCCCCGTATGAACAGGACCGGTTTCACGCCACATCTTTTGCAGAGTCGCCCATCTTCTGGACATCGGGGATTGCCTCCCGGTTGAACGCTGAACGAAGAGATGAACAGCAATCTCTCGGCCAGGAGACGGAACAACTGCGTCAGAACGCAGCACGATGGGACGTGGCTCTTGCGGGCACGGGCGTCCCGCCCGTGCGTTGAGCGCACCGGAATTTTGGTTGGGATATAGAGGTTCAGCTTCGGGAAGCCAGCCGCGCGGAGATCGACGCACGGCCGGGGACGCCCACGCCTACATTCGATTCGTCACTTCGTGTCGTCAGCTCTCAGTGGCCGGTTACTTGCCCTTCCGCTCCCGGCGGCGTTGGGAGAATGCTTTCCGCGGAGAAGCGCGATGGTTGCAGGCGATAGCCGTCGCGGGTACGGATGTGGTCCCGCTTCAGGGCCGGGCCCACGAGTTTCACGGAGATAGAACGCCAGCCACGATTGGGGTTGGGCTGAGGATAGTAGCTCAGGGAGTACAGATGAGTGAGGTCGTCGCGAATGGAGGCGAAGGCGCGCTTTTCGTCGCGCCAGTTCTTGGCGAAGTAGGCTTTGCCTCCGGTGGCGGCGGTCATGCGCTCGAACACGGCGGTGGAAACCGGCTCCAGCTGGGCTTCCTGGGTGCTGATCATGTAGATGGCAGTGCCGGTGGACTGGGCCAGTTCGGCCACGTCTTCCGGCGGCACCATGCTGGAGTTATCGGGGCCGTTGGAGAAGACCACGATCACTTTTCTGCCGGTGAACTGGGCGGCGTCTTTCACCGTCAACAACAGGCAGTTGTAGAGGGCGGCGTCGTCTCCGGCTACAGTGGTGCGAACTCCGCGCAGGACCTGGGTGCGGTCGGCGGTGAGGCCGGAGGCGCGGGAAAGGTCGCGGCTGTAGGAATAGAAGGCGATTTTATCGGCGCCGTCGAGCGAGCGCACGAAATCGGAGATGGCGTCCTGGGCGAAGACGAATCCGCGGTACATGTAGTTGCTGGTGTCAAACAGGATGAATACGTTTGCACCGGTTACCAGCGAATTGAAATCGTGCAGCATATCACCGCTCTGCGCCGGGACCTGGGTCTCGGCGGCCGGGGCAGGCGCGGCGGGCTTGGGATCGGGAACGGAGACTTCCTCCAGCCGCCGGGTGGGCTCGTTGCCTTCGCCGAAGGTTGCGACCTTCTGCGGGATGCCGTCTTCGGTGACCACGAAGTCCTGGGGCCGAAGCCCGGTCACGTAGTTTCCCTTGTTGTCGGTCACGGCTACGTTCAACTGCACCATGTTGACGTTGACGTGGATGTGCGGCTGGTCCTGCGAGACCGACCGCGGGGTCAAGGCGAACAACAAGCCTGCTGAAAGCGCGAATACGAGAAAATTTTTGGTCGTCATATTCTGCCCATTGTGCCCGCGCTTGTTTTTCCAAGTTGGGGCGGCTTTGAAACTCTGTTTTGCCTCACTGGCCCGCAGGCTGAGAGGCGATTTCCGACGGCGGTAAGGCCGCGATCTTGCCCTGGCGGAACTCGTCCCCGGTTTCGCGCATGGCGCGGAGCAAGGCCGGCCAGTCCTCGAACTCGGTGGCGAAAATCTTTTCCACCATGCGGCGGGTCAGCTCGGGAACCAGCCGGTTCAGCACCACAGGCGGGTAACCCTTTTCATCCGCCAGGCGCGCCCAGTAGAGATTATTGGAGTCCCAGGTTTCGGCCAGCAAGCGGCTGGAATAACCCTGAAACGCGGGAAACGGCTTCACGTTCAATAACTCGAGGCCGTAATTCTGGGTCAGGATGGGATGAGGAATTCCGAAATCCTGTGAAAGCCTTTCCCAGCTCACCTCTTCCGGATAGCGGCTGCGCAGGCTGTCCAACTCCTGGCCGGCAGGACCGGGAGCATCGGTCTCTCCGGGATATCTGCGGCGAAATTCGGCGGCGAGGTAGAACGTGTCGGCCGGCATGATCCGCGGCAGAACGTCGGACAGCCGCCCGGTGCGCATGGCCTCCTCGACCAGGGCCAGGCGTTGCGGGGTCATGCGGTCGGCAAGGATATCGAGCACCTTGTGGCGTAGCTCCTCGTTGCCCACGGCGGCGGTGAACATCTCTTCTCCCGCGCGCTGATAAAGCGCAACCGCGTGCAACTCATTGCGGCTCACGCCCCACCACCGCGGCAGGGTAGCGCTGATCATGAGGCCGGGAACCATCTCGCGCCAGATCAGGGCCTGGACATTTTCCGGGGCAATGAAATCCTGCTCCATCGACGCCAGGACGTAGGGCAAATCGGCCAGCGAGCCGACCAGGTGCGCTCCGCCGCCGGCGGGGGAGCCTTCGCCGAAGACCTGAGGCGCTTCCCACAGGCGCTCGACGCCGGCCACAGTGTCGCCGGAGAAGTCATGGGAGCGGACGAGCAAAGGATTGTTGTGCAGCACCTGCGCCCCGGGCGGCTCATAGTAGGCGTAGTTCAGGCCCACCAGGGTGTCACGGAGGAACGGTGTAAGAGCGCCGCGCGCCTCTTCCAATTGCGCTTTGGAATGACTGCCTTTGAGCACCTTGCTCAGATCGGTGCGCATCTGCAGTTCGGTATGGCGGTTGTTGTAAGTTCCGGCGGCCCACTCCGTGCGCTCGCTGCCGGTGAAGATGGGGCGCGGCATTTCGAATTCGCGCAACTCACCGGCGAGCGGAAGCAGGTTGTCGGCGTTGCCCTGGCCGCGGGCCAGTTCATCCAGACCCTGGCCAAGGGCGAGAAGAGTGTCGAGCGAAACCAGGCGCTGGCCGTCGAGCACGGAGCGGATTCTGGAGGCCATCTCCTGATGAACGCGTTGCGCTTCCGGA
>DATJXG010000044.1:0-8306 GCA_035500455.1 Terriglobales bacterium | reverse complement strand
GCGCTGCAGTTCAACGATTTCGGCCTGGTGGCGATTACTCGCAAGCGGGTGAAGCAGTCGCTGGAACGTACGATCGGCGCGCCCTGTCCTTATTGCGCCTCTACGGGATTCGTGAAGTCGGTGGGTACGGTGTGCAATGAGATTTATGTCGAGATGCGGAAGATTTCCAAGCACCTCGAGCACTCCGACGTGATGCTACGGGTAAACCCGGAAGTGGCCAAGGCGCTGAAAGGCAATAACGGCAAAGCACTCCTGGAACTGGAAGAGTTGACCAAGAAGACGGTGATCGTGAAGAGCGATCCCGCGCTTCACCAGGAGCAGTTCGACATTAACTAACTCGGCATCAGTCAGGACGCTGGCGCGGGCACTCCCTGCCCGCGTCTTCGCTTCTCAAATCATGCCCACCGTTTTGGGGAGACGCTTGCGGTCAGGAATTAACCGCAAAAGTCGCAAAGACAACTGTCGCTAATGATTTGGGGAATGCGTGGGGCAGGATCAACCTTCGCGGGTACGAATGCCCGCGCCACAACTTGGGGCTACAAAAATTTAAGAGTCCCGAGGTGGTGTTGAGCCCATTCGTCTCGGCCAGTAGCTCGCGTTAGACCCTTGCCGACCTGCACTCGCCGCTTCCTTGCGGGTTGCGACGCGCGATCGTCACTCGGGCTCCGGGCTTACCGCCAACCGGATAAACCTGCTCAACGCCTCGGGACTCTATCCTGCCTTCAACAGATCTTCTCGTTCGCCTCGACCAGCGCTTTGCTATAGACCCTTGCTGGCCTTCGACCCGCCATCTTGCGATGTGAGCCGCGACCGCGCTCGAGCCCCGGACGCTACGCCAACCGGGAAAACTTAGAAGGTGTCGAAGAACGAGTATGTTTTTACTCCTTCTGTTGGAGGAGTCAAATAAAAATGCCCGCCTCTATCTGCTTTCACAGCAATCGAGTGCAGGCAGTTCACAGCCCGGTGAACAAAATTCTGTGCAGCCGGGGCGAGGCCGTGTCACGCATGCGGACACCGTGCGCAATTCATGCATATTTGCCGAAAGGAATCATGAAGTCAGGGCGCTCAGCGTAGGTTACAGCGTTGTGAATATCCGGCGAATCCGGCTCTGGACAGGGAGTTTGGAGGAATTTGAAAAGCTCCTGTTCGATGCGGGGAAGTTGCTGATTGTTGACTTTTGCCTGATGGGGCCCGCGCCCCACATCTTGGAAATCAGCAATCAGCAATGGTCAGTCGGAAATCGGCAATCGGAACCCTTCCGCCGCCTAGGCGTTGCCTTTGGGTGAATGGGGGTGCGGGCTTCCGCTGCGGTAGCGGCCGAGCATCTGGTAAATCGTATTGCGGCCCACGCCGAGGATTTCCGCCGCCCGCGCCTTGTTGCCCTGCACCAGATTGAGCACGCGCAGCAGATGGCGGCGCTGCAGTTCGTGCAGGGAAAGCAGCTCCTCGCTGTCAGAGCTGGGATCGACCGAGGCGGCGCGGAAAACCTCGGGCAGATCCTGCAGGTCGATGACTCTGCCCACGGCCATGATGCAACTGCTGCTGATCACATTTTCCAGTTCGCGGACGTTGCCCGGCCAGTGGTGTCCAGCGAGGCGAGCCTGGGCGCGACGGGTCATGCCGACTACGTCTTTTTGGTAGAGGTGGGAGTACTTTTCCAGGAAGTGGCGCTGCAGGAGCGGCAGATCCTCCCGGCGCTGGGCCAGGCGGGGGACGGAAATCTCAACCACGGAGAGGCGGTAAAACAGGTCTTCACGAAACTGGCCCTGCGCCACCATTTTTCTGAGGTCGCGGTGGGTGGCGGCAATCACCCGCACGTCTACACGGTGGCGGACCGGCGATCCCACGCGCTGCACTTCGCTATTCTGCAGGACGCGTAAGAGCTTGGCCTGGGCGAGCAGAGGAAGTTCGCCGATCTCATCGAGGAATACGGTGCCCCCGTTGGCGTATTCGAAAATTCCCCGCTTGTCCTGGTTGGCGCCGGTGAAGGCGCCCTTCACATAGCCGAACAGTTCGCTCTCCAGCAGAGTCTCGACCAGGGCGGAGCAATTGCACACGGCGAAGGGGGAAGCGTGTACCGGGCTGTGTTTGTGCAGGGCGTGAGCGACGAGTTCCTTGCCGGTGCCGGTGGCGCCGGTGACCAGCACGGTGCGGAAGTGGGGGGCGATGCGGCGAACTTTGGCGAAGACTTCCAGCATGAGGGGACTGCGGCCGACCATGCCTTCGAACTGGTAGACATCGAGCAGTTCGTGGTCGAGCACGGCCGTCTTCTGGCGGATTTCAGCCTGCGCGACCAGCTTGTGGATCGACTCCTGCAGTTTGGCGGCGTCGAGCGGCTTGATGAGGCAGTCGGTCGCCCCGCGGCGAATGGCATCCACCGCCAGTTCTTCGCTGCGGTCGGAGGTCAGGAGAATGAAGTCGATACCGGGATCGCCGGCGAGAACCTGGTCCATGAGGGAAAGGCCGCTGATGCCGGGGAGAGATTGCTCGGAAAGGATGATTTGCGGCCGCAAGCGCTGGGTTTGTTCCAGGGCTTCTTCGGCGGTGGAGGACGAGGTTAGATGAACATCTTCTGACGCCAGCATCTGGGCCAAGCGCTCAAAAGTGTCCCGAGCTGGATCAACCACGAGTATCTGGAACCGCGTACGGGTCGAGTCCACGGCCTTGCCCCTGTGTTCCTATGCGCTCCCATGCGGGAGTAAAGACACGAGGAGAGTTCGCGACAGTTACAGCGCAGGTGACATGGAAGCGTGGCGCGCTTCCCCCCTCAGGAACCATGTCAACGCATTAGTTAGCTGTAGGGTATATCCAAGAGGGCAGGTGATCAATTGTGGATAACGAGTCTGTTACGAATTCAGAACGGATTTTGCCTGGCAGGCGTCACCAGTTACGGCAATTACCATGCAGGAACCTGCCTACGTTATGGGCTTGCTTTTTGAATCGCGCTGACATCCGGCTTGGGAGTGGTGGCGATCACAACCAGATCGATGCGGCGATTGCGCCGCCTGCCTTCCTCGGTATCGTTGCTGGCAACAGGATGATATTGCGCGTAACCCGCGACTGACACACGGTCTGGAGGAAAGGCGTTCTTCTGCACCATCATCAGGACCACTTGAGTGGCGCGCGCGGTGGAAAGTTCCCAGTTGGAATGGTAGCGGGCGTTGCGAATGGGGACGTCGTCGGTGTGGCCTTCGACGCGAATCTGGAAGCCGCCCGCCGCCAGCACGTTGGTGACATGCGCCAGCACCGGCTCCGCGCCGGGCAGAAGCTGGGCCTCGCCGGTATTGAAGAAGCCGACCTCGTGCAGGCTCACCACCAGACCGTCGGGCACGGATCGCATTTCCACCTGGTGTTTGCTGATCTCGTCGCTCAAGGCACGCTCCAGGTCGCTCTTTACCTTCGACAATGGAACGGCGGAACCATCGGGAGCCGCTTCTTTCTTGGCCAGATCATTCACTACCGGGGTAGGCTGCGCGCCGCCGGAACCGGCGGTTGGCGCAGTGAAAACTCCCATCTGGCGGAATCCGCCTTGAATGGCGGCGGCGACCTGGATCATTTTTTTCTTGTCCACCTGAGAGGACGCGTACAACACCACAAAGAAGGCGAACAGCAGGGTGATGAAGTCGGCGTATGAGACCAGCCAGCGCTCGTGGCTGGAGTGGCTTTCGCTTTTGCGGCGCCGTCTCATACGGCGTGAGCCTTGGCTTTCGGCAGGGATTTTTGCTCGGCGAGGAAACCCTGGAGGCGCGTCTCCAGCATTCGCGGGTTCATGCCCTCGAGGATGGAGACCACTCCTTCCAGGGTCATTTCGCGGAGAACCTGCTCTTCGCGCATGCGGATCTTCAGTTTGCCGGCCGAGGGAAGAAAAAGAAGGTTGGCAGAACCGACGCCATAAATCGTGGCCACGAAGGCGACCGCGATGCCTTTGCCGACTTCGGAAATGTTGTCGAGGTGCTGCATGACCTGGATGAGGCCGAGGACGGCGCCGATGATGCCGATGGTGGGAGCGAATCCGCCCGCGGATTCGAAAACCTGTGGAATCTTTTCTTCGCGCTCCGCCTGGTTGTCGAGTTCCAGTTCCATCATTTTGCGGAGTTCTTCGGGCTCGGTTCCATCCACCGCGAGAGTGAGGGATTTCTTAAGGAAGGGATCGGTGATTTTGTTCAGGTCGGCGTCGAGCGAGACGATGCCGCTTTTGCGGGCCTTCTGCGAGTAGGTCACCAGCTCTCGGATAAGCGCTTGGCCGTCCGGAGTCTTCTCCACGAAGACGTGGGCCACGCGCCGGGCGGCCTGGAGCACGACCTTGGAGGGGAACTGGACCATCACCGCGCCCAGGGTGCCGCCGAAGACGATCATGGCCGCGGTGGGTTGCAGGATCTGGCCCAGCTTGCCGCCCTCGAGCAGCAGGCCGGCCACGATGCCGGCGAAGGCCAGAAATAATCCCGCGAATGTGCTTTTGTCCATAGATCCCAGCTCTTAGCTGTTAGCTCTTAGCTTTTAGCTCTCAAGACCGACCTTTAGCTTTGGCCTGCTCCTTCCGAGCGTTCTTTGGGGGGCGGCTCGGCGTTTGTGCCAAACGTGGTGCTGGCTGTCATCATGGGCAGGCCCGCCAGAACTGCCCTGCGGAACTGGATTACCCGTTCGATTACCTGCTCCACCTTTTCGCGAACCACGATTTTTTCCCCACTAATAAGGGTGAGGACGGTGTCGTGGGCGCCCTCGACAAACTTGATGAGGTCAGAGTTGACGGTTAACGGTTCGTTATTCAGGCGGGTGAGCTGGATCATGCGGTCCTCCCGCCGTCCGCAGGGGAGGCGACTCTATCGGTACTAACAAGGAGAGTCTTCAAAGCGCCACGGCAAGCAGGCAGCCACACCGGAGGATGGCCTGAAGGTAACGTGGGGGGGAGGCCATCCCAGGGCAGTTTGCGCGGGCTGGGTAAAGATAAGTGGTTCATTTTCACTACATCTTATTTCCCGAAAGTGGTTACCCGCCAATTACCACCGTCACCTGCAAAAACTGATTCCGCCTATATCAGGTACCGATAAGTAGGCCCGAAGCAAAGCACCGGACGACACGTTGGAAAAGCCCCCAGAAAGACCAGCGGAGTTTCGGCGCAAGTCGAAATCACAAACAAGGAGCTTTTAAAATGTCACTCAGCATTCTCAATAACATCTCTTCACTGGCAGCGCAGAACCAGCTGGCGATCAATCAGAAGTCACTGCAGAACTCGCTGTTCCAACTGTCCTCTGGATCGCGTATCAACTCCGGCGCGGATGACGCAGCCGGCCTGGCCATCGCGGATGGCTTGATGGCCAATGTCACCGCTCTTACTCAGTCGGCGCAGAACGCCACTGACGGTCTGGGCATGTTGCAGGTTGCCGACGGCAGCTTGGCGCAGGTCACCACGCTTCTGAACCGCGCGGTCACCCTGGCGACCGAAGCCGCCAACGGCACGGTCAGCACCCAGCAGGGCGCCGCGCTCGATGCCGAATTCCAGTCGATCAAGGCTGAAATCGATCGCATCGGCAGCAACACCACCTACAACGGCCAGGCTGTGTTCGGCGGCTCGGGCGCGAACGTGTTCTTGACGGACGGTACCAGTGCCGGCAGCAGCACCATCGCGGTTTCGGTGGGCGCGCTGTCTTCCAGCAGCATCGGCTTCAGCACCGGCCTGACGGCGGTTGACCTGAGCGGTGATGACCTCACCACCAACGCCAACGCGCAGACCGCGCTGACCGACATCAGCAACGCCATTGCCAACGTGGCCGCCGACCGCGGCACGCTGGGTGCGTCGGAGAACCGGTTGCAGAGCGCCTCGAACGTTATCAGCAACCAGGTGCAGAACCTCTCGTCCGCCGAAGACAGCATCCGTTCGGCTGACATGGGCAAGACCACCTCTGACCTGTCGAAGTACAGCATCCTGCAGCAGACCGGCATCGCCGCCCTGCAGCAGTCCAACCAGATGCAGCAGGCTGTGCTCAAGCTGTTGCAATAACTTCAACCTCGAAACCTGGTGGGGCCAACCAGCCCCGCCAGGCTTCTCTTCACGATTCGTTCCAAAGGACGCAAAGCAAACCAGAAAGATCTGAAGCTCACACCCAGTTGAAGGTTTGAAGAATGAGTTCATCGATTGACACCGCGACACTGTTTTCCGGACAGGGAATTGACGTTACTTCCGCAGTCAACCAACTGGTAACCGCGGCCCGCGCCCCGGAGACCGGCTGGCAGACGCAGCAGCAGAATCTGCAGGCAGCAGGAACCGCGCTGAACCAGCTCAACAGCGATTTGTCGAACCTGGAAGACAAGATCAACGCCTTGAAAGATATTTCCGGGGCGCTGGGCTCGGTTTCGACCAGTTCCAGCAACTCCAGCGTAGTCACGGTTTCTGCGCAGCCGGGAACGGCGGCGGGGACGCACGTGCTGGTGGTGAACAATCTGGCTTCGACTTCTTCGTATTACACCGATCCCGTCGCCAGCAGCAGCACTCCGCTGACCGACGGCACCAGTTTTACGATCCAGGTAGGTTCGGGATCGCCCACCACCATCACCCTGGACAGCACCGATGACACCTTGCAGACCCTGGCCACCAAGATCAACGGCCTGAGCCTGGGCGTAACGGCGAATGTGGTTACTGATGCCAATGGCGCGCGCCTGGCGCTGGTGGCGCAGAACTCGGGCGCGGCCAGCGACATTACGGTCAGCGGCGACAGCACCGGCCTGAACTTCACCAAGGCCGTGACCGGCGCGAACGCGATGCTTACCGTGGATGGTGTGCCGGTAAGCAGCGCCAGCAATTCGGTATCAGGAGTTGTGGCCGGGGTTACCTTCAATCTGGTGGGGAGCGCGCCCAATACTGAAGTGACGGTGGGCGTAGCCTCGAACACCGACACCGCCATACAGGCGGTAAACGACTTTGTGACGGCTTACAACACCGCCATCCAGGACCTGAACGCGCAGTTCACCTTCAACACCGGATCGCAGACCAGCGGGCCGCTGAGTGGAGACACCAACGCGCGCATGGTGCAGCAACAGCTGCTGGCTTTCGCCAGCTATTCGGTGAGCGGAGCCGGCAGCTTCAGCACCCTGGGATCGTTGGGCATCAATATGAACGACGACGGCACCCTGACCGTGGACGCGCCCACGCTCAACAATGCGGTGAGCGCCAACTATCAGGACTTTCAGAACTTCTTCCAGTCTTCGTCAGGCTTTGCCACTTACGTAAGCGGGCAGCTCAGCACGTTGACGGATCCGACCGAAGGCGCATTCTACCTTGAGATCCAGAGCGACCAGACCACTTACAAGAGCCTGCAGGGCCAGATCGATGACCTGGAAACTTACATCGCCAGCGAGCAGACACGGTGGCTGGCGCAGTACAACCAGATCAACGTCACGCTGCAGGAACTTCCCCTGCTGCAACAGCAGATCGACGCGGAATTGGGCTTTACGAATAACAACAATAAGTCGTCGTAGGGACGCCGCTGTTGGCTTCTGGCAACTAGCTTCTGGCTCATAGCGACCGGCTACGGAGCGTTGGCCAGGAGCCAGGAGCCAGAAGCCAGCGGCTAAAACGGATCAAGATTATGAAACCCAGAACGAACGAACTCAGCTATCTCCGCGCGGCGGTCGAGGGCGCAACCTCGGTGGGATTGGTGGTCATGCTGTATGACCGCCTCATTACCGACCTGCAGCGTGCCATCGCCGCCATGCGCGATGGAAATGTGGAGGAGCGCTGCGCCCAGGTCAAGCACGCGCTGCTGATTCTACAGCAACTGGAAGGATCGATGGATGCGGAGGGCGGCGGCGAGGCGGCCCGCAATCTGGGCGCGTTCTACGCCCATGCGCGGGGCAAGATCATGGAAGCGCAGATGGGCGGCAAGCCCGAGCTGCTGCAGAAATTGATCGGCCATTTCGCCGATGTGCGCGGCGCCTGGCAGCAGGTGGACCCGGGGCGGCCTCAGTTCACGCCAAGGGGCTCGGAAGGTCGGGTTGAATCTGCTCCAGTTGCAGCCGGAGAGGCGCTGTTGAGCTGCACGGTCTGAGTCCGCGGTTTGCGACCGGTATTCGAACCGGATGCGGTCGAGAGCGTACCCTTCAGCCAGAGGCCAAAGACGCCATTCCCGATAGTTTCGCTTCCGCGTCACGGGCGCGGAAGCCACAAAACCTGAACCCGGCGGCCGAGCTTTTCAAAGTCGCGGTCGGAGCTTACCAGAATGGCCTGGTGCGATACGGTCAAGGCTGCCGCAATGCAGTCCACGTACGGAAGTTTGTGGAATACCTTGATCTCTCCGGCCTGGAGCGCCTGA
>DATJXG010000043.1:0-13843 GCA_035500455.1 Terriglobales bacterium | reverse complement strand
TTCCTAATTAGACGATCTAATTAGATAGACGATCTCGTCCTAATTATTTGACCCTAATTATTTGACCAGGTCATTGCCGGATGCCATCATCATTTCCAGATTTCTCACCGGGAGGTCCCTAAAAATGCGTGCAACGCCCTTTCGACCGATTCGGCCTTTTGCCTTGAAGGTTGCCGCAGCTGCCGGACTGGCGGTTTTGACCTCCGTCGTGGCGGTTCCTGTCCTGGCGCAGCCGGCTTGTGAAGCAGTTTTTGCTGCAGCCGATAAACTGAACACCGTTCCCAACCACATATACGAGACCACGGTAGCGGCCTACACCAATGGCAAACCCCAGAGCAGCGAAGTCGTTGCAGTGGGCGGGGCGCTATACGTGTTCACCCATGGCAAATGGATGAAGGTCCCGATGTCGGTGGACGACAGGCGCAAGCAAGAAATTGAGAATCGAAAGAACGCCAAGAATACATCCTGTCACCTGGTGCGAGAAGAAGCAGTGAACGGTGAAGCAGCCAATCTCTACAGCGCGCACAGCGAGACCGAAGACGACAAAGTGGATTCCCAAGTCTGGATATCCAAGCGCAGCGGGCTCATTCTGAAACAGGAATTAGATGTCGATAGCGGCGGCGGAATCGGCAAATCTCATAGCAGCGTCCGTTATGAATACAAGAACGTGACCGCCCCGAACCTGGGGAATTAGATTTAACTCCTACGAACTGGTCCTTCGCGGAATTCTCGGCGCGATGGCGTAGTTCAACTGCACCAGAATGATGAAGGCGATGCTCCAATAAGTGCTGATCACACACAAGATGGCGCCAAAGGCGTAAAGCGACTGCGCGATCACGATGCGGCGCTGGATGGCGGCGGAAGCTTCCCGAGGCAGGTCGGCTTTCACCAGGCCTGTCCCCAGCGCACAAACCCAACTGAAGTAGAGGGTGGCTCCCAGAAGCAAAATGTTGGCCCAGTATGCGAGCAGGGCAACGCGGAAGGCGGTGAACTCGGCCAGCAGCGTGGTGGAAAAGGGCAGGATGGTCACGACAAACAGGAAGCAGATGTGAATCCATGACAGGCTGCGGTCGGAGCGTTCCAGATGGTTGAGCTGGGTCTGCTGGCCTACCCAGAAAATCCCCAGAGTGAGGAAGCTCATCATGAGCATCAGCAGGCGCGGCGAGAGCGCCACCAAGGCACGCCACAGGTCGTGCTCGCTGCGTACCGCCTCAGCCACCGGGGCATGCAGGTCGAGCACCAGCAAAGTCATGGCTACGGCGAATACTCCATCGCTCAGCGCCGCCAGCCGTTCCACGCTGCGGCCGGCAATGCGATTGTAGAAACTTGTCATGGGCAGTAAGCTTACCAGCGGAAACGGGCTCCCGGCCGTAAGGTACAATACGCTCGGTATTAAATCGTTTCATGAGAATCTGTTTCCTGGGGGCGCACTTCTGAGGATGGGCAGGCATGTCTGACGACTCCAAGGGCGGCTTCGCCCACCACATGCTGAAGGAGATTTTCGAGCAGCCGCATGCGCTGCGCGCCACGGTTGCGCCGCGGGTGAAGCTTGAGGCGGCCGTGGTGAAGCTGGATGAAGTGGGCCTCAGCGCGGAGGAGTTGCGGGCGCTGCGCCGCATCAACATCGTCGCCTCCGGCACCAGCCGCCACGCCGGCATGGCGGGCCAGTACATGATCCAGGACCTGGTGAACCTGCCCGTCGATGTGGACTACGCCAGCGAATTCGAGTGGCGCAATTCGCTCATCGGGCCGGGCGAGCTGACGATTGTGATCACGCAGTCAGGCGAGACCGCCGACACCACCGCGGCGCAGCGCGAGGCGCAGGCAAAAGGCACCCATACGCTGGCCATTTCCAACGTGGTGGATTCAACTATCGCGCGCGAGGCTTCGGGGGCGCTTTATACGAACGCCGGGCCGGAGATCAGCATCGCCTCCACCAAGGCCTTCACGGCGCAGATGGCAGTGCTGTTTCTGTTCGCGATGTATCTCGGCCAGGTGCGCGGCAAGCTCAACCGCGAGCAGCGGCGGTATTACATCCGCGAACTGCTCGATCTTCCCGACAAGCTTGCAGCCGTGCTTAATGCAGCCGCGGCTTGTGAAGAACTGGCAGGGCGCTATCACAAGTTCGACGATTTTCTTTTTATGGGGCGCGCCATTCACTATCCCGTCGCTATGGACGGAGCGCTCAAGCTGAAGGAAGTTTCCTACATTCACGCGGAAGGCTATCCCACCGGCGAGACCAAACACGGGCCGCTGGCGCTGATTGATGAAACGCTCCCGGTGGTGATTCTTGCCACCTGCGACCGCAGCGACCCCGGCTCGGTGATCCGCTACGAGAAGAACATGGCCAACATTCGCAGCTTCAAGCAGCAGGCGGCGCGGGTGATCGCGATCGGCAGCGAAGGCGACGACCAACTGCGCCAGCTGGCCGACCACACCATCTTCGTGCCGCAAGCGCCCGAGTTGCTGCTGCCTCTGCTGGAGATCGTGCCGCTGCAGCTCTTCGCCTACTACATGGCGGTGCGCCGCGGTCTGGATGTGGACCGGCCGCGGCATTTGGTGAAGTCGGTCACCCTGGAGTAGCGTTCCACGACGAAAACATTCTTCGGAAGTGACCAAACCGGCGCTTAAGTCTGGCCGGCGCTATTGGATCTCCAGCATTCTGTCCAGGGCCACTCTCGCCCAGTGCTTCACCTCGTCCTTCACTTTGATCTGGTTCACGATGTTGCCTTCGGCGAGGTTTTCCAGGGCCCAGCAGAGGTGTTGCGGAGAAATGCGAAACATGGTGGTGCACAGGCAGCCGGAGTCGTCCAGGGTGATCACCTTTTTGCCTTCGGCGGCGAACTCTTTGCCCATGCGGTTCACCAGGTGAATTTCCGTGCCTACCGCGAACATGGTGCCGCCCGGGGCCTGGCGGATCATCTTCAGCAGGCCTTCGGTCGAGCCGATGCCGTCGGCTTTCTGGCAGACCTCCCAGCGGCATTCGGGATGCACGATCACTTGAATACCGGGATATTTGGCGCGGACTTTATCCACGTGCTCGGGAAGGAAGCGCTGGTGGACAGAGCAGTGGCCTTTCCAGAGAATAACTTTGGCAGCTTTCAGCCGCTCGGGAGTAAGACCGCCGTTGATCAGGTATGGGTCCCAGACCACCATTTCGTTGAGCGGGATTCCCAGTTTGTAGCCGGTGTTGCGGCCGAGGTGTTGATCGGGGAGGAAAAGGATTTTCTGGTGTGGCGCGGAGACATCGGTTCGCGCTTTTCCATCTCCACCGCTCCACGCCCACTGGAAAGCTCCTGCCGCATTCGAGGATGTGCAAACTACGCCGCCTCGTTCTCCGC
This sequence comes from Terriglobales bacterium, assembly GCA_035500455.1. Classification (GTDB taxonomy): domain Bacteria; phylum Acidobacteriota; class Terriglobia; order Terriglobales; family Acidobacteriaceae; genus DATJXG01. The sequence goes on along the minus strand of DATJXG010000043.1, from coordinate 10,502 downwards.
AAAAAGCTTTGATCGCCGCGGTGGAGTTCATGTAGGTGACGGGAGTTAGGCCGTCGCCTTCGTCGGTAGTCAGTCCGGCGGCAACCAGGTGCTCCCAGCAATCTTCCACCTGGGTGATCTCGGCCATGTCCGCCATGGAGCACCCGGCGTTGAGATCGGGAAGGATCGTCACCTGGCCGGGCCGGCTGAGAATATCGGCACTCTCGGCCATGAAGTGCACGCCGCAAAAAACTATGTACTTCCCCGCGGCTGCGGCAGCCTGCTGGGAGAGCTTGTAGGAGTCACCGCGAAAATCGGCGAAGCGGATCACTTCGTCGCGTTGGTAGTGGTGACCGAGAACGACGCAATCGCGGCCCAGAGCTTCGCGGGCGGCGCGGATGCGCTCATCCATGGTGTGATCAGGGAGAACGAGATAATTCTCCAGACTGCAAACTTCTGTGGCAGTAGCCAATGTCTTGTCCTGCTTTCAGCTCCGGACGGGGTAGCTACGGCGGCAAATCCGCCGGCGCCTGGGCTCCACTCCGAAACGGGGATGTTGAAAGCCTCTCAGCGGCTCCAGCCAGCTCACTGCGTGGTTGCCCGATTGTTTCGGGGTTTCCATCGCCCAGCCTGCGGGGATGTTGAAGCCACTTCCTGCTCTACAGCTAGTTAGATGCTCTGGAACCGGCGACGAATCGCTGTTTTTGCAGCCTACCCGGCGGCCGGCAGCCTGAGTATCAGGCGACTATTGTGCACTTCCGGCGGTACAAAATCAACGGGCATGCAGTCGGGCGGGCTGGGGGAACGGCGGGAACGGGCGGCAGATTTGGGATCACTATAATTGCTCAGCATGAAATGGCGTTCGCTGGAGGAGTCGGCTTCTTCCGAGGATGCGCGGCCGCTGGGAGAAATCTACTCCGAGCGGAAGCAATTGATCACCCGCTATGTGCCGGCGGAGACGCAGGAGATTCACGCTCGCGTGGTAGCCGAGTTGCGCCAGAGGCGCCATGCCGAAGGAGCTCTGAAGGGCGGCAATCCTGCGCCGAGGTTTGAGTTGCCGGATCAGAATGGAAAGCTTGTAGCGTCTGCCGGGTTGCTGTCCAGAGGACGCCTGGTCGTCTGCTTCTTTCGCGGACGCTGGTGTCCCTTCTGCGTTGGCCAGATGGAAGCCATGAATCGAATGCTGGCGCAGATGGAGCAGGCAGGAGCATCGCTGGTCGGGATTTCTCCGCAGACGGTGCAGCAGTCGTACTTCATGCATGACCAGCACAAGCTGGGTTTTCCACTGCTGAGCGATGCCGGCAATCAGGTCGCGCGGCAGTTTGGGCTGGTGTACAACGTTCCCGATTACCAACAGGCTGTGTACCGGCGCGCTTTCGTCAACCTGCCTTTCGCCAACGGCGACGAGAGCTGGGAGCTGCCGATCCCGGCGACGTTCATCGTCGAACGCGATGGAACCATTCTTTTCGCTTCCGCGAACGAGGATTATACGGAGCGGCCCGAGCCAGTGGAAATTCTGAGTAGGTTGACGGCCTGACGATGTAGCGCCCGGCTTGCTGGCTTGGGAATGCCGGCGGGAGGCCGGCGCTGCCCCGCCGTAATATACTGCGACATGGGCGAGACCCCTCTTTGGATCGCGCGCGACCAGCATGGCCGCCTGGCCGAATTGACTGCCGGCACCGACGATCCTGCCAAGGAAATGCCGCTGCGGCGCGACGTCCGCTCGCTCGGCCGGCTGCTGGGAAAAGTCCTGGTGGAGCAGGAAGGCGAGCGGCTGTTCAATGTAGTGGAAGAGTTGCGGCAGCTGCTCATCGGCAGCCGGGAGCGCTCGCGGCCGGCGGCTTCGCCGCGCGCCGCCCACATGACCAAAGCGCGCAAGATCGTGGAGCGCCTCAGCATCGACGACGCCTACCGGGTCACCAAAGCTTTCGCCATTTATTTCGAGCTGACCAATCTCGCGGAAACCAACCACCGCAAGCGCCGCCGCCGCGCCGCCAAGCTGCACAGTGACCAGCCGGCGCTGGCAGGATCGTTCCGCGGAACCCTACGCCGCATGCGGGACGCCGGAACCAGCGCCGAAGAGGCCCTGGCGCTTCTAGGCCGGGTGAAGGTGGTGCCGGTTTTTACTGCGCATCCTACGGAGGTGGCTCGTCGTACGGTGCTGCAGAAGCGCCGCCGCATCAGCCAGCACCTGGAACGCCTGGATCGGTTGCCGCTTGCGGCCAGCGACGCGGCGCAATTTGAATCCGCCATAGTCGCTGAAATTGCCGCCCTCTGGCAGACCGACGAAGTGCGGGTGGAACGCCCGCACGTCACCGACGAAATTCGCATGGGGCTCGATCACTACCCGATGTCGATTTTCGAAACTCTTCCCCGCTTGTATGGCGAACTGGCCGATGGGTTTCGCGATGTTTACGGCGTGCCGCTCGCCGAACGCGACCTGCCCGAGCTGCTTGAGTTCGGCTCATGGATCGGCGGCGACCGCGACGGCAATCCCTTCGTCACGCCGGAAGCCACGCGGGAAGCGCTGTTGCGGGCGCGCAACGCCATCATTGACCACTACATCGCGGAGGTGCAGCGCGTCATCAGCCAGCTCAGCTCCTCGGTCCACCAAATCGATATCACTGATGAACTTCGCTCCCGGCTTGAGGAATACACCGCCGCCATGGGCGAGGAATACGCGCGCACGGCACGCATCTCCGCGACTGAGCTTTACCGGCGCTTCCTGAATTTCGTGATAGTGCGGCTGCGCGCCAGCCGCGAAGGCTCGGCCGACTCCAAGGCCTATTCGGAAGGGGGCGAATTCGAGCGGGATTTGTGCGCCGTCCGCGAAAGCCTGCAGGCGAACCGCGGCAAACGGATGGAAGAGTTGCTGATCGATCCCCTGCTGCGCAAGGTGCGCACCTTCGGCTTGCGCCTATCATCGCTCGATATCCGCCAGCACGCCCGCGTACACTCGCACGCGTTGGAGGAGATCGGAGATGAGGCCGGCTTGGCCGCCAGCACCGGGGCTCAGGCTTCCTTCTCCCGGGAGACTGCGGACGTCATTGACACCATGCGGAAGGTGGCGGAGTTGAAGCAGGCCTTTCCGCCGGGAGCCGTGCGCTCCTACGTGATCAGCGGCACGGAGAGCGAGCGCGATATTTTCGATTTTCTGCGGCTGGCGAAGATGTGCGGCGTCAGCCTCGAGGCCCGCGGAGGCGATCCCGGCCTCATGCCGGTGCCCCTGTTCGAATCCATCGAATCTCTGCGTGGCGCAGCCGAGGTCATGAGCCGGCTTTGGAGTTCGCCGCAATACGCGCCGCTGCTCGACTCCTGGGGCCGCTGGCAGGAGGTGATGCTCGGTTACTCCGACTCCAACAAAGACGGCGGCATGCTCACCAGTATCTGGGAGCTGTACAAGGCGCAGCGCCAATTGCACAGCGCGGCGCGGCAGCATCGGGTTAGCCTGCGGCTGTTTCACGGCCGGGGCGGAACCGTGGGGCGCGGCGGCGGCCCGACGCATCGTGCCATTCTCGCTCAGCCGGTGGGCGATTTCTCCGGACAGATTCGCATTACCGAGCAGGGCGAAGTGCTTTACTGGAAATATTCCGATCCGGTGCTGGCGGAGTGGAATCTCGAACTGATGATCGCCGCGTGCCTGGAGGCGCTGGCACGTCCTGACGGTTCCAAGCCCGGGGACGACGCTCGCTGGGCTGAGGCCATGGAAGATATGTCGGCCCGCGCCTTCCGTTATTACCGCAGCAAGATCGCGGAGAATTCCGACGTCATCGAATATTTCGAGCAGGCGACGCCGGTGAATCAACTGGAGCACGCCCGCATCGGATCGCGCCCAGCGCGGCGCAGCCAAAGCCGGCGCCTGCAAGACTTGCGAGCCATCCCCTGGGTCTTCGGCTGGATGCAGAGCCGGCACGCGGTTCCGGCGTGGTTCGGCATCGGCTACGCGCTCGAGAGTTACGCGGCTCAGAGGACCGCCAACGGGCAACTGCTCAAAGAGATGATGCGCGGGTTTCCGCTGTTCTCCGACGTGATTCGTAACGTAGAACTGGCCATGTCGAAGGCCGATTTCATCATCGCGCGGCATTATGCTTCGCTGGTAGCGGACGCGAAATTGCGCAATCGGGTCTGGAAGCTGCTGCAGCAGGAGTTCGAACGCACCCGGCGCATGATTCTCGCCATCACCGGCCAGAGCCAGCTGCTGCAGAACAATCCCGTGCTCTCGCGCTCCATCCGCTTGCGCAATCCCTATGTGGACCCGATGAGCCTCATCCAGGTCGATTTACTCGGGCGGAAACGCTCGGGCGTCGATACCGAGCCGCTGAACTATGCGCTGGGAGCGACCATCAACGGCATCGCCGCGGGACTGCACAACACGGGATAGAGGATTTCGTTTCTTCTCGGACGACTACAGCTTTGCCAGCTTTCCATTTCTCAGGACGAAAGCATCGCCGCGCCATTGGACTTTGCTGCCGGCGAAGCTCGCCGCCCAGATGAACAGTGCGATGACGTCGCGCAACGGAAGCAGGATCAGAAGTGGGAGCATGCGACGATCCTGTAGCACGAACCGGCCGACTGCCACCGCAACCGCCACTCGTGCCACCGCGACCGCGGCCAGCAATCCCCAGGCCCACGGCGCGGCGCTGCTGCTTAACAGCGCCAGCAGAGCCCAGCACAGGCCGAAGGTGAGCACCAGGCCGGCGTAGCCCGCGGGGCGGGAGGCGCGCAGCGTGCGCGCCCAGCGCAACTGGTGCCGCATGAATTCGCGCAGCGTGTATGGAGGCAGAAAGGTTTCGACCACGGTTTCCGAGAGCTTGCCCTGGAGCCCGTGCGCCGTGAGCTGATGGCCGAGCTGGTAATCGTCGGCGAGATAATCGGCAAAGGCTTCAAAGCCGCCGGCCGCCTGCAGATCGGCGCGGCGAAATGCGAGCGTGGATCCTAAGCCGAATCGTATGCCGCCCTCTAGTTGCTGGGCGGCGAGAACTCCCGCGCAAAAATCTGTGCTGATGCCCAGAGACTCCAGACGCGAACCGAGCGTGGGAGAAGGAACTCCCCGATAGAGGCAGGTAACTAAGCCAACGCGGCCGGAGCGTGTGCTCGACTCGGAAATAGCGCGATCGCCGGCCACGAGCGGCGCTATTACGCTGCGCAAATAGCCGGGAGTCACCCGAATATCGCTGTCGTTCACGACAAGATGGTCGTACCCCGCGCGCCGCAGCATCTGCGCCAGGGCGCTGACCTTGGTATTTACGCCAAGATTTTCCTCGCAAACAACCAACTGGATCGGGCGCTGCGGGAAGTCTTTCTGCAGCCGCTCGACCTCGGTGATCGCCGGATCGTTCCGGTCGCTGACTCCGAAGATGATTTCGTATTCTCCGTAGTCCTGAACACAATGGCTGCGGAAGTTCTCGTACATCTCCGGGTCCACACCCTTGAGCGGCTTGAGAATGGAAACCGGAGGCAAAGGAACTGCGGGACGAGCGGCCTCGTCAGCCATACCTCGCCGGCGCAGGAACGCCGCCGCGCTCCAGAGGCAAAGCAAGTAGTAACCCAGGCTCGCCACGCTGCCGGCGGCTCCTGCGAGCGCGAGGATTCTTGCGATGGAATGAATCATGCGGGACGCCAGACAATGCTACCAGCCTCGGCGCGGCAAGGCAGCGCCGGCGGGCGTAGCGCCGACGTCCCGCCGGCACGATTCGGATCGTTCGGCAGGCCGACATACCGCCAAATTGCCGGCGGGACGTCGGCGCTATGCTGGATCACTCGTAGCGCAACGATTCTATCGGGTCGAGATTAGCTGCTTTCCATGCGGGATAAATCCCGAAGACCAGGCCGACGACGGCAGCGGCGCTGAAGCCGAACGTAGTCCAGAAGACCGACATACGGGCGGGCAGCGAGGGGAACACCAGCGGGATCAAGCCGGTTACGGCGGCGCCGAGCAACACGCCGATCAGGCCGCCGGCAGCGGTGAGGATGATCGCTTCTAAAGTGAATTGCAGCAGGATGTCGCGCTTGCGCGCGCCGATGGCCTTGCGCACGCCGATTTCGCGGGTGCGCTCGGTGACCGAAACCAGCATGATGTTCATCACGCCCACGCCGCCCACGATCAGGCCCACGCTCGATACCGCGAACATGAACACAAACACCGCGCCGGTGATCTGGTTCCAGACGTCGGAGATGGAATCCTGGGTGAAGATGGCGAAATTATCCGGCTTGTTGGGCGGCACCTTGCGGCGGCGGCGCAGCAGTTCGCGCATTTCGTCGATGGCTTGCGGCATGGCCTCGTGCGAGGTGGCCTTCACGCTGATCCAGTGCTGCTTCAACTCGGGATGAAGTTTCTTGAAGGTCGAGAGCGGGAAGAAGACGATGTTGTCGTCCGGGTTCTTGCCCCCGCCGAACACCGACTTGCGCCGCGCCGCTACGCCAATCACGTCGAACAACTGGCCGTCGATGTTGATTTCCTTGCCCAGCGGAGTTTCCGCGGGGAACAGTTCCTGGGCCGTATCCGAGCCGATGATAATCACCGGCGCCCGGCGCTCTTCGTCAATTTCGCTGAACCAGCGGCCGGAGGACAGGTCCAGGTCAATTACATCCTTGGCGCTAGCGGTATCGCCTTCCAGAATCGTGTTCTTGACTTTGCGGTCGCCATATTTTATGGCGTAGGTGCCGACGCCCAACTCGGGCCGGAAATATCGGATGCCCGCGCTCACCGCCTCGACGTGCGGCAGGTCCTTCATGGCCATCGCGTCGTCATAGGTGAGTTCCTTGCGGGTACGCATTTCCTCCGTGGGGCGGCCAAAACTGAAAGGTTCGAGGTGGAAGGCAAAAATAATGTTGGAGCCCAGGCTGCTGATTACCTGGCTGACGTTGTCGTTCAATCCGCGCACGATCGAGGAAATGCCGATGACCACCGCCACGCCGATCACGATGCCCAGCACCGTCAACCCGGAGCGCAGCTTGTTGCTGCGGATTGTGTCCGCCGCCATGCGGAAAATCTCGCCGTATTCGTCTTTGCGAACCATGGGAATTTGTAATTTTGTAATCGGGTAATTTGTAATTTAAGACCGGGCTAAAGTTTCAACTTACAAATTACCCGATTACCAAATTACAAATCTTCCTTACATCTCAAATCTCAACGCCGTGATCGGGTCCAACCGTGCCGCCCGCCTCGCCGGATATACGCCAAAGAAGATTCCTACGCTCGCCGAGACGATCAGGCCTGCGGCCACCGCCCACAACTTGATGGCCGAGGGCATGCCGATGGCCAGGGTTACCGTCTTGGCGATGGCAATGCCGAAGAGCACGCCCAGAGCCCCTCCTACCAGCGCCATGGTGGCGGATTCGATCAGAAACTGCAGCAGCACATCGTCGCGTCGCGCTCCCAGGGCCTTGCGAATGCCGATCTCGCGGGTACGCTCGGTGACCGAAACCAGCATGATGTTCATGATGACGATCCCGCCGATGAGCAGTGAGATCGCGGCGATGCCGATCATGGCAAGGAAAAACGTTCCGGTCAGGTTCGACCAGATGCCCAGCAAGCTGGCGTTGGTTTCGATGTCGAAGCTGTCGTGGGCGCCGGGCAGGTCGTGCCTGCGGGCGCGGAGAGTGACGCGGGCTTCGTCCATGGCCGCCTGCAGTGATGGGCCGATGCCCGTGGCCTTGGCGGAAATGCGGATGTCCTGGTGCATTCCGTATTGCTTGAAATAAGCGGTGATAGGGACGATGACGTAATTATCCAGGCTCTGTCCCAAAGTCTTGCCCTTCTTCTTGCCCACGCCGATGATCTGGTAACTCCAGCCATCGATGCGAATTTCTTTGCCTAGCGGATCGGCCCCGGCGAGCAACTTCTCGGTAATGTCGGTGCCTACCACGGCCACCGCCGAGCGGTTGTTCAAGTCAGTCTCATTCACCATGCGCCCCGATTGCAGGTCGATATCGAGAATGGTCCCCATGGAAGGGGTCACGCCCTGAATGATGGAGTCGCTGATCGACTGCTCGCCATACTTCACCTTGCCTGCGGTATTGCGCAGCGAAGTTCCTACGTACAGGCAATGGCGGCAGGCCGCGGCCACGGCGGCATAGTCATCCATGGTCAGGTTCTTGCGTTTTTCCGCTTCCAGGAAATTGTCGGGATTGGTTTGCGCGGGAGAAGAGCGGAACACGATGAACACATCGGTGCCCAGGCGGAAGATTCTCTCGGCCACGTAAGCATTCAGGCCGTTTACGAACGTTACCACCGCGATCACCGCGGCCACGCCGATCACCACCCCCAACAGGGTCAGCACTGAGCGCAGTTTATTTGCCCAGAGCGATTGCAGCGCAATGCGGATGGCCTCAGCGGTGTTCACAGGGTCGAATGTTCTCCATTTCAGCCGGAACTGGACCGAAGGAGCAGATACCCAAGTCTAACAGCGGCGGAGCGCTTTTTCGGGAGAGAAACACCCTAAGCTGCGTTCGTATCTCGCCGGGTTGCCGCCGGGACGGCGGCGCTACCCTGGCCCGCCCGCGTCAGTTGCTGCGTCCATAATTCTTGTTGAGAATGGCCACCAGGATCATCACCAGGGCCAGCAGGCGAATGAGATAGATCCACGGGCTTCCCTCATTGGGACGCTGAAAGAACAGCAGGGCGCAGCGGGTACCGGCTTCGAAGAAGAAGAACGCTGCGAAGGCGAGAAAGAAGAAATCGCGAGTCTCCCGCCAGAAGCGCAGGAAAAACACTCCCGCCACAATCGATAAGGCAGCCGTCACTCCGAGCAGAAACGCGCCAATCATGGCTTATTTACTTTCCCAAATCAATCCGTACAGCAGCAGCGCCATGGCCACCGTGGTGGTGACCAGACGCCAAGGGTAAAGGTCCACGTTCTTTAAGATCACTAAATCCACAAAAACCAGAAAATTCGACAGCGCCAGCCCCAAGAAGCAGAGGCCGCTCCACAGCAGCAGCTTCCTTTTGCCGCGAAAATAACCGCGCAACAGCAACACCGCACAGGTCAGGCTGACCACGGCCCCAAGAATATAAACGGCAGACGCCATATCAGTCTCGCTCCTTGGTGAACCGGAATGCTCGGGCAAAATCACGCACGGCAGAAGACGGCTTGGAATGAATCATATTGGAAATGCGCACCACTTCCCGCCGGTAAATCAGGTCCAGCCGGCCGATGAGAAGGTCCTTTTCTTCCGAGAGAGATTGATAGCGGTACTGCTCGGGAACGCCCGGAACAGGGGCGATGAGGCGCTTGCGCGCGAGATCTTCAACTAATACACGCCCCACGCCGGTGTCAACGTACAGCCGTTTCGCCAGTTCTTCGGTCGTCCACACAGCGGGGCGGCTGTTCCACAACAAGAGGAGGGCCTCCAGATGGGGGACACTGTCGATCTCTTCGAGAATGAACTGATCAACCTCTTGGTTGTTCCTACTACTTTCCGTCACCTCTAGGCCCCGTTCGTTTTTGGCCCGCGATCAGAACGCCGGCTGCTGGAATGGAATCACAGCCCCAGAGCCGGCTTTCGGGGGAGCGTCGGAGGCGCCCGCGGAAATCAAATCAAGTCCAGAATCGGTGGTGCCTCACTCCGCGCATCTTCGCCGCATCCATTATGGCGTTTCGAAGCGGGCCGCACAACCGCCGCAGGCGGAAATTTCGGGGAAATTTCTTGGGTTGCAGGTGGAAAAATTCGCGCGTCGTTCTCTCAAATCCGGTGCGGAGCGGGCCTTTCTGCAACTGTTGCTACAGAATGTACCGCGACAAATCCTGGTCCTTCACGATATCGGCGAGCATCTTTCCCACATAGGCTGCGTCCACGCCCACCTGCTCACCCTTTCTTTCCGGCGCGTCAAAGCTGATGGCGTCCAGCACCCGCTCCATGATGGTATGCAGCCGCCGCGCTCCGATGTTCTCCGTCCCCTCATTCACCCGGAAGGCAAAGCGAGCAATTTCCTCCAGCGCATCCGGAGTGAATTCCAGCTTCACGCCTTCGGTTTCGAGCAGCGCCGTGTACTGCTTCACCAGCGAAGACTTCGGTTCCGTAAGAATGCGAATGAAGTCCTCCATGGTTAGGGACTGCAGTTCCACGCGAATCGGGAAGCGCCCCTGCAGCTCAGGGATCAAGTCGCTGGGTTTCGATACGTGGAACGCACCGGCGGCGATGAACAGAACGTGGTCAGTACGTACCATCCCATAGCGCGTGTTGACTGTGGTGCCTTCGACGATGGGCAGGATGTCGCGCTGCACGCCTTCGCGTGAGACATCGGGCCCGTGTCCGCCTTCGCGTCCGGCGATCTTGTCGATTTCGTCGAGGAAGATGATGCCTGAATTTTCGACACGCTCGACGGCGACGCGCTGCACCTGGTCCATGTCGACGAGGCGTTGCTCTTCTTCCTGGATCAGGTACTCAAAGGCCTCGCTGACCTTCATCTTGCGCTTCTTGGTGCGCTGGCCGAAGATGTTGGGCAACATGTCTTTCATGTTGACGTCCATCTCTTCCACACCCTGATTGGTGATGATCTCGAATGCCGGAAACGACTTTTC
>DATJXG010000042.1:0-17780 GCA_035500455.1 Terriglobales bacterium | reverse complement strand
GAGAAGACGCGGCTCGGTATCCCCGGCCTTTTCCAGGGCGAGGCTCTGCATGGATACATGGCCCATGGCAGCACCAGTTTCCCGCAGGCGCTCGGCTTGGCCAGTACCTGGGACCCGGCTCTGGTGAAACAGGTATTCACTGCTGCCGGCGATGAGATGTCCGCGGCGGGCGCGAACCAGGCGTTCAGCCCGGTGCTCGGCCTGGCGCGCGATCCGCGCTGGGGACGCACCGAGGAAACCTACGGCGAGGATCCTTACCTGGTTTCGCGCATGGGCGTGGCTGCGGTCACTGGACTGCAGGGCGACAACCTCCTGATCGATCGTCATCATGTAATGGCGACGGCAAAGCATTTTGCCGTGCACAGCGAACCGGAAGGCGGCACCAACACTGCGCCCGGCAACTACTCGGAGCGGGAGATTCGGCAGTCGTTTCTTGTGCCTTTCGAAGCAGTCGTCAAGGAAGCGCATGTCGGCAGCATCATGGCCTCGTACAACGAGATTGACGGCATTCCCGCCCATGTCAATCACTGGCTGCTGGACAAAGTTCTGCGCCAGGAGTGGGGATTTCGCGGCTATGTGACCTCCGACGGCGGCGGCCTGCAGATGCTGGTGGAAACTCACCACGTCGCCGCCGACAAAGCAGAGGCGGCGCGAAAAGCTTTGGCCGCCGGCGTGGATTTCGACCTCTCGGATGGTTCCGTGTACCAGACACTGCTGGAGCAAGTGCAGCAAGGCATTGTTCCAGAGGCGGAATTGGATCAGGCGGTCGGGCGCGTACTGGCGGCCAAGTTCCGGCTGGGGTTGTTTGAGAATCCCTATGTTGATCCTGACTACGCGCAGAAGACGACCAACAGCCCTGAGCACAAGGCCTTGGCGTTGAAGGCGGCGGAGGAGGCAATCGTCCTGCTGAAAAATGATGGCGGCGTGCTGCCGCTGGATGAGAAGAAGGTCAAGACGATTGCCGTGATCGGGCCGAATGCCGCCGACGTGCACCTGGGAGGCTACAGCCGCGATCCTGGGCCCGGCAACCAGATCAGCATTCTCGATGGCATCCGCAATCGCGCGTCCAGCGCGGGAATCAAGGTTCTCTACTCCGAAGGATGCAAGATCACATTAGGCAAGCAGGGCTGGGCTGCGTGGTATGAGAACGAGGTCAAGTTTCCTGACCCGGCAAGCGAAGCGGCAAGCATTCGCGCCGCAGCCGATACCGCACGCAAGGCGGATGTGGCAGTCGTAGTTATCGGTGAAAACGAGAGCACAAATCGCGAGGCCTGGTCAGAGCAGCACCTGGGCGACCGCGATTCGCTCGACTTGCTGGGCTCGCAGGAGCCGCTGGTAAAGGCAATCGTTGAAACCGGCAAGCCTGTGGTAGTTCTGCTCATCAATGGACGCCCGCTCGCGATCAATTATGTGAAGGAGCATGTGCCGGCGATTCTAGAAGGCTGGTATCTGGGCGAGCAGGGCGGGACCGCGGCGGCGAGAGTTCTTTTCGGCGATGTGAATCCTGGGGGCAAACTGCCCATCAGCTTCCCGCGCAATGTCGGCGAACTGCCCGACTACTACGACCACAAGCCCTCGGCGGAGCGCGGCTACCTGGGCGACGGCCACAAGCCGATTTTTCCCTTCGGCTGGGGCCTGAGCTACACGACTTTCAAGTTCGACAATCTGCGGATCGAGTCGGCAAGCATTCGTCCCGAGGGAAACGCCACAGTACGCGTAGACATAACCAATACAGGAAGCCGCGAGGGCGACGAAGTCGCGCAGTTCTACATTCACCAGCAGGTGGCGTCAGTCACCCGGCCGGTAAAAGAACTCCGCGGCTTTCATCGCCTTACGCTCAAGCCGGGAGAAACACAGACGGTGGAGTTCACCCTTACTCCGGATGCTCTTTCATTGATCAACGTGGACATGCATCGCGTGGTCGAGCCGGGAACCTTCGACATCATGGTCGGCCCCAATTCGGCGGAAACCCAGACCGTGCCGCTGCAGGTTCTACAGCCGTAGCGGTGCGGCCGCGAGTGATTATTCGCTCTCCTCCGGTGATTCAGGAGGCGCAGAGCCTTGTTCTTCCACACCATCGTCGCGCCATCGATACCCACATGCGTCGCAGCGCCAGTTAAATTTGGACTCAAGGTGTGAAGCCTCGTCTCTCCAGGCTCTGAAATACAATCTGGTCCGAATGGCACTTAGGGCAGAGGGCAACGTAGTCCTTCTCATCGTTCTCCCCGCCTTCATCCTGCGGCAGCCCTTGGCTCAACGCCAGCGATGCCCGCTGGTTGTCTTCTTCCCAGATTTTGACATCAACTCCCGCCTTGAACGCATCCGGATGATCCGAGATTGTCGGGGCCAAGGTAGGAAGGGATGCCGGCGTCATCGAGCAATCGCTTGACGTTGCGTGCTTCTTCAACATCCAGACGCGGTGCACTACCAGTACATCGTCATCCGTGGGAACGAAATCCCCCATCGGTTCATCGGGTTCCACCGGTGCTGGCTTGTCTTGTAGGGTGACCGTCGCGCCTCGCCGGGAGATCTCTGCTTGCAGCGCCTGCCTGGCGAAATCGGTTAGGTCAAAAGCTTCCGAAGCGACCGATTGAAGTTCGTCGTCGGACATCCCGCTATAGGCTTCCTTCAGCCGGTTCCACTCTGCAACGCGGTCGTAGTCGTTCATGGAGGCGGCATCATATCCAACTCGCGCGGAGCAGACAATGCGGTTTTTCGTGCGACTAACAGTTTTTCGCCATTGTAAGCGTTTACGACTGCGCGTAAGATTCCCTTCGATCAAATTCAAATTCTCGTGCCGCAAATCCCATGAAAAAGACTGTCCTGCCCCTTCGTATCTGCGCAATCCTCATATTCGCTCTCTTCACTACCGTTGCCAGCGCCCAGTGGAACCCGCTCAACCCCGTCACCGACGTGCAGAAACAGGCTGACGGCATCCAGTTCACCAGGAAAGTTGGCACCCTCAGGCTGCAGGTCTGCTCTGACGCCATCATCCGCGTCCTCTATTCACCCGCGAGTTCCTTCCCGTCCCGCAAGGACTTCGTGGTGATCAAAGATTCCTGGGCGCCGGTGAAGTGGGATATGCAATCCACCGATGACGCCGTGACCCTCACGACCGCTCAACTCAAAGTCACCGTGGACAAGAAAGACAGCAGTGTGACCTTCAGCCCGCTCGAAGGCAAACCGCTCTTCCAGCAAACCGAACTCACCATGACTCCCACCGTGGTCAACGGCGAGAAAACTTATTATGCCGAGTTGTACTCGAAACTCTGGGGTTCGTACGAGGGCTTCTACGGCCTGGGCCAGCACCAGGCCGGCGTGTGGAACTATCGCGGCGAGGCGGTGGACATTTCGCAGGACAACACCAACATCAGCATCCCCTTTTTCCTCTCCACCAACGGCTACGGAATTTTCTGGAACAACACCTCGCGCAGCCGCTTCAACAACCGCTTCCTGAACGCGTTGTACCTCAGCTCGGAAGTCGCCGACGTCACCGACTACTACTTCATCTACGGCCCCGACTTCGACCAGATCATCGCCGGCTACCGCGACCTGACGGGCGCGCCCCCGCTTTTCGGCAAGTGGGCCTACGGTTTCTGGCAGTGCAAGAACAAGTACAACACCCAGGAAGAACTGCTGGGCATCGCCCACAAATATCGCGAACAGCACATTCCGGTGGACAACATCGTGCAGGACTGGTTCTGGTGGTACACCATGGGCGAGCCAGTATTCGACAAGTCGCGCTATCCCGATCCCAAGGGCATGGTCGACGACCTGCACAACAACCACTTCCACCTGATGATTTCCTTCTGGCCTTTTTTCCGGCCAGGCACCAAGACTTACGACGAGATGGACAAGCTTGGCTACTTCATCGCTAAGACGAAGACTGCCGGTTTCCATCCGGCCGGCCAGGCGCTCTACGACGCTTTCAACCCCGCGGCGCGGAAGTACTACTGGAACCTGATGAATCAGGCGCTGTTCAAAATTGGCGTGGATGCCTGGTGGCTCGACACCACCGAACCCGAAACCGAAGACCGGCAAACCAACATCCTGGTGACCAACCAGACGTTTCTTGGCAACGGCGCGCGCTATGCCAACATGTTTCCACTGATGACCACCGAGGGCGTGTATGAAGGCCAGCGCGCCGCTAGCGACCAGAAGCGCGTGTTCATCCTCTCGCGTTCCGCCTTTGCAGGCGAGCAGCGCAACGCGGCTGCCGTGTGGTCGGGCGACATCAACTCCGACTGGGTATTTCTTCGCAAGCAGATTCCCGCCGGACTCAACTATTCACTCTCCGGCCTTCCCTACTGGACCACCGACATCGGCGGCTTCGTCTCCGGCAATCCCGACGATCCCAGCTATCGCGAACTCTTCATTCGCTGGTTCGAGTTCGGCACGTTCAACCCGATTCTGCGCGTGCACGGCACCCGCAGCACCAACCAGAACGAACTGTGGTCCTACGGGCCGGATGCGCAGAAAATCCTCACCAGCTACGACCGCCTCCGCTATCGCATGCTGCCCTATATCTATTCACTCGCGTGGATGACCACCAGCCAGGCTTACACGCCAATGCGCGGACTGGTGATGGATTTCCGCACCGACACTGAAGCGGCGAACGTTGGCGATCAGTTTATGTTCGGACCAGCGTTCCTGGTGAACCCTGTGACTGAGCCAGGCCAGGCCGTACGCCGCCTTTATCTCCCGCAAGCGAAGTGGTATGACTTCTGGAGCGGTGCACAAAGCGAGGGCGGGCGCTATGAGCAGGTTCCCGCTCCCCTGGATCAGATGCCGCTGTTCGTCCGCGCCGGATCAATTCTGCCCCTCGGGCCGGATGAGGAGTGGTCCACGGAAAAGCCCGCCGATCCTTTGGAGTTGCGGATTTATCGCGGCGCCGACGGCGAGTTCACTCTCTACGAAGACGAGAACGATAACTACAACTACGAGAAAGGCGCCTACGCCACCATTCCTCTGCATTGGGATGATGCCAAGCAGACCCTGACCATCGGCGACCGCAAAGGCAGCTTCCCGGGAATGCTCGATCACAGGACGTTTCGCGTGGTGTTTGTTGGAGAGAACCACGGAGTGGGCATCGCCCCATCGGAAAACCCAGATAAGAGGGTTGAATACTCAGGTAAGCAAATCCGCGTAAGCCCCTAATCCGACTGGCTACGAGCGAGCATTGCGTTCTCCACGCGCTTCGCGGCAGTCCTCCGCGCCCTCGGCGATTTAAGGTTTTTGCCGGTGGAGTGAGGAATCTTAAATCGCCGAGAGCGCAAAGAAAATCCGCGGAGCGCGCGGAGGCATCGCAAGCCGATAGCGCCTTCGCCGACATGCTGATAGCCGCGGTTCGCCCGCCTTCAATTCGCCGCCAGGGCCTTCTCTAGATCGTCCGTCGCCCTGTCGATCCCCGCCGCCACATTCTCAATCGTCTGCGCCACTTGGGGAATCTGGGCCTCCGCCTCTTTCCATTTTTTCTCGTCCATGTACTCCCGCACCGGAGCGATGGGCTTCGCGCCGTATCCTGTGTACGCTCCCGGGGCGTAAATCTGATTCTTGAACCACGGCCGCTCGGGAAGCCCCTTCTCATTCAGAAAAAGGCGCGACACTTTGAGCAGGTCGCCATTCAACTCTTCCAGCGAGGCCGCCGGAAGAGCAGGCGAACCTTTAGCCTGCCAGCTGGCGAGCGCCTTGGAATAGCGATCCGCGCTCTTTTTGAATATGTCGATGGCATTCTTCATCGGAGCGAAATTCATGTAGGGCGGAACCGCCTCCACCGGCGGCGGCACGGAGGGACGGCGCGGATCATTCGTCGCCTTGAAGACGCCCTCCTGTAGTTCCAGGTTCCGTTCGGTGAATTCCGCCTGCTTGTCTTTCAGCAGCTTCTCCAATTCTGCCTCATATTTGCCGATGGCCTCCGCCTGCGGAGTGTAATCGACGGGGATCACGTCCGCGTCCGCCATGCGCATGACCGCGGTGCCTGCGGTTTGCGCCAGGGCGCGGCCGTAAACAAAATCCGTGTCCACGAAGTGTGTGTACCAGTAGAAGTCGTCGTAGATCGAGTGGTATTGGTCGCCGTCTTCCTCGCCGCCGAATCCCACGTCCAGAGTCGAGATGCCGGCGAAGTCCTGGAATGCCGTGAAATCGGAGCCGTCTCCCAACGCATCGACAACCAGATCCTTGCGACGCCTCAGGTCACCGCGCTCTTCTGCATCCTTCGCCTTGGAAATGCTATGCAAGTGTGACCGCTCGAACACCGACATCTGCGTCTCCGGATCCTGAACGCCGCGGGCGACGTTGCTGATGAAGCTCTGCAAATCCTGCGTCCCGCCCGGATCGAAAAATCCCCGCTCATTGCTGTCCGAGTTGAAATAGGCGACGGCGTGCTTCTTCAACTCCTCCACGTGCGTCTCCACCCACTCCACCGAACCCAGCAGGCCCGGCTCTTCTCCATCCCACGCGCAATAGATGATGGTGCGCTTTGGGGTCCAGCCTTGCTTGTGCAGTTCGCCCAACATGCGGGCTTCTTCCAGCATCGGCGCCTGGCCGGAGATGGGATCTTCCGCGCCGTTCACCCAGGCGTCGTGATGATTGCCGCGGATCACCCACTGGCTGTCGTCCGAACCGTGCAGGGTAGCGATCACGTCGTAGAGCGGTTTGAGGTCCCAGTTGGAGGCGATTTTCAGGTGCACCTCGGCCGGCCCCGGCCCGACGTGATAAGTAATGTCGAGCGCCCCACGCCAATTGTCGGGCGCAACCGGCCCCTTGAGAGCGGAGAGCAGGGGCAGCGCATCGCCGTAGGAAATTGGCAGCACGGGAATTTTGGTGATGGTCTTCGCCTCTTGCACTGTCAGGCGTTTCGCGTCCGCAGTCGCGCCCACGCCCGGAGTTAAAGGATCTCCGGGATAGTCGGTGTCCATCACGCTGCCGCGCTGTACCCCGTCCCGCGGCCGCCAGCCGCCGTTGGGATAGTCATCGCCTTTGAAGTAGCCGTCGCCTTTGGGATCGGAATAAATGATGCATCCTACCGCTCCGTGCTCGGCCGCCACTTTCGGCTTAATGCCCCGCCAGCCGCCGCCATAGCGCGCGATCACGATCGCGCCCTTCACCGAAATGCCCATGCGGTCCAGTTCTTCGTAGTCCTCGCGATTGCCCTGGTTCACGTACACCAGCGGCGCGGTGACGTCGCCATCGACCGAATAGGCGTTGTAGGTAGGCAATTGTTCGGCTGTCTGATTCGAAGTAGGATCGACCGCCAGAACCGGCTCCTGCAACTTCGCGCGATACTGCGTGGGCTTCAAGAGTTCGACCAGCCGGATTTTCGGCGTGGGGAACAGGACGTTGAAGGTTTCAATCCTGGCGTCGAACCCCCACTCCTTAAACTTGCCGAGAATCCACTCCGCGTTGTCCTTGTCGTAAGGCGAGCCGACGTGGTGCGGGCGGGCACTGAGCCGCTGCATGCTGTCGCGAATGTTGCCCGGCACGATCCCTGCCTCAAATTTCTTCTCCCAATCTTTTTCCGCGGCCGAACTCTGCGCGCTGTATCCCGCCAGCCGCGAGGCCGCCGGTTCCTCCGGCATGGACTGCGCGTAAATCACCTGACTCAGGACCAGCAGCAAACAGCACATCCAGCGAAGTGTCATTCCCAGACCCCTGGTTGAGATAGCAAGCATTGGCACAGCACATTTCGAGAGACTCGATCGACCATCAAGCTACATCGCCTGTCATCTAATCAACATCACCCTGTCATCCAATCAACATCACCTGTCATCCCGAGCGAAGCGAGGGATCCAGGTTTTGGTCAGCGACGCAGGAACCGCCAGAGCAGGCACAATATTCAATGGGAAACATTCCTGCCCAAACCCCATCAGCATCGCAGTGTCAAGACCTCTCCTACACTACCAAATTACCGCTCAGCTCGTTGATCAGCAGCCGGTCCGGCCTCTTAGTCCCTTATGCAAGCCCCTTTGTTACAATCGCCGGTTCTCACTTTCCAGCCCTGGGGTCTCGGCTGATGAGCATCAAGGAAGTCGCGAAAAGGGCCAGAGTCTCCACCGCGACAGTTTCGCGCACGCTAAACGACTCTGCCGATGTCCGCCCGGAAACTGCTGCCCGGGTCCGCAAAGCCATCGAAGAGCTGAAATATTATCCCAACACTCATGCCCGTACTCTGGTTTCGGGCCGCAGCCGCATGTTCGGGCTGATTATCTCCGACATCACCAATCCCTTTTTCCCCGATCTGGTCAAGGGATTCGAAGACGCCGCGGTGCAGCGCGGGCAGGAAGTGATCATCGGCAACACCAACTACAATCCCAAGCGCATGGCCCACTGCATCCGCCGCATGCTGGAGCGCAAAGTGGACGGCGTAGCCATCATGACCTCGGAGACCGATCCCGATTTGTTCGCCGAGTTGGTGAAGAGAAAAGTGCCCACCGTGCTGCTGGATACCGGCACGGCGGGCGACGCCAGCGCGGTGATCCACATCGACTATGCCCACGGTATCGGCGAGGCCGTGGAGCACCTGCTGGCACTGCGACATCGCCGCATCGCCTTCATCGCCGGTCCCATGAAGCTGCCATCAGCGCAAATCCGCCAGGAAGCTTTTGTCGCCGGAATCGAGTCCCACGGCATGAAGCTGGATCCCGCCCTGCTTCAGAGTTCCGACCACAAGATTGAGGGAGGCGCCGCAGCCATGACGCGCTTACTGAAGCTGGCCGACCGGCCCACTGCGGTGATGACTTCGAATGATCTCTCGGCGATCGGCGCCCTGGGAGCAATCTACGAGGCTGGGCTCAGGGTGCCGGAAGATATTTCGCTGGTGGGCTTCGATGACATTTCCTTCGCCCACCTGACGCAGCCGCCACTCACTACAGTGCGGGTCTCGCGCGCCCGGCTGGCGGAAACTGCCTTTCATGCTCTGGAAGGGCTGGTGCAACACAATCTGATGCAACACAATCTCGCCCAGCGCAACCTCTCTCAACAAAATGCGGGGTCGCCGGATGCACCACAGCTCGACTATTCGATCACTACACACCTGGTCATTCGCAATTCCACGCGAGCGCTCTGACCGGCCGCTCTTTCAGGCGAGAGCCGGCTCCAGGCCGGCGCTGGCGCCCGCTCCATCCACCGCGGCGGAGATGTACACATCGGGTTTTATGCCGGTCTTCGACTGGTAACGTTCAGAGACTCGCCCAGCGAAGTCCTGGGCGTCATCAGCATTCACCAGGTTGATAGTGCATCCGCCGAAACCTCCGCCTGTCATCCGCGCGCCGTAGCATCCGGGAAGGCCCTGAGCGGATTCCACCATGATGTCCAGCTCCGGGCAGCTGACTTCGTACAGGTCCCGCAGGCTCGCGTGCGAGTCAGCCATGAGTTCGCCCAGCCTGCCCAGCTTGCCTTGCTTCAGGCTCTCCGCACTGTCGAGAACGCGCTGGTTCTCCCGCACGACGTGGAGGCAGCGCTTGCGGACCACCTCCGGCAACCGGTCCGCATGCTTTTCGAGCTGTTCGATGGAAACATCGCGCAGCGCGCGAATCCCCGGATACCATTGCGAGAGCAGCCGCACACCTTCTTCACACTCCCGCCGCCGAAGGTTGTATTCCCCTTCCTTCAGCTCATGCTTGACCATGGTGTTGCAGATCACCATCCGCACCTGCGGAGGGATCGGAACCAGTTGGTACTCGAGTGAACGGCAATCGAGGCGCAGCGCGTGCTCGGCCTTACCCAGGCAGGAAACAAACTGGTCCATTATTCCCACATGAGCGCCCACAAAAGAGTTCTCCGCCCGTTGGCACAGCTTGGCGACTTCGGGAAGCGGCATCCGCCCGCCGCTCAGGCTGAGCAGAGCCAGGGCGCTGGCCACTTCAATTGCGGCGGAGGAACTGAGTCCCGCGCCGATGGGAACGCGCCCGTCCACAAGAATATTCGCACCTCCGTTCCGGTGGCCGCTTTCGTCCAGCATCGCAGCTACGCCAAGCACGTAGTCGCACCATGCGCCCACGCGGTGGCGCGGTATATTGCCGGCTTCAAACTCGAATCGCTCGGGAAAATTGCGCGAGAGCAGCACCAGTTTGCCGTCGCTTCGCGGCGCCACCCCCACTCGGGTGTACCATCCGATGGCGCTGGGCATGACGAACCCATCGTTGTAATCGGTGTGCTCCCCGATGAGGTTTACCCGGCCCGGGGCGCTGAAAACTGCGGGCTTGCTTCCAAAAACCTGTTCGAAGTGCTGCGACAATTCGGCAGATTCCATTTTGTAAGCCCTGAGGGATTCGCGGCCGGTATTGCCAGCCGTGTTCGTGCCCGGTGCCTGTTTCGGGGTTCGTCCGTTGCGTATCAGCGGTCGTTTTTTCAAGCACAAAACTCTTGACCGCAAAGAACGCAAAGGGCGCGAAAAAAGCGGCTTCCCACCCGCCTTCAGACCGTCTGAGATAAAATGCCCCCACGCCCCGCGCCGTGGAGACTGCAAAGTCTCGGCGCCTGTGCTAATGTAACCGTTTTCATTTATACAAGCACGTTAATTCGCAACTGGCAAGACTCGCTTCCGTTTGAATGGCTGCCTTTCAACCACGCGAGGTAAGGTCGAGCGCGTCATGCTGCTTCGGATACCCAACACGTGGACCTGACCACCAATCCCCATCGCCGCCTTAACTCGCTGACCAACGAGTGGGTGCTGGTCTCGCCTCATCGCACCGGCCGCCCATGGCAGGGGAGCGTCGAACCCCGGGCCACTGCATCGGAACCGCAATACGATCCGACCTGCTACCTGTGCCCCGGAAACGGGCGCGCCGGGGGAGTAAAAAATCCCCAGTACCAGGGGACATACGTCTTCGATAATGATTTCCCTGCCCTCAAGCCCGACACTCCCAAAGATCGCCTTGATGTAGAAGGCAAGGGCCTGCTGGTCGCCGAGGGAGAGCCGGGAGTCTGCCGCGTGATCTGTTTCGCTCCCCGCCACGATCTCACTCTCTCGACCATGCCGCTTGAGACGATCGATCAGGTTGTCGACACCTGGGTGGAACAGTTTCAGGAGTTGGGAGCACGCCCGGAAATCGGGCACGTACAGATTTTTGAGAATCGCGGCGCGATGATGGGGGCGAGTAACCCTCATCCTCATTGCCAGATTTGGGCTACCGCTTCCGTTCCGGAGGCCGCCGGCAAAGAATTGCAAGCCCAGGGCGCGTACCTGCGCGCCCACGGCAACTGCCTCTTATGCGATTACCTCGCCCTGGAAGAAAAGCAGAACGTGCGCATTGTCGCGGCCAATGAGGGTTTTGTTGCCTTGGTTCCCTTCTGGGCGGTGTGGCCGTTCGAAATTCTGGTTTGCAGCCGCCGCCATGCCGGCACGCTTCCCGAATTCAGCAGCGAGGAACGCGCCTCGTTAAGCGGCATCTTGAAGCAGGTGACTTCCACTTACGACGAAGTGTTCGCCGTGCCCTTCCCTTATTCCATGGGATTTCATCAGTCGCCCACCGACGGAAAGGCGCACCCCGAATGCCACTTCCACGCGCACTTCTACCCGCCGCTGCTGCGCTCGGCAACCGTCCGCAAATTTATGGTGGGATTTGAAATGCTGGGGACGCCGCAACGCGACATCACACCCGAAACCGCAGCCGATCGCCTGCGCTCGCTCAACCAGGACTAACCGCCGCCCCTCCCGCTTCCAGAAAGGAGCCACACCCGACCGTAGCGCCGGCGTCTCGCCGGCAACCTATATCTCTAACATCAAGCCGGCAGTTCGGAACCCTTGTCCGCGGGGCGGTACATATACCCCATCGTCTCGCCGGCACACAGCGGTCGTTCCGTAGTGGGCGGGGCAACAGTACGGAATGATGCCGGCGGGGACGCCGGCGCTACGCTACGTCGCCGACTGAACTCCAAGCGAAGCCTGCGCCGTCGCCAGCACTCCCGGTGCGGGCTGCTTGAGATACCGGTCCACATGCGCAGCGGCTTTGCGGCCTTCTGAAATCGCCCATACCACCAGCGACTGTCCGCGCCGCATATCGCCGGCCGCGAAAATTCCGGGGACGGACGACATGTGGTCGCCGGTGGTGGCAACATTGCCGCGCTGGTCGAGCGCCACCCCGAGTTGCTCGATCATTCCACCGCGCACCGGGCCGAGAAAGCCCATGGCAATCAGCACCAGATCAGCATCCATGGAGAACTCGCTGCCCGGGATTGGCTCGAATTTTGGGGGAGGGCCAACCCGAACGGCGTGCAGTTGCTTCACGTTGCCATTTTCGTCGCCGGTGAATTTTGTGGTTGCGATACTCCAGTCGCGGATGCCGCCTTCTTCATGCGCCCCTTCGATGCGCAACTGCATCGGCCACAGCGGCCACGGAGTAAGCGGCGAGCGCTGGTCGGGCGGCATGGGCATAATTTCGAACTGATGGACTGACGCGGGCTTCTGGCGATGAGTAGTGCCCAGGCAATCGGCGCCGGTATCGCCGCCGCCAATGATCACCACGTGCCTGCCGCTGGCCAGAATATCCTCCGCCGGGTCGAGCGTATCGCCCAGGCAGCGCTTGTTCTGCTGCGGCAGGAACTCCATGGCGAAATGAATGCCCTTCAGTTCGCGGCCCGGAATTTTCAGGTCTCGCGGCTGCTCGGAACCGCCGGCCAGAACGATGGCGTCAAACTGCTCGCGCAGGTCTTCCACCGGAACACTCTTGCCCACGTGCGCCTTGGTGACGAACTTCACGCCCTCGCCTTCCATCTGCTCCAGACGGCGGTCGATGACCCGTTTCTCCAGCTTGAATTGCGGGATGCCGTAGCGCAACAGGCCGCCGATGCGGTCAGCCTTTTCGTACACTGTGACCCAATGCCCGGCGCGGCAAAGCTGCTGCGCCGCGGCGAGGCCGGCGGGTCCTGAGCCTATCACCGCGACTTTCTTGCCGGTGCGGAACTTCGGCGGCTCAGGCTTGATCCAGCCTTCCTGGAATCCGCGCTCGACAATACTCTTCTCGATGTTCTTGATGGTCACCGCGGGCTGGTTGATCCCCAGCACGCACGCCGCCTCGCAGGGCGCGGGACAGATTCGTCCGGTGAATTCCGGAAAATTGTTGGTGGCGTGCAACTGGCGCACAGCTTCTTTCCAGCGCCCGCGATAAACCAGATCATTCCAGTCCGGAATGATGTTGTTCACCGGGCAGCCGGTGTGGCAGAAAGGCACACCGCAATCCATACAGCGCGCGCCCTGGGCCCGGAGTTTTTCTTCCGGGAAATCCTGGTAGATTTCGAACCAGTCGTTCACCCGCTCGATGACCGGGCGGCGCGATGGCATTTCACGCGAAAATTCCATGAAGCCGGTGTGCTTACCCATGGGTCACCTGCTCCAGTTCGGCCACGTGAGGGAGCGGCTGGCCGGGAATGTAGGCGTGGGTGGCCCGCGGCACGCCCAACACCCGCTTGAATTCGTGCGGGAAAACTTTGATGAAGCTGGGCAGCATCTCCTGCCAGTTATCCAGAATCGTTTTGGCGCGCTTGCTGCCGGTCAGTTCGTAATGGCGGCTGACCAGACTCTTCACCAGCTCTACATCCTGCGCTTCGATCACCGGCTCCAGATCGACCGAGGCCAGGTTGCAGCGCTCCTCAGTGAATTCGCGGCGCTCGTCGAATACATAAGCTATGCCTCCACTCATCCCGGCGGCGAAGTTGCGCCCGCAGGAGCCCAGCACAACCACCACGCCCTTGGTCATGTATTCGCAACCGTGGTCGCCCACGCCTTCAACCACTGCGGTAGCGCCGGAGTTTCTGACTGCGAAGCGCTCGCCCGCAACTCCGTTGAAGAAGGCCTCGCCGCTGGTGGCGCCATAGAGCACGACGTTGCCGACGATAATATTTTCTTCCGGCGCGAACCCGGCTTTCTTAGGCACGGAAACCACCACCCGCCCGCCCGACAAGCCTTTTCCGGCATAGTCGTTAGCATCGCCTTCGAGCGAAAGCGTAACGCCTTTCGCCAGAAACGCTCCGAAACTTTGCCCGGCGGAACCCTTGAGGCGAACTCGAATCGTGTCGTCAGGCAAGCCTTCCGAGCCGTAGCGCCGCGCAATCTCGCCGCTCAGCATGGCGCCCACGGTGCGGTGCACGTTGCGAATCTGGAAACTCATCTCCACCGGCTCGCGGTTTTCCAGCGCCGCATAAGCATATTGAATCAGGCGGTGATCAAGGGCGTTTTGCAGGCCGTGGTCCTGAGCTTCGACGCAGCAGCGGGCCACCCGGCTGGGCACCGGCGGGTTGTAGAGAATCGCCGAAAGATCGATCCCGCGCGCCTTCCAGTGCTCCACTGCGGGCTGCACATCGAGCATATCGACGCGGCCGACCATTTCGTCCACGCTGCGGAAACCCATCACCGCCATGTATTGCCGCATCTGTTCGGCGATGAAGAAGAAGAAATTGATTACGTGCTCCGGCGTGCCGGCAAATTTCGCGCGCAACTCCGGGTCCTGCGTGGCGATCCCCACCGAGCAGGTGTTCAGGTGGCACTTGCGCAGCATGATGCAGCCCATGCTGATGAGCGGAACGGTGGCGAAACCGAACTCCTCCGCGCCCAGCAGAGCGGCAATGGTGACGTCGCGGCCGGTCATCAACTTGCCGTCAGTCTGCACCCGGATGCGTCCGCGCAGATCGTTCAGTAGCAGCACCTGCTGAGTTTCCGCCAGGCCGAGTTCCCAGGGAATTCCCGCATGTTTAATCGAACTCAGCGGCGATGCGCCGGTGCCGCCCGAGTCGCCGCTGATGAGCACGACATCGGCGTGCGCTTTGGAAACTCCCGCCGCAACCGTGCCGACACCGATCTCCGAAACCAGCTTCACCGCGATCCGCGCCTGCGGGTTCACATTTTTCAGGTCGTAGATCAGCTGCGCCAGATCTTCGATCGAGTAGATATCGTGGTGTGGAGGCGGCGAAATCAGCCCCACGCCCGGAGTCGAGTGGCGAATGCGGGCGATGTATTCATCCACCTTGTGGCCGGGAAGCTGGCCGCCTTCACCAGGCTTGGCGCCTTGCGCCATCTTGATTTGCAGCTCGTCGGCGTTTACCAGGTAATTCGCAGTCACGCCAAAGCGCGCTGAAGCCACCTGCTTCACTGCGCTGCGCCGCCAGTCTCCGTTCGGATCGCGGCGGTAGCGTTCTTCGTCTTCCCCGCCCTCGCCGGTGTTCGATTTCCCGCCGATGCGGTTCATGGCGATCGCCAGCGTTTCGTGGGCTTCCTTGCTGATCGACCCGAATGACATCGCGCCGGTGGTAAAGCGCTTGACGATTTCCTTCGCCGGCTCCACTTCTTCAATCGGCACCGGCTCTTCGCCGGGAAGAATTTTCATCAAGCTGCGCAGCGTCGCCAGGTTTCGGCTCTGATGGTCGATGAGGTCCGTATATTCCTGAAAGGTTTTGGGACTTCCGTCGCGCACGGCATGCTGCAGCTTGCTGATTGTCTGCGGATTCAGCAGGTGATATTCGCCGTCCACGCGGAAGTGGTACTGCCCGCCCACCGCCAGCTCGGTATCGAACTCGGTGACCGGCCGGAAGGCGTATTCGTGCTTCATCTGCGCTTCGCGGGCGAGCACGTCGAGGCCCACCCCCTCCAGGCGCGAGGTGGTGCCCGCGAAGTAAGAATCCACCAGATCCTTGTTCAGCCCGATGGCCTCGAACACCTGCGCGCCGCGGTAGCTTTGCAGCGTGGAGATGCCCATCTTCGAGAAAGTTTTCAACAGGCCCTTGTTGATCGCCTTGATGAACTTCTTGATCGCCACGTCGCCGGAAACTCCGTCGGGAAGATAGCCGCGAGCGGCGAGATCTTCGAAGGTTTCAAGCGCAAGGTAGGGGTTGATCGAACTCGCGCCGTAGCCAATCAGCAGCGCAAAATGCATCACCTCGCGCGGCTCGCCGGACTCGATGATCAGGGCAACCTGAGTGCGCGTCTCCTCCCGCACCAGCAGGTTGTGCACCGCCGCCAGCGCCAGCAGGCTGGGGATGGGAGCGTAGTCTTTGTCCACGCCGCGGTCGGAGAGAATCAGCAAGGTGTAGCCCGACTTCACCGCCAGCGAGGCTTGCCGGCACAGCTCATCCAGCGCGCGCTTCAGGCCGGCTTCGCCATCCGAGGCGCGGAACAGGGCGGATAACGTAATTGCCAGCAGATCACCGGTGGAGATGCGACGCAGCTTCTCCAGATCGCGGTTCGTCAGGATCGGATGCTCCAACCGCAGCGTATGGCAGTTGTCCGGCGTTTCTTCCAGGATGTTGCGCTCGGTGCCGATGTAGCTGATGAGCGACATCACCATCTCTTCGCGAATCGGATCGATCGGCGGATTGGTGACCTGCGCGAAGAGTTGCTTGAAGTAGTTGAACAGCGGCTGCGGCTTGTCCGAGAGACAAGCGAGTGGCGTATCCGTGCCCATGGAGCCGACCGGTTCTTCCCCCTGCTTGGCCATGGGCTCGAGGATCATGCGGATGTCTTCGTCGGTGAAGCCGAAGGCGCGTTGCCGGCTCAGGATCGTGGAATGGTCGGCGCCGTGCACGCGCGCCGGCTCGGGGAGCTGCTCGATCTTGATCTGCTTTTCGCTGAGCCACTGCGCGTAGGGTTGGCGCGAGGACAACTGCTGCTTGATCTCCTTGTCGGAGATGATGCGGCCGGCAACTGTATCCACCAGAAACATTTTTCCCGGCTGCAGGCGGCCCTTCACCTTCACTTTTTCCGGCGGCACGTCGAGCACACCCACTTCGGAAGCGGCCACGACCAATCCATCGTGGGTTACCACGTAGCGTCCCGGCCGCAGGCCGTTGCGGTCGAGAGTCGCGCCGATCACGCGGCCGTCAGTGAAAGCAATGGCGGCGGGCCCATCCCACGGCTCCATCAGCGAACAGTGATACTCGTAGAAGGCGCGCTTGGGCAGCTTCATGTGCGGATTGCCCGACCAGGCCTCGGGAATCAACATGGCCATCACATGCGGAATGGAGCGCCCGGCCTGAAAGAGCAACTCGACCGCGTTATCGAAATTCGCCGAGTCGCTGCCGCCGGGAGCGATGATGGGGAAGAGCTTCTTGATGTCTTCGCCGAACAGAGGCGTGGAAAGAATCGACTGCCGCGCATGCATCCAGGCGACGTTACCCTTAAGCGTATTGATCTCGCCGTTGTGCGCGATATAGCGGTAGGGGTGCGCCAGTTGCCAACTCGGAAAAGTGTTGGTGGAAAAGCGCTGGTGTACCAGGCAAAGCGCGCTTGTGACATCGGGATCGGACAACTCGCCGTAGAAATTGGCGATCTGCGGCGCCAGCAGCAAGCCTTTGTACACAATCGTGCGCGCCGAGAGCGAGGGAATGTAGAACATCTCGCGGTCTTCGACGTCTGATTCGAGGATTTCGCGTTCGGCACGCTTGCGCACGACGTAGAGCTTGCGCTCGAAGGCGTCTTCGTCCATCTGCACGCCCTTGGGCAGACCCACAAAGATCTGCTGAATGTAAGGTTGTGACTGCCGCGCCACGCGGCCGATGGCGTCGCCATTCACCGGCGTATCGCGCCAGCCCAGGACTGTGAGCCCCTCCTCCTTGATCACGCTCTCCAGAATTCCTTCGCACTGCAGGCGCTGGTGCTTCTCCACCGGCAGGAAGGTCATGCCCACGGCGTACTGGCCGGGCTTGGGCAGCTTGATTTTTAGCGCTGCGCACTCTTTGGCGAAGAACTTGTGGGGAATCTGGATGAGAATGCCGGCGCCGTCGCCGGTCTCAGGATCGCAGCCGCAGGCGCCGCGGTGCGTCAGGTTGATGAGAACCTGAATCCCCTTCTGGAT
>DATJXG010000041.1:0-4479 GCA_035500455.1 Terriglobales bacterium | reverse complement strand
CAGCCTTGTGGGCGCGACTTTTGGCGCCTGGTTACGAAATGGAGCTCCTTGAATGCCCGCGGGAACCGTGCCGCTCGGTAACACTGCCTTTTCGTCGATCATTGTCTTCGGCGCGACCCGCAATTGCACCAAAGTACCATCTGGATCATGAAACCAAAAGCCGTCCGGCGTTCCCGCAGCGTGCTGCCTGGCCTCAACGCCACCGGCTTCACGAATTTGGCTTACGATCTGATCAAAGTCGCGATCATAACATCCCATGCTAAGAAATTGAAACGACTTCTTTTCGCCTGGAATCACCTTTAACCAAACATGCTCACTGGCGCTTGCGCGGACCAATAACGCGTTCTCAGCGTCTTGCACTCTCAACCCGAAAGCGAGCAAAAATTTCCTCGCCTCCTTGAGATCCGGAACGGCAAGTCCGAAATGATTGATAGAGTGAACGCCCGCTTTTGCCCAATCCTGGGCAAGTGGTTTAACCATATCCAATTTCCTCCAAACAAAGCTTTTTTCTTTTTAACAAATCACTTGCCTGCATTAATGCAGGCAAGAAAACTCATTGAACCACATCTGAACTTTAGATGCGGCCAACCCTTTTATGTGCGAACTGCCAGATAATTGCAGCTGTGACATCGACGATACGCGCACGAGTTAGAACAACTCGCTGCAATAGCATCCGCGTGGAACATATCCGGCACGCATGAATTTCAAAAACTTCATTTCCGTTCCTCGGTTATCGCGAAAACATCCCCAAAGATGACCACTCCGAGTTTCTTAAGTAAACGATACAGCGAAGTCAGAATGACCGTCAAGTCAGCTTGACCTTGCGCTGCAAATTTTTTTAGTACTCAAATTTGATATAGATCAAACTATTTTATTCCGATTAGTTCTGGAGTTTTTTTTAAATGTTATACTAGCTTGCCTAAAGACTGACACACGCCCAGCCGCGGTTTCCGATTGATTTGATGCGCTCTGGATCGGCGATCAGCCAATTCCAGGCGGTTTTGCATGCGTCAATGATATCTTCGTATTCATCCCAGACCCTGGCAGCGAGTTTGTTTTGTCGCAGATAGTCCCACACGTTCTCCATGGGGTTCAATTCTGGGCTATATGGTGGCAGAAGCAGCAGTGTGATGTTGCTAGGTACGATCAGACGTGTGAAGCGGCCCCCAACTGTGTCCCGTCTATTGACGGTTGATAAGACACTGAATTTTGTTGGGAAACAGGCATTTTGCAGGAGGCCCGGTCGGCGCCGATCGGGACGCTGCGTTAGGCCCGTTTATTACGTTTTATCAAATGGTTACTGAGAAAACGCCTAGGGTCACGATCAGGCGCCGATTCACAGTCCGAGGGGCATGGCATCCGCGTGCGCGTGCATTTGCCGCCGCTGCCGAGCGTCGTCATGTTATTGGCGTCCATAAGCTCGGAGAAATACGTCCACCGCCCAGCGGGTGCCGGTTTCCTCGTCAAGCCGCGGAGGAGCGCCGTAAAGTGCGGGCTCAAGAAATCCAGCCTCGAGCAGGCCCTTAAAGTGTGAATCGACGTCCGATCGTGCCCCCGGCTTTGGCCGTCGTAATCATTTGATATGATTTGATAAAATAGGGTCGAGGTGGAGGCCGGTCGGCGCCGCTAGGGACCCCAGCAATCTACAAAATTCACCATTCTTTTCAGTACTCTATCACCTATCGACCCGGGGTTCCGTTGTGGCGCTGATTCACAGCCGATCCATTGGCCGAATTTGCCGCCGCCGCTTACATGCACGAATGCCAGCGAATTATTAGGCTGCCTCGCCCCAGCAGGCGAATTTGGAGGTCTGGCCGATGCCGGGGTTGAAGCAGTTGCACGGGTCCAGCGCCTTGTAATGCGCCGCCAGGGCCGGCTTGGCCTTGTATAGATGCCCGACATTGTGCTCAGCCGGATATTCGGCGCCGCGCGCGTCCAGCAGCTTCCACATCTTGTGCTCGATCGCCATCGGGTCATGCCCCTTGGCCACGATATAATCCTGGTGGAACACGTGGCAGAAAAAATGCCCGTAATAGAGCTTATGCAGGATCGGCGCGGACACATCCTCGGGCAGATGCTCTTCCCAGGCGGTGTCGTTGCGGCGGAGCGCGATGTCCAGCGCCACGATGTCCTCCACCGTATCGCGGTGCATGGCGCGATAGCGGATGGCCGCCCCGGCCACGGCGAAGCGGTGCAGGAAGGCCTTCGCGCCCTCCTGCGGCGTGCACTCGAAATAATCGCCCCCGGCGGAGGGGAAGAGGCTTTGCAAATAGGCGCAGGCCTCCGCAATGCCCTCGCCGGACGTTTTTAGTAACAGATGATGCTCATAGCGGTCTCGATACGCCAGCAGGCGCGGTGGCAGATGCTGCGGGAAGAACGAGCCGGCGAATTGCATAAGCCGGTCGGAGAGGTCGCGCGGCAGGAACGGGATACGTGAGGCAAAGGCGTCGAACCGGCCCTTGAGCGCGAACAAGACGGGCAGACGGTCGGTGCCGAGCTTCTCGATGGCGAGGAACATGTCCTTGCCATACTTAACCGCGATATCAAACGCGGTGCGGTGGATATATTCGCCCGCGACCGGCAGGTTCTTGAAAGTCGCCAGGATGTGCCGGCGGATCGTGGTCAGCTCGTCGGCGTTGTTGCTGCCGATGTAGAACACGGCGGTGGTCTTGTCCGCCGGGAAGGTGTCGAGCCGCGTGGCAAAAATCATCACCTTGCCGGCGCTGCCCGCGGCCTCGAACAGACGGCGCGGGTCGGCATTGAAGCGCGCCGGGGTGGGGGCAGAAATGTCGCGCACATGGGTGCCGTAGTCGGGGTCCGAGGCGGCGCGGTCCCGCGGATGCTCGATCTCGGCGGCGGGGAAATCGCCCGCCTCCAGCCTCGCCAGAATCGTCTCGGGGTCGTTGCCCAGGCGGATGCCGAGATGGTTGATCAGTTCCACCTCGCCTTGCTCATTCACCCGCGCATAGAGGGCGAGCTGGGTGAAGGCCGGGCCGCGGCGGATGAGCGCGCCGCCGGAATTGTTGGCGATGCCGCCGGTGACAGAGGCGCCAATGCAGGAGGAGCCGATGACCGAATGCGGCTCGCGCCCCAGCGGGCGGAGTGTCTTCTCCAGCTGGAACAAGGTGGCGCCAGGCAGCGCCACCACTTGTTCCGCGCCCGGCAGCACATGCAACTTGGCGATGCGCATGCCGTTAATGATGACGATGGGGCGGTCGTAATCGTTACCGTCCGGGGTGGAGCCACCGGTGAGGCCGGTATTGGCCGCCTGCATGATGATGATTACCCCCGCCGCATGGCAGAGGCGCAGCGCACGCCACTGTTCCACCAGGCTGCCCGGGCGAAGCACTGCCAGCACCTGCCCATCGCCAAAACGGATGCCCTTGCGGTAGCGCGCCGTTTGCCGTGCGCCGGTGAGGACATATTTTGCCCCCAGTGTCGCACGTAGATCGCGGATGAGGCTCGAGGTGTCGGTCATCGTCATGTAGTCCTTCGTGACTGCGGAACGCGCCAGCGGTACTGCGGAATGCGCCCGGGGCGGTTCACGTCCATATACCACGGGCTGACCTGGATTTTGTGGTTTGATGGCGCGACCGAGCACGGTTGAGCCATCAAACCAGGCTCGCTAGGCGACCCGCTGAGTCGCTTTCGCGAAGACGACCGTCAGGCTTCTTACCCCGACGATTTGTCGCAGATTGTTCTCAACGAGATGGACCATCCCGGATGGCATTTCGTCGACTGCCAGCGACGCCTCGATGAGCGCGCCATGACGTCCCGTTTTAACCCGATCAGGTAGCAGATCCCGTCTTGCAAAGGGGGCTAGTAGACGCATCATGATTCCAGGTTCGGCATCAGCGACGAGTTCGAAGTGAACTGCTCGAAACGCGTCATCGGCAACGGGCGTCATGGGATCGTACTCCGTCAGGCGGCCGCGGAGGTCTCACCCAGCATCTCCAGCGGTTTCAGCAGGAGATGGTTGTGCGAGTAATCGACCGGGACGGAGATCACGACTGGGCCTTCTATGTCCATGGATTGGCGCAGAGCGCTGGCCAGACTGGTCGGGGTGTCTACAGCGATGCCCTTGGCGCCGCATGCCTGCGCGTAGGCGGCGAAGTCGATCGGCCCGAACTCGACGCCGGAGCCGCGGCCGTACTTCTTGCGCTCCTGGATCTCGACCATGTTGAAGGCGTGGTCGACCCAGACAACGTGGACGATGTTGCACTTCAGGCGGACCGCGGTCTCCAGCTCCATGCTCGACATCATGAAGCCGCCATCGCCAGAGATGGACACCACCTTCTGGCTGGGATCAACCAGGCTGGCGGCGATCGCCCAGGGCAGGGCCACGCCCATGGTCTGCTGCCCGTTGCTGATCAGCAGCTGGCGCGCGCGGAATGACAGCAGGTAGCGGGCCAGCCAGATGTGGAACGAGCCCATGTCCAGGCAGGCGGTCACATCCGGGGTAATGACCTTCTCCAGCTC
>DATJXG010000040.1:0-21391 GCA_035500455.1 Terriglobales bacterium | reverse complement strand
TTGTGAGGTTTTTGCCCGCAGCAAAGCAAAACCTTAAAACGCCGAGACCGCCGAGCAACGCTGCCGAGGGCATAAAGAAGGTATGGTATCGACTTCGGTATGTGCGTCGAGCAGAGACCATCCAGGTTCTGCATTGCTTCGAGAAGAGATCCAACGCCATAGAGCAAAAGGACATTGAAACCGCCAAGGCGCGCCTCAAGCGCGTGCTGGAAGCCAAACGCGAGGACAAGAAGAATGCCAAACAAGCACTCCGTCGAAGTTGAATACAGAGTCACAGGGAGCGTCTCGGATGAACTCGGTCTAGATCGGCAGGCAGCCCTCGAACTCAAACTAAAGGCAGCGCTACATCCAAAGGATTCTGCAGTTGGTAAAACGGGGTGGCTATAGGGCCCGCGATTTGGAGCGGGTCCTGCTAATCCAGCGACCTCGAGTGAGCGAACTAATGCGCGGTAAACTTTCAACACCGAGCTTTGCTCGATTGCTGCTCTACGCCGATCTTTTGGGCGCCGAAGCGGAAGTAAAACTTAAGCAAGTCCGTGCTCATGCCGCCGCGTAACCCAAGCCACGCATTGCGTTCGACACGATTACGCCCCGCATTCACCGGCCGCAATTCGGTATACTCGTCCTTCGCTTAGTGGTCGCCGTTCCGCATCCGGCGGCGGGTTGTCGAGGACCTCATATGAAATTCCTGGTAACCGGTGGGACGGGATTTATTGGCTGGCGCGTGGTCAGGAATATTCTGGCGCGGGGCATTCCGGTGGTGGTGGCTGAGTCTGGCGTGGATCCGCAGGTGCGCGAGCGACTGCAACGGGAGAGCGGGGAACTGGTCAGCTTTGTCCCCTGTGACGTCTCTGAGTTCTGCGATGTGGCGCGGGTCTTCCGGCAGCATGCGGATATCAGCCATGCCATTCATCTTGCCTACCTGATGAGCGCCGAGGTTGAGGCGAACCCTCATTTGGGCGTACGGGTGAATGTCTTGGGCATGGTGAACCTGTTTGAAGCCGCCGTGAACTATGGCTTGAAGAGGCTGGTGTTCACCAGCAGCGAAACTGTGTATGGGGCTTCGCAAAAAGTCTACGGCGACAGGCCGGTCACCGAGTCCGACTACTGCGCGCCCAGCGATCACTTTTTCACCTACGGCGTGATGAAGACGCTCAACGAGTTCATGGCGCAGAAGTACCTGCAGAAACATGGCATCAGCCTGGCGTGCGCGCGTCCGCCGGTGGTCTTCGGCCATGGACGCAAGCGGGGATCGGTGCTTTGGGCGGAGCAGTTCGTTTCGCTGCCGGCGATTGGCAGGCCTGTCGCACTACCCTTCTCGGAAAATGCCCGCGACTGCTGGGTCTACGTGGAAGACTGCGCCGAACAACTGGCGCGGCTGGCGCTGAAGCCGCAGCTTTCGCACTTCGCTTACAACTCCACGGGTTATTCGGTGACTGCGCGCAAATTTGCGCGCCTGGTGCAGCATTGGCTGCCGGAAGCGCAGTTCAGCTTCGACGAGAGCAAAGCCAACACGCCGCTGGTGGACAATCTCGACGGCACGCGCATGATCGAAGAGACAGGCTTCACGCCGCGCTCGCTGGCGGATGGCATTCTGGCTCATATTAACGAGGCGCGGGCCGAGGCCGGCCTGCCGCTGATTGCTGCTTCTGAAGGCAGCAGGTCACAATCCATTTATGCGACCGTTTCGTAACACCGTGATCGGAAGTTTTCCCCGTCCCGCCGCCGTGGCTGACACCATGAAGCGGCCCACGCTTACGCCTGCCGAAGTGGACGACCTGATCCGCTGGGCGGCACGCGAACAGGCCGGGCTCGGCCTGGAGATGATCACCGACGGCGAGGCCTACCGCGAGAACATGTACTACTTCTACCAGAAGCGCGTGCAGGGCGTTTCGATGGAAAACATGGTCAAGCAGTCGTTCGGGCCGGCGGGCTTTGCGATTGAGTGCGCGCGTGTGACCGGCGAGATTCGCGAGCCGCAGTTCAATCTGGCGCACTACTGGAAGGTGGCGCGCGAGGCAACGCCTGCGTCGGTGGCGGTGAAGCAGACGGTCACCGGTCCGCATGTGCTTACGCGTTTCAGCGTGAACGAGAGGCCGGATTTGTATCCTGACGAGCAGTCCTTGTGCCGGGCTTACGCGGAGGTGCTGCGGCAGGAGTTGCTGGAAGTGATCGCCGCCGGCTGCGAGCACATTCAGTTTGACGAGCCCATGTGGACGGAGTCGCCGGAGCAGTCGGAGTGGGCGGTGGATATTCTCAACGAGCTGATCGATTCGCTGGGGCCGGTGCGCGTGGGACTGCATGTCTGCGGCGGGAATCCGCGTCGCAAGCGGGTTTACTTCACCAAGTACACCGATCTGGCTCCGGCCTTTCGCAAGGCGCACATTCAGGAAGTGCTGCTGGAGCACTGCACGCTGGGCTACAACCTGATGGACTTATGGCCGCTGTGGGACTTCAAGGGCGACCTGGCGATCGGAGTAGTTGACCAGCGCAGCGATGAGATCGAAACGCCTGAACTCATCGTAGAACGGGTGAAACCGGCGCTGGACTACTTTCCTCCCGAGCGCCTGCTGCTTACCAGTGAGTGCGGTTTCGGGCACGTACCGATTGATATCACGCGTGCCAAACTTTCGGTGCTGACCAAGACCGCGAACCAGTTGGCGCAGGCGGAGAAGATGCGGGCGGCGTCGTAGAAACCTGCGTCCTGAACGAAGATTGGGAGCGACCTCCGATCGGCGAGCCGGGCTCCGGCGAAAGTGAGCGCCGCTCGATTCGATTCCGCAGTTCTGAATAAGACGTTATGATTTGAAAAAGCCAGCCGAATTGGAACAACAGTGAGCAGTTGTCAGTTTCCGGTTCTCAGTCTCTCCATCGCAATTGCGATCAGGCAATCCGTGTGAATCTGTGCCATCCGCGGCAATTGGTTTTCCCCGCCCTGTTATTCTGAAATTCATGATTGAACTCCACTGCTGCGCCTTCCTCTTTGACATGGATGGTGTGCTGATCAACTCCACTCCGGCGGTGGCGCGCGTGTGGCGCCGCTGGGCTGTGGCTCATGGATTCGATCCGGATGAAGTGGTTGCCAAAGCCCACGGACGGCCGAGCATTGCCACGATACGGGATTTTCTTCCCCACGCCGACCACCAAGCCCTGAACCGCGAAGTGGAGCGCGCGGAGATGGAAGACCTGGAAGGGGTGGTGCCGCTGCCCGGTGCGTTGGAACTGCTGCGGAGCCTTCCATCCGAACGCTGGACCATTGTGACCTCGAGCACGCGTCCGCTGGCCGAGGTTCGGCTGCGCACCGCCGGACTGCCGATTCCCGAACTGCTGATCACTTCAAACGACATTCAGAATGGCAAGCCGCATCCTGAGCCCTACCTGCGGGCCGCCGAACGGCTGGGATTTCCCGCGGCAGATTGTGTGGTGGTGGAGGATGTTCCGGCGGGAATCCGGGCAGGCAAAGCGGCGGGGGCTAAGGTGATTGCATTTCCCACGACCTCGCCGCCCGCCGAACTGCAGCAGGCGGGAGCCGATTGGATTTTAAAGAACTGCGCGGACATTTCGGTGGAAGCGAGGGCCGGCGAATTGCAGGTTAATCTCGCCGGGCCGAACCTGGGGTAATCAACGAAGGTAATCGACGAAGACAAAGCGGGCGGCCTTCCCTGGTAACCCCGGCCTGGTGCCGAGGGCTCAAGGCAAGAGCGCCCGCCGTCAAACTGCAAGCAACGTGGCGGGCCTAAGCGCGCGCCGCATTGGAGTTCTCTGCCGACGAGGTTGCGGCCGCTGCCGCAGTGCTCTTGACTTCCTCGCCGTTGGCCTTTTGCCCGGCCTTGCGGATATCGATGCCGCCCTTGAAGTAGGCGCCGTCTTCGATGGAGATGCGCGCCGCTACTACGTCGCCCGTAAGCGAGCCATCGCTGCGAATATCCACGCGGTCGCTGGCCGTGAGATTGCCGCGCACCTTACCCAGCACCACGATTTCCCGCGCCGTAACGTTGGCTGAAACCACGCCATTGCGGCCGACAGTTACGCGGTTGCCAGCCAGATTGATGGAGCCTTCCACCCGGCCATCGATATAGAGCGATTCCGACCCGGTGACTTCGCCCTTGATCACCAGCGATTTCCCGATGGTGGCCTGGTCTG
The DNA here is from genome assembly GCA_035500455.1 of Terriglobales bacterium. Classification (GTDB taxonomy): domain Bacteria; phylum Acidobacteriota; class Terriglobia; order Terriglobales; family Acidobacteriaceae; genus DATJXG01. Next base: position 17,248 of record DATJXG010000040.1, on the reverse strand, counting down.
GCGTGGTGGTGGTGGAAACCGGACGCGCCGCCGGTGCAGGTTCGCTGGCGGGCGCGGATTGCGCTGGTGCCGCAGGACGCTCGGGCTCATTGGGCCGCGAGGAAGGAGACATAGGTTGATTTGTGGGTTTCCACATGACGCGAAAATCCTTTCCTGGAGTTAGGTATAGGCTACGCTCGCAATTCCGTAACCAAACGCGATTGTACTCCTGTGGTTCGCGCTCCCACTGTGGAAATTGGCCTTTTCATTAACGTTTCAGCTACCTGACACATTACTTTAGGGGACGAACCAAAGTGTCGCGCTGGAGAAATTGCATGCTCAACGGCAGATATGCTCCGCGATCTCGGCGGAAGCTCTCGGCGTCCTCGGCGATTTTTAGTCTTGGATTTTTGTGGCGCTTCAACAAAGCCTTTAATCGCCGAGTTCGGGGAGAAACCCCCTCGCCGAGTTCGCTGGGCTTTACTGGAGCTTCTGCTAAGAAGGCACGGGCGATGGGGCGTCTGGACGCAGGCGAAGCGCAACACGAAGAACACCAAGGGCCACAAAGGTACACTAAGGGAAACTAGGATTGACTACTCGGGGAAACGACTGAGCGAGACGCCGGTTCTACCGCCGCGTTATCATTCCAGGATCAGGTTCGGGATTTAAATCCTTATTCGGAACTAAATACTATGAACAGCTATTCCGCCAAGCCTCAACCCGGGGAGTATGCCTCTTACTACGAACGCTATATCTCTCAGGTCAACGCCAGTGACATTCTGGGGGCGTTCGATCTGCAGCGCCGCGACATGGTGTGCCTGCTCTCCGGCCACGACGAGCCGGACGGCAACCTTCGCTATGCGCCGGGCAAGTGGAGCGTGAAGGAGGTTCTCGGGCACATCTGCGATGCGGAACGCGTGTTTGCATATCGCGCGTTGCGCATCTCACGGGCTGACGCCACGCCTCTCGCCAGCTTCGAGCAGGACGCCTACATCGCCAATGGCCCCTTCGCTCATCTTGCGCTGAGCGACCTGGTGGAGGAGTTCATTGCCGTGAGGCGGGCGACGATCTCGTTATTTCGCAATCTCGATGAAGCGGCGTGGGAGCGGAAAGGCGTGGCTTCCAACAATCCGGTGAGCGTCCGTGCACTGGCGTGGATCATCGCCGGCCACGAGCTGCACCACCGACGCATTCTGGAGGATAAGTACTTCTCGCTGAAGCCGGTGTCCGCGGCCTGAGGGGAATTACCATCTCGACCTCTGCCATTTGCGAACCAGCGCTGCTTGAACTCCTGCACGGAAAGGGAGCGCATGCCGATCCGCTGGGATGCGCGGAAGATCTGACGGCGGAAATCGCGGGGCGGGAAGCCGCCGGCTTTCCCAACTCCATCTGGCAGCAGCTCTCCCACATGAACTACTGGATGGATTATGAGCTGCGAAGAATCCGCGGCCAGAAGCCTGAATATCCGGAACATGCCGCGGAAAGCTGGCCGGCGTCGTTCGCCCCGAGCAGCGAAGCGGAATGGCGGGAAACGGTGAAGCAGTTTTCCGGCCTGATCGAGGAGTATGCCGCGCTGGCAAGATCTACGCCCGAGGAGTTGGGCCGCCAGATCGAGCCGATGCACCAGGTGGACAAGGAGCACGCCTCCACGCTTTCCGCCGTGCTCTGGCAGATGGTAGTGCACAACAGCTATCACACGGGACAGATCGTCCTGCTGCGCCGTGCTCTCGGAGCATGGCCGCCCAGAGCCGGTGGCGATACCTGGTAAGCCCTTCACCCGCGCAACTGAGAACTGACAACCGGGAACTGAGAACTCCCGCATAGGAACCAAAACCCGGGAAGATTGAGGAACGCAATCGGCCAAATCAAAGCTAACGACTGACACTCACGACTGACGACCGACCACTGGCAACCGACGACTGACAATGCTGTCCGACTCCGCCATCCTGAAAAAAATTGAACGCCAGCCGAAGCACACGGCGGGATACAAGCAGTTGGTGCGCGAGTTGGGAATTCACGGAGACGAACGCCGCCAGTTGCACGACAAACTGAAGAGCATGGCGGCTTCGGGCCAGTTGGTGCAGGTGGATTCCGACCGCTATGCGATTCCGCAAGCGGCGGCCAGCCGGAATGCGGTGGTCGGACGGCTGAGCCTGCACCGCGATGGCTTCGGTTTCGTGTTGCCCGATCCTACTTCGCTGAACGCACAACTGAAGGCGCGGCTGCAAGGCGACATTTTCATTCCGCCGCCTTTCGTTGGCGCAGCGATGCACGGCGATCGCGTACTGGTGGAAGTCAGCGCGATTCGTCCGGACGGCCGTGCCGAAGGCCGCATCGTGCGCACGGTGGTTCGCGCCAACCCCACAGTGGTCGGAACGTTTCACTATGGGCGCAGCCATAACTACGTGACTCCGATTGATCAGAAGGTGGCGCAGGAAATTCTGATTCCTGCGGGCCTGGAGCATCCAGAGAACGCAGCGCCGCCGTCCCCGGCGGCAACCGCCCACGAGCCGGGAGGACGAAAACATGGGGACAGCTACGCACGTGCGGGCGGGACGCCGGCGTTACATCGAGTGCTGGGCAAAGAAGCCGCGCGACGCAGCCGGTGGGACGACCTCGAGGGGGTTGCGGTCGATGTTGAAATCACGCACTGGCCTACTGCCACGCAGAATCCGCGCGGGAAAGTCATCGAGATTCTCGGCTACCCCGACGATTTCGGAGTGGACGTAGAAATCATCATCCGCAAATTTCAACTGCCGCATCGCTTTCCCGCCGAGGTACTGGAGCAGGCTCAGAGCGTGGAGCCAGTAATCTCCCGGCCTGAACTCCGCAATCGCCGCGACTTCCGCGATTTCCCGATCGTGACCATCGACGGCGAAACGGCGCGTGATTTCGACGATGCGGTGCTGGTTCGCCGCCTGGAGAACGGCAACTACGAACTGCAGGTCCACATCGCGGATGTTGCCCACTACGTAACGCCCGACTCGGCCCTCGACCGCGAGGCGCGGCTGCGCGGCACCAGCGTTTACTTTCCCGACCGCGCCGTCCCCATGCTGCCACTGGAGCTATCGACCGACATATGCAGCCTGCGGCCGCAGGTGGAACGGCTGGTGATGTCGTGCATCATGGAAATTGACCACCAGGGCGAGATCATGGGCTATCAACTTTGCGAAGGAGTGATCCGCTCGGCCGAGCGCATGACCTACACCGCGGTGAACGCGGCGCTGGAAGGCGATGCGGCAATCCGCGAGCGCTATGCGCCGCTGGTGGAAGATTTCGAGAGGATGCGCGACCTGGCGATGATCCTTAACCGCAAGCGGGTGCGGCGCGGGTCGATTGACTTCGACCTGCCGGAGCCGGTGATTGAATTCGACGAACTGGGAATGATGAAAAGCATCACCCGCTCGGAGCGTAACATTGCGCACCGCCTGATCGAAGAGTTCATGCTCTCGGCCAACGAGTGCGTGGCCAGGTATCTTGAGGGACATCGTATTGCGTCACTCTACCGGATTCACGAGAAGCCCGACGCTAAGCGGGTTTACGACTTCGAGGTCATCGCGGCCACATTCGGTTATTCGCTGGGAGTGGGCGCACTGCCGGTGCAGCGCATGCAGCTTAAGGGCGATCGCCGCGCCAGCTATGGAACTGGCCGAGACGTGCGGGAGATTGAAATTCCCAAGGAAGTGCACATCACGCCGCGCATGTATCAGAAGCTGACCGAAAAAATCGCGGGCAAGCCGGAGGAGCGCATTCTTTCGTACCTGATGCTGCGCTCGCTCAAGCAGGCCCGCTATTCGGAGGAAAATCTGGGCCACTTCGCGCTGGCGGCCACGAGCTATACCCACTTTACGTCGCCGATTCGCCGCTATCCGGATTTGATTGTCCATCGCATATTGAAGGAAGTCTTGCAAGACCGTGCGAAGTGGGCGCCCTCGCCGGCTGTGTCGAGTCAGGCAGACCAGCCGGGGTTGGAAAACGCCAGCGAAAGCGGATATGCGACGAAAGTATCTGCCTCTGCACACACGCGGGCGGAGCGCCCGCACCGCACGGGCATGGCCGGTGACGCTGGCTCCCCATGGTCGAAGCGGCGGGAGCACTCCCCGCTGGAGCCACTGGGCGGGCCGATTCCGCTTGAGGAACTTCATGACATCGCCGAGGAATCCAGCATGACCGAGCGGCGGGCTGATGAAGCTGAGCGCGAGCTGATGGAATGGAAGAAGGTGAAGTTCATGGAGGACCGCGTCGGCGACGACTTCGATGGGCTGATCATCAGCGTTACCAAGTTCGGCTTCTTCGTCGAATTGACCGACCTGTTCGTGGAAGGACTGGTGCCCCTGGCCACGCTCACCGACGACCGCTATACCTACCATGAGAACACCCGCGAAATCATCGGCCAACGCAGCCGCCGGATTTACGGCCTGGGCCAGAAGGTGCGCGTGCTGGTGGATCGCATCGACCCGGTTGAAAAGAAAATACAGTTCGCAATATTCGAGGAAGTGCGGCCTCGGGCCGCAAAACGCAAGCGAAGGTAAGCGAAGTGGCGCGAAAGCAGCCTTTGACCGCCGAAGACGGCGAAGTCAACGCCGCACGTCAGGGGGCGCCGTTATCCGGCCGCGCCGGACGGCGCGTACGGCGACCGGGAACTTATGAACCTGGCTCAGGCCTGGCGGGCCGCCGCAGTTGTAGGGATGGAGGCGCTTAGCGGTGTCGTTGGATATGGATGCCCCAGGAAGCTCGGTTTCCGGCAAGGCTATCAAAAGATAATCGTCAAACCATGAAACGAATTCCCACAGACATCACGATACTGGTAGACGAATCGAAATCTCAGACGCCGTAGTTGGCCTCTTTGAACCGGCAGGCTCGGGGAATTGGAGTGGTGTCGTTCATTCCCGGCGCCGGAGGTCGAGAATTTGCACGCAACTTGCCCGAATGCAGGTCCCTCGCCTGCTTGAAGTGGAAGGCATCATCCGGCATTGCCCCTCTGTGCCAGACCCGTGCCAGAAACCCGCGCCAAGCCTCTGTCCGGCAGATGCTGGTACGGTGAGCGAGATCAAGTCCTGGTAAGGAAGGCGGGGCGTGGCTTGTGGATATTCGACTATACTGGGCCGCAATCCCTGATGATCAACTTCTTGTCAGTGGAACGTCATTCTCAAGCGGGGCGCAGCGAGTCTATAAGGGCGAAACCGCCGCTGACGCCCGCAGGAATTCGTGGCTGAAAATGTCGCTTGCCGCCGGCACCAAACTCGGGCCTTACGAAATCGAATCGCCGGTAGGCGCGGGCGGCATGGGCGAGGTGTATCGAGCGCGGGACACGCGGCTGGACCGGCTGGTTGCGATCAAAGTTCTTCCCGCCAAACTCTCCTCTGATCCCACGCTGCGCCAGCGGCTCGACCGCGAAGCGCGGGCCGCTTCCAAGCTCTCCCATCCCAACATCTGCACTTTGCACGACATCGGCCACCTCGACGGCATTGATTTCCTGGTCATGGAGTTTGTGGAGGGTGAAACCCTGGAGCAGCGCCTGTTTCGCGGCGCCCTGCCGCCGGATCAGACGGTCCGCATCGCGGCGCAGCTGGCCGGCGCACTCGCCCGCGCGCACCGGCAAGGCATTACGCACCGCGATCTCAAGCCGGCAAACATCATGCTGGCGAAAACCGGCGCCAAGCTGATGGATTTCGGCCTGGCCAAACAGTCCGTTCCAGTGTCGCAGCCGGTGGCGCCGACCGATCCCACCGTGCAGCAGTCGAAGCTGACCGGTGAAGGCAAGATCGTCGGCACCTTCCAGTACATGGCGCCGGAGCAACTGGAAGGCAAAGAGGCTGACGCCCGCACGGACATTTTTGCCCTGGGCGAAGTGATCTACGAAATGGCGACCGGCAAACCAGCCTTCAACGGCAAAAGCCGGGCCAGCCTGATTGCTTCGATCCTGGTGAGCGAGCCGCCGCCCATCAGCCAGGTGCAGCCGCTGGCGCCGCCGGCGCTGGAGCGCATCGTCAAGAAGTGCATGGCCAAGGACCCGGATGATCGCTGGCAGAGCGCCAGCGACCTGGCCAGTGAACTGGAGTGGATCGCGGAAGGTGGCTCGTCGGTGCTTGCGCCGGCGCCGGCCACGGTGCACAAACGGCGGGTTCGCAGAGTCTGGGGATTAGTCACTGCGGTGGCTGTAGTTGTGGTTGCGATGGCTGCGCTCTACGTCGCGTACGCGCCCAAGGCCCCGTCTCCGATTCAGGCCTATATTCCGCCGCCTGAGAACACGTCATTCGTGTTTATCGGCGATGGCGCCGGGCCCCTGGTGCTCTCGCCTGACGGGAAGACTCTGGCCTTCGTGGCGGCGACCAGCAGCGGCGCTCCCATGCTCTACGTTCGCCCGCTGGATTCTTTACAGGCGCGGGCCCTTGCCGGAACCGAGCATGCGTGGGCGCCATTCTGGTCGCCTGACGGGCGCATGCTGGGCTTCTTCGCTGACGGCAAACTGAAGACCATCGACATCGCGGTGGGAGGACCGGTTTCGGTGTGTGACGCGCCCAACAGCCGCGGTGGGAGCTGGGCCAGCGACGGCACGATAATTTTTGCACCGGATTTCCGAACGCCCATTTATCGCGTGCCGGCATCCGGCGGGGCGCCCGTGCAGGTGACGCAGATGGACGAGGCCAAGCACACGTCACACCGCTGGCCCTTCTTCCTGCCCGACGGCAAACATTTTCTCTATCTGGCGATCAATCATCAGGCGCCACAGAACAATGGAATCTATTTCGCGTCGGTTGACGGCAAGGAAAACCACTTCCTGCTGCACGCCGTGGCCAACGCCCAGTATGCGTCGGGATTTCTGCTGTACTTGAGGAATGGCCAGCTGCAGGCCCAACACTTTCAGCCCACCAAGGGGGTGTTGAGCGGGGAGCCGCAGCAAGTCGCCGCCGGGGTTACCGAAGACGGCTCTACGCAGCGGGGAATCTTTACCGTCTCGCAAAACGGCATTCTGGCGTACTCGGGGGGCGCGACCTCGCAGGCCCAACTGGCGTGGTACGACCGCTCGGGCAAGCAACTGGCGCTCATCGGAGACAAGTTTCCGGGATTATTTGGCGATCAGGGAGAGGTTTCGCTCTCTCCCAAAGGAGACCGCGCGGCGTTTTCCATTCAGGGCAGCGTTCCCGACATATGGGTGATCGATATCGCCGATGGCGTGAGCAGCCGGCTCACCTTCGGGCCGACGGCCAACAATCATCCCGTGTGGTCGCCGGACGGCAAGTGGATCGCCTACGACAGCATGACTAAGAATGGCACCGTGGTAAACCGCCGTCCGTCGGACGGCGGCGCCGAAGAGCAAGTGCTTTCGGATCCTAAAGGCGACGTGAATCTCGACGACTGGTCAGAGGATGGCAAGTATCTGCTCTATGACCAGGACGGCACCTGGGTGCTGCCCCTGGGTGGAGATCATAAACCGTTCCAGATCACCACTCCCAACGATGCCGATATCAATTATCCGCAGCTTTCGCCCGACAGCCGGTGGATGCTGTATCAGTCGAACGAATCGGGAAGGCTGGAGGTTTATGTCGTGCCTTTCGGCGGCGGGCGGGGAAAGTGGCAGATCTCCAACAGCGGCGGCATCTGGCCGCGCTGGCGCCGCGATGGCCGGGAGATTTTCTTTTCCACGCTGGATGGAGTGCTAACCTCCGTGCCGGTAACCGACGCCGGCGGGCAGCTGCAGGTTGGCGCCGCCCGCCCGCTCTTCCGCCTGCCGGCCAGCGCGTACGACATCGCCCCCGACGGCCAGAAGTTCCTGCTCAATGTGGTAGGCGATCAAAACACCAAGCCCATCACCCTGGTGACCAACTGGACGGCAGAGATGAAGAAATAGCCGATGCTGGTCGTGAGGCTAGCGCACCGATGCCGGGGAATTGTTGCGGCGCAGGATGAAATATTCGTTCACCGGCCGGTCGTCCTGCAGGGCGGGAGCTTTCGGAGCCCTGGCGATCAGGGCATCGACGGAGAATTCATTTCCCAGCAGGGCGCGGAACTGAAGCTGGGGCGTCGGTTGCGGCCCCCATTCCATCAGGTCGTGAATTGCGGAGGCGGGCATGTGGCTGACCAGTTGGTCCGCGTTCCAGTTGGGAATGGGCCGGTTGCTGGCGAGAAAGTGAAATCCTCCTCCCATCACCGAATAGAAACCGCGCACATAAGGGAACGATTCCTTCAGACTCTGAGCCACGGCTGATTGCACCACGGCGTCGCCGTAGGGCAGCCACTGTTGCACGATGCCATCGGGCCGCAGGCGCCGCTTGATGACGGCGTAAAACTCCTTGCTGTAGAGCAGACTCGATCCTGCGGCGGAAACGGGAGGCGGAGGGTCGATAGTGATCACGTCGTACTGCCCGGAGGTTCGCTCCAGGTAGCGCCGGCCATCGTCGATCACGACGTGCGCCAAAGGAGAGGCCAGGAGCTGTGGGCCATCACTGTGATAGTAGCCGAAGAGTTTGGGCACGCTGGGTACTAGTTCTACGGCGGTGGCCGGAATGTTCCAGGAAAGCAGGGAACGAAAAGTGGTGCCCATGCCGAAGCACACGACGAGAGCATTCTGCGGCGGGCGGTCGAGAAATGCCAGCGGCATGTGGGCCATGAATTTTGTAATCGGAGTGAGGAAGGTGATTCCGACTCCATTAATGAACAGGCGCCGCTGCATGCCTTCGCCGGTAGCCACCACGGTCGCTGTGTTGTCGCGAAGCTCCACGTGTTGGGGGAAGATGTCCTCGAAGCCCCTGCTCAGGGGAACGGCTGCAATCGCCGCTAACAGCACGGCATAAGATAGCGCGGCTCTCCAAAGCGGGCGTTTTGCGAAGTTCAACGGGGAAGAGGGTGTTAGAACAGATCTGGGGAAGACACCGATGAGAAGCCAGGGGGCGGCCAGGATCAACAGGGCCCAGCGCTCGTTGATAAGTGGCAGCAGCAGAAAGCCGGCGAGCAGCGGACCAAGAATGCATCCCGCCACATTCACCGCGTAGGCTTTGCCGGCGCGGTCGGGATCGCCGCCCGACCAGCGGTCTACCAGCATGGGCGTGACGAAGCCGAGCAGCGCGGAAAACGGGGCAATACCCAGCAGCAGCCGAAGCCAGGCATCGATTCTTGCCTGGGGATCGGCGGCAATCAGTGGGAGCAAGGCTGCGATGCCGATGAGAACCCACACCGGGGCCGGTTCGCGGACTGCGCCGCGGCTCCAATAGCGATATGCCTGCGATCCGGCATAGGTGGACAGGAGGTAGAGGGCGAGGATGGCGGCGAAGGCATACACCATGGTTCCGAGATATGGCGTGTATTCGCGGATCCAAACCACCTCAACCCCCATGCTGGTGAGGCCGGTCAGGAAGAGCAGCAGGAGCAGCCGCGGATTTCTCTCCCGCGGCGCTGCGGGGGCCTCGATGCTGGCTGGAGACTCATCCTTTGTCCCAGCATCGGGCCGGAGGGTCAGAGCGAACGCTCCCAGAGCCAGCATTCCGTTTAGCATGGCGCCGATCTGCAGCGTGCCCTGGAAGCCGTTGATCTCGATCAGCAGTAGCGGCAGGGTTGCGCCGGCTACGGCCCCGAGAACGTTGGCCAGGTAGAGAAAACTGAACGACCGCTGCGCCTCACTCGCAATACGCCTGCGGATCGCGAGCATCGCGAACGGGATCGTAGCTCCCATGCAGGCGCACCAGGGAACCAGCGCCAGAGCCACGCAGGCCGCCGAGGCCACGTAGTAAGCCGAGGAGGCGGAAATGCCGGTGGCCTCGAGAGCGCGTCTGCCGGCGAGCAATTCGTAAGGAACCGCAATCGCCGAAATGCCGATTAGAAACTCGGTGAGCGCGTACCAACGCAGGGGGCGGCGAATTTGTTCACCGCGACGGCGAATGAAGGCGCCGCTGATCCAGGAGCCGAGGCCGAGTCCCCCCATGAAAGTTGAGAGCACGATGGCGGCCAATGCGCTGGTGACGCCAAACTCCGCCATCGCCAGCCGAAGCCAGATCAGTTCGTAAAGCAGGCTGCAGAAGCCGGAGACGAAGAAGAAGAAAAAGAACCAGCGCAGCGAGAGAGTCGCGGTTGCCTGCCGGTCTGGTTCCGAGAAAACTGTCGTAGCGGCCGGCGAAGCGGAATTCATGCGGACTCCAAATGTGCGCTGACGATGTGTGCGCTAACGACGTGTACGCGAACGACCTGAGCGCCATAGGCGCCGTTGAAGAAAGACCGGGGTTCAGGCCGAGACTTCGGCGGACCACTCAATCGTAGTACTCGGGAAGCGCAGCGGGGAATTGCAAATCGGGAGCCTCGAGGTATCGAGAGTAACGCCCCTGAACCGGCGAACCGCCCGAGGAAGACCGGGGCGTATCACGCCCGGAGCTGCCTGAAAAAAGCGACATTTCACCACATCAGAGCATCTGTAATTGGGTATCCTCAATGCCTTGACAGAAAAAGCGGGCTTGGCGCAAGATTCACGCTCGCCAATCTTTCACTAAGATCAAACGGACGGAGATCAGCTATGTCGTTGCGTATCAATGATGAGGCGCCGAATTTCACCGCCGAGACCACCCAGGGCCCGGTGAATTTCCATGAATGGATCGGTAACGGCTGGGCGATTCTGTTTTCGCATCCCAAGGATTTCACCCCGGTGTGCACCACTGAACTCGGCTATATGGCGGGGCTGCAGCCGGAGTTCGCGAAGCGCAACTGCAAGATTATCGGGCTGAGCGTCGACCCGGTTGCCAGCCACGGCAAGTGGGCGGTGGATATCGAAGAGACGCAGGGACACAAGGTCGGCTTCCCCATGATCGGCGATCCGGAACTCAAGATCGCCAAGCTGTATGACATGCTTCCCGCCGACTCAGGCAACACCTCGGAAGGCCGTACCGCGGCGACTAATGCCACAGTGCGCACCGTGTTCATCGTGGGGCCGGACAAGAAAATCAAACTGATGCTCAGCTATCCCATGAGCACGGGACGCAACTTCGACGAAGTGGTGCGGGTGCTCGACTCCATGCAGCTTACAGCCAAGCACAAGGTGGCGACGCCGGTGAACTGGAAAGAGGGCGACGATGTCATCATTCTGCCCTCGGTGCCGGAAGACGAGGCCAAACAAAAGTACCCCGGCGGCTGGAAATCGCCCCGGCCATATCTGCGCATTGTGCCTCAGCCCCGGTAGGGGTTTCACACGCCGGTAGAGACATAGCCAGATATGTCTCTACTGGCGTGTTTGTCTTTAGTCTCTGGTCTTCGTCTTCTGATCTTCGTCTTTTGGTCTTTGTCCTTGTCATTCCTTCCATCCAGTGCACAATATGAGTTTCACCAGCGTGCGTGGAAATGTCGCGTACCTCAAGACTGCTCACGTTGATTCAGGCTCTGCGCCGCCGGCGGAATCCGGTCAGCGGCCGCGAACTGGCGCGAGAGATGTCGGTCTCGGTGCGGACCATCTATCGCGATATCGAAACACTGATCGAGCAGGGAGCGCCGATCATCGGCGAACGCGGCATCGGATTCGTACTGCGTCCCGGTTTCCTGCTTCCTCCATTGATGTTCCGCGATGAAGAACTCGAGGCGCTGGTGCTGGGGGCAAGCTGGGTTGCGGCTCAGCCCGACCAGGCCCTCGCCACCGCCGCTCAAGATGCGGTGAGCAAGATCATGACCGTGTTGCCCGAGAGTTTGAAAGACCACGTCCGGTATTCCGGCCTGCTGGCGGTGCCGGGCGCCACGGCGCGCGATGTTGTGGACTCGCGGCTGCTGCGCGAGGCCATCCGCAACGAACGCAAACTCAAGCTGCTGTATCGCGACGAAAAAGGACAGGAAACGGCGCGCGTGGTCTGGCCCATCGCGATGGCGTTCTTCGAGCACACCCGCATGCTGGTGGCCTGGTGCGAGCTGCGCACAGCCTTCCGGCACTTCCGCACCGATCGCATCGCGTCGGCCGCGCTCTTGCAGGAGGCACTTCCCCGGCGGCGAAGGCTGTTGATGAGGGAATGGCGGACGGCCCGAGAAATTCCAGAGGCATCGCGGTAAAAGCCGTGATTCCCACCAAATTTGGAAGAATCGGCCCGGATTACCGAAAGCGCCGTATGAAGAGCGAATGGCGCTCGGAGCGATAGAAACCAACCACGTAAATGGCCGGCTTGCCGGTAGAGGCGAAGATCACCTGGCGAATCCGCAGAATCGGGGCATCGCGGGGAATTGCGAGCAGGTGGGCCACCCGCGCGTCGGCGGCGGATGCGTCCACCTCTTCGTCAGCGTAGGTAATTTCCACGCCGTACTCGCGCTCGAGGGTGGCAAAAAGAGAAGTACGGCCCAGGGGCGCGCTCACGAGGCCGGAGAACTGCTCGGCTGAGAGATAGCAGATTTCCAGCGCGAAGGGTTCGTCGCCCGCGCTGCGCACCCGCTCCAGGCGCACCATGCGGCTGGTTGCGGGCAGCCCCAGGCGGGCGGCGATTTCGTGTTCGTCCTCAATTATTTTGATGGCCAGAACTTTGGTGGAGAGAGGAAGGCCACGGCTGCCCATCTGCTCGGTGTAGCTCATCAGCTTGTTGAAGTGAATGCGAGGAGGAGCAACAAACGTTCCCGCACCGCGACGGCGCGCCACAATACCTTCGCGCTCCAGGCCGGCGAGGGCATGGCGGGCGGTCATCAGGCTCACCTGATAGAGCTTCGCCAACTCCCGCTCCGAATTGACCGCGTCGCCGGGTTTCAACTCCCCCGACTCAATCCGGTCGCGGATTTCGTTCTGTATCCGCTGATAGGCGGGGGTGCCATTGCGACGAGTCTCCACGATAGGCATTTTCGCTGAACTCTCCACTCAAATGTGCTATATAGCCAACTTCCACCTTTTAGTAAATAGCCTTCTTCAACGAGAGATGTTAACCTGTTGGCTCAGCTTTCGGAAAGCTATATAGCCCTTTAGGAATCAATGACATTCACGGTCCGGCAGTTCCCGCGTCCTGGCTGGGCTGAGAGTGCCAAAAATTGGATATGATACGCAAAATCACATATTTATAAGTTGCTAATCCACTTCCGGCTGCTTGCGGCAACTGAACACTCGGACCCATATCCGGCTCGTCCCGATATAGAGCATTTCCACCGGTCACCAAGATATTTCTAACCGTTATTCGTATTTTCCGCTTGACGAATATATATCATCCGCTATATAGCTTTGCGCAAGTTATTTTTGTGGGGCCAGGAAGCAATTTCCTTGGAGGTTCACATGAACATACGCAAACCGCTGATGCTCTCCCTTGTGTTCGCCCTGATGGCTTCCTTGTTGGCAACAGCGCCCGCTGCCTTTGGCCAGGAAGTAACGGCCTCGATCGTGGGAACTGTAACCGATCCCAGCGGCGCGCCTGTCACCGGAGTCGCGATTACCGCCACCGACGTACAGCGTGGCACCACCTGGACCGCTACTACAAATGAAACCGGCGGATATGTCATTTCGCGAGTGCCCATCGGCACCTACAAGCTGGAGGCCGAGGCCAGCGGATTCCAGAAGGTTCTGTATCCTCCCTTTACTCTGGTCCTGAATCAGACCGCGCGCATTGACGTTCAGTTGAAAGTCGGCCGGGTGTCGGAAACCGTGGAAGTCACCGGCGGAGCGCCGGTGCTGCAAACTCAGAGCACGGAAGTCAGCACCTTGATTGACGCGAATACAACTGAGGCGCTGCCCCTGGCAGCCCGCAACTACGTTCAGCTCACTCTGCTGGCGCCGGGCGCGACCCACGTCAACCTGGAGTCGATGCAGTTGCCGCAGAACATGCTGAACTCGGGCCGGCCATACATCAACGGTAACCGGGAACAGGCGAACTCCTTCCTGCTCGATGGGCAGATCAACAATGAGAGCAAGAACAACGAAACTGCCTACAATCCGGGCCTCGACGCCATTCAGGAATTCAACGTAATCACGCAGAACGCTTCCGCCGAATTCGGCAACTACCAGGGCGGCGTGGTCAGCGCGACCATCAAGTCTGGCGGCAACAGCTTTCATGGCAGCGCCTTCGAGTTCTTCCGTAACGACGCGCTGAATGCCAACAAATACTGGAACGGCATGACCAAAGGCATTCCCGCCTTCGAGGGTGCTTTCGGCCACAATGCCGATGGCTCAGTGATTAAGCCGCTGTTCCGCTACAACCAGTTCGGGGCTACGTTTGGCGGTCCCATCATCAAGGACAAACTGTTCTTCTTTGTGGACTATCAAGGCCAGCGGCTGAAGAACTTTGGTGAGACGGGAGCCCAGTTGTTGACGACGGCGGAACGCGCAGGCAACTTTGCCGACCTTTGCTCGAGCGGCTTTACCGGCGGCCTGTGCAACGATCCGGCTGGCCAGCTGCACAATCCGAACAATGGCAACCCCATTCCGAACAACGATCTCGCCGCGGCCGGCTTTAGCATCAGTCCGGTCGTGCAAAACCTGCTGAGCAGCAAGTACTACCCGACGCCGCAGACGGATTCGGGTCCGGTGACCGGCAACAACTATTTCTTCAACAGCGGCAACGAACTCAACAATGACCAGGGCGATGTGCGCCTAGACTACGCCCTCTCGCAGAAAGATCACATGTTCTTCCGCTGGTCGCAGATGGACCTGCGCAACCCCAGCTTCTCGGACCTCACACTGTTTGCCGCCGGCGGCGTGATCGACGATCCGGTGCGCAACGCGGTGCTGAACTGGACGCACACGCTGAGTCCCCACCTAGTGAATGAATTCCGCATCGGCTTCAGCGGCGTGCATTACACCCAGAACACCAACTCCACGCAAGCGCTGGGTAATTTCGGCGAAGAACTGGGCATCGCGGGCGCGAATGCGCAGATGGCGGGCATGCTGCAACTGCAGATTCCCGGCACCGGCAGCGGCAACCCGACGTTGGGTGTGAACGGAGCGGTGCAGGTATTCCACACCACCGAGGGGCAGATCGAAGACAACGTGATCTACTCCATGGGTCGGCACACGATCAAGACCGGCTTCCAGTTCTGGCGCGAGCGCCAGGACTACAACTACGGCGGCAACTACGGCCAGCTCGGCTACCTGAGCATCAACAACCTCACGGGCGCCGGCATGGCCGACTTCTGGCTGGGCAATGTGGGTGGCGGATTCCGCGACGGCCTGAGCAACACCGTATTCGGTCTGCGCGGCAACATCTTCGGAGCCTATGTGCAGGATGACTGGCGCGTCACCAGCAACTTCACGCTGAACATCGGCCTGCGCTTCGAAGACCATACTCCGTTCTCGGAAATCAAGAACCGCGCCGTGGGCTTCAACTTCCTGACCGGAGCGATCCTGGCTCCGGGACAAAATGGCGTGAGCCCCGATTTCTACAACAACTACCTGGGCGTTGCCGACTGGAATCCGCGCATTGGCTTCGCCTGGACGCCCGCCATGCTGGGCGGCAGGACGGTGATCCGCGGCGGGTACGGCGTCTCGCAGTACATGGAGGGTTCGGGCGCAAACGAAGAACTCACCCAGAACCCGCCCTTCTACGGCGCCAGCGAGACCGCGCCCTCGGGAGATATTTCCGCCGGGTTCGGCTCATCGGTCGCGCCCTGCGGCGGCACCATCAGCTTCTCCTGTTACGCGGGGATACGAATTCGCGGCTTCGACCAGAACTTCCGCCCGGCGGTCACGCAGCAATGGAACTTCACCATTCAGCACCAGTTCAGCAACACGACCACGGTACAAGTGGGCTATGTGGGCCAGCACGGCACGCACCTGCTTAACTTCTTCGACGCCACGCAGCTGGTGGGATTGAATGCGAGCGGCGGAATCGCCAAGCCGGGCGAACTGATCGTCTCCAGGGCGGCCGGCCAGTTCCTGGGCGGCGACACGCCGGGTTCGCTGTATCAGGCGGACAACGCGTTCTTCGGCGGGGTCAACGCCATCGGCGGCTTTAACGTCTCCAACTCCAGCCAGCGCTACGATGCCCTTCAGGCCGTGTTGCAAAAGCGCATGTCCAACGGCTTGCAGGCGCAGGTGGCCTACACCTACTCCAAGTGCATGAGCAACTCCCCGGGTTACTTCGGCACCGGTTGGGGCAGTACCAACGCGCAAAGCTCGGGCGGACAGCCCGGCTGGCAGAACTCCTATGACGGCCGCGCTGATTGGGGGCCGTGCTACTTCGACCAGACTCACATTCTCTCGAGCTACGTCACCTACCAGCTGCCCTTCGGACGCGGCAAGCAGTTCGGCCGCGACATGAGCCGCGCGCTGAACGCCGTGGTAGGCAACTGGGAGATCGGCGGCATTATCACGCTGCACACTGGAAACGCTTTAACCCTGAACGACTTCGGCGGATGGGGCGCGGCGGACGCTGGCGATGCTTCGCGCACCAACGGCATCGGCCCCTACTTCCTGAGCGAGCGGCCTAGTTGTAATGGTCCGCTGCGCACCGCTGACACCTACGTCCAGGGCGGGACCTCGAGCAATCCTGGACCTGGATACATTCAGTGGTTCGATACCAGCAACGTGAGCCGCCCCGATCCAAATACGTTTGGCACCTGCTCGGTGGGCAACGGGCGCGGGCCGGGCCTGGCGGATGTGGACTTGAGTCTGCACAAGGACTTCCAGTTCACGGAAAGCAAGTGGCTGGAGTTGCGGCTGGAGGCGGTGAACGCTTTCAACCACCGCGTGCTGACCTTTACGGGAGGCCCGGCAGGTGGATCGTTTGATCCGGGGAGTTCGATATTCGGCCAGCTCACAGGTTCACAAAGCGCTCGCAACGTGCAACTCGGATTAAAGATTCACTTCTGAAGCTTGGCCAGGCGATGCAACCACATCGCTGCCGGGAAGGCAGACGCGTAAGCGCCTGCTTTCCCCGGTTATGGCCATCCGGCTCGAAGACTTCTCACGCGGCTATCGCTTCTCAGCGAACTCGGCGCAGTTTCTTAGCGGCCTCGGCGTTTTAAGACTTGTGGCATCAGCAAAGGCAAACCCCAAAAACGCCGAGACCGCAAAGAACTGCCACCGAGTTCGCTGAGGGAAGCAATCCTGTGGCAGCGGCCTGCTAAGTTCTGCATCTTTCGTGACCATCTCAACCCCGCAGCCGTTCTATAATCCGCTCATGCGATTTCCCGCGCTGCTGGTGGCACTGATGTTGCTGCCGGCAGTCCCCCTGTCCCTGGCGCAAAGCGCGAAGAGTCTGCCTCCCTCGGGCCCAGCTGCGACGGAGCGCGCGCTGAACCTGGCTGAGAGCGGCCACTGCGCCGAGGCCCTGCCCCTGCTGAAGCGGGCGATTCACCAGGCGGGAAGCAAGGACCTGAAAAAACGCATCGGGCTGGATGGTGTGCA
>DATJXG010000039.1:0-5086 GCA_035500455.1 Terriglobales bacterium | reverse complement strand
GGTTTGAGGCTTACTTTGTCGCCATTCTCGTCGGTGAGCGCGTTTTCGATACGCAGCTCGCGGTAGAAGTCGTCGGCCTTTTCGACGGCGATCTGCGCTTTCTCAGGATCTTGCGGGCGGATGGGTTTGATGATCTTCTGCACCGTTCCCGGCAGGATCACGATGGGCTTGTCGGTTTCCGAATGATTGTTCCCGTTATTTGCCATCGGCCAGCTTGGATGCCCGGCCATGTTACGCGGTTGGATGCGGGTGGATAGGGTTGCCGGGCGCAAAACAAAACGCCCCAGACTCAAAATGAGTCACGGGACGTTAGTTGAACAGCCCTCCCCCGAAAACTGCTCAAGCACAATGTAGCAATCCCGCCGCGGGTGCGGAATGGCACAATCGGGCCAGTGCCGGGTCGGTAACTTATGGGTTGATCGGGAGGTTGGGCCTGGGTGCGCAATGCGCTTCACAGGGATTCCCACTACAATGTTGGCCGGTTTAAGAACAAGCCTCGGAGCGCTCGGCGGTGTTCTCTGCGGCTCGGCGTCTTGGGGTTCTGAGCTTAGGGCGGGGAAGGCCAACCCTTGAAACGCCGAGAGCGCGGAGGAACACCGCCGAGGCGCGGAGAGAATCCAGTCGGGAGAATCTGGTCATGTCTACTTGTTCGCGCGCTTGCCTGGTTTGGTTGATTGCCTTTGCCGCAGCCCTGGGAGCATCTGCCGCCTTCGCCGCGGAAATGCCGAAGCTTGTCCAGAAGGATGGCCGTTATGCGCTGCTGGTCGATGGCCGGCCGTTTTTCGTTCTTGGCGGGCAGATCAACAACTCCAGCGCCTGGCCGGCGATCCTGCCGGAGGTGTGGCCGCTGATCGAGGCCATGCACGCCAATACCGTCGAGGCTCCGGTGTATTGGGAGCAAATCGAGCCGCAGCCGGGCGCGTTCGATTTTTCTGTGGTGGATGAATTGGTAAAGCAGGCGCGGGAGCACCACGTGCGTTTAGTCCTGCTGTGGTTTGGAACGTGGAAGAACGGAAAGATGCATTACGTTCCGGAGTGGGTGAAGACGGACACGGCGCATTTTCCCCGCGTGATCAACGAACGCGGCGAGCCGATCGAGGTGCTCTCGGCGAATGCCCCGGCCAACCTGGAGGCAGATCGCAAGGCGTTTGTGGCGCTGATGAAGCATCTGCGCGAGATCGATGGCGAGGAGCACACAGTCATTCTTATGCAGGTGGAGAACGAATCGGGATCGCTGGGCAGCGTGCGCGATTTCTCCGCCGTGGCGGAAAAACAGTTTGAGGGAGAAGTGCCCGCAGAACTGGTGACCGCGCTGCACAAGCATTCCGGAACCTGGTCACAAGTGTTTGGCCCCGACGCCAATGAAACATTCGCGGCGTATTCGGTTGCCCATTACATCAACGAGATCGCGCGCGCCGGCAAGGCGGAATTTCCGCTTCCCATGTACGTGAACAACTGGCTGAAGTACGCGCCCAGCGCCATTCCCGGCGTGAACTATCCCAGCGGCGGCCCGACCTACAACATGCTCGAGGTGTGGAAGGCGGCCGCGCCGTCGC
Organism: Terriglobales bacterium; assembly: GCA_035500455.1. GTDB lineage: Bacteria > Acidobacteriota > Terriglobia > Terriglobales > Acidobacteriaceae > DATJXG01. The sequence continues at coordinate 3,530 of DATJXG010000039.1, read as the reverse complement.
TCGATATGATCGGGCCTGACATTTATACCGATGACTCCGACCGCTACCGCGAAGTCATGAAGCAGTACAAGCGGCCGGATAATCCGCTGTGGATTCCTGAAACCGGCATGGACGATGTGTACGCCCACTACTTTTTCTATGCCCTGGGCGATGGCGCGATTGGCTTCTCGCCGTTCGGTATGGACCAGACCGGATGGACGTACAAAGCGGGGGAAATTCCGGTGTTGCACAGCGAGAACTACAAGTTGATTGGCCCGATGCAACGCGAGATCGCGAAGTGGAACTTCGAGGGAAAGATCAAAACCGCGGTGGAAGAACCCGGCCAGGCGGAGCGGGAGATTGATTTCGGCGACTGGCAGGCGACGGTCTCCTTCGGCTTCCCGCAGTTTGATGGCGGCGCGCGCGCGCCCGGCACCAAGGACCACACCGGCCGCGCCCTGGCAGTACAACTCGCGCCGAATGAATTTCTGGTGACGGGATTCGACGCGCGCGTCCGCTTTCACCTGCCGGAGCCGGCGGGCGGCAAGCACATGCAGATTCTGCGGGTGGAAGAAGGCCGCTACGAAGATGGCGAGTGGAAATTTCTGCGGCTGTGGAACGGCGACGAGACCGATTTCGGGCTGAACTTTACGAACCTGGGTAGAGTGGTGCGGATCCGGCTGGGAACGTACTAGAGATTTATGATTCTAGAATTTGTAAAGTTGGGGAGTTGAGACGCTCAGCGCTACATCTTCGAATTACCCGATTCCCACGGCACCAATCCACTCAGTTCGGCTTGCGGTCCTTGCCGTCGGTGAGGAAGCGGAGCAGGGCGCTGTTGCCGATGGTTTCGAAATCCTTGAGCAGGGCGGCGTCGGGGCTGGGGGAATCTTCCGAGGTGCGCTGGCGGATGGCTTGGCGCAGGCGATCGGTCAGTTCCGATTCGTTGGTCATGATCTGCATGTAGAACCAGAGGAAGTGGCGCATCTGGTCCACGGCGGATTTCAGCACCTGCAGCGAGTCCATCTCCGGCAGCTGCGTCAGGGCCTCCAGCAGTTCGGGATCGCTGGCGGCTTCCATGGCGGCGCAGTTCAATTCCCGCTGGATGGCGCGCAGGTCTTCGGTCACGCGCTGCACGCGCAAATGGATGTCGTCCAGATAATCTTCTCGCGCCATACCCACCTTCTTCCGGGAAAGACATTTCAACATCTCATCCAAGAAGAGCAGGGAACAGATGTCCCATGTGCATGCGCTTTCGTAATTGACCATTCGTTCGGAGAAACAGAGGTAACTTAAGGCCGTGGAATGGCTTAGGGGCGCGGGATTTGCGGGAATCAGGGTGTTTTGCCAGGTCGTGCGCAGACACGCCTCTCGTCCGGTACGGGTAGTTCCCGTTTGCACCTGTTGCGCTCCCTGCGGGTGAGATTTCACCGCAAAGATCGCAAAGGACGCAAAGTTAAAAACGCGATGTTAAGGCCTGCTCGGGAGGCCCGTCGAGGAACTCGCCACCTTGCCGGATCTGGGGGACAGTCACGATGCGAATCCCCTGGGCGGGATGGTTGACGGCATTCGCCAGGGTCAGGGTCATCTGTTTGAGGGTTACCAGTCCGAGGCGGCGGGCGCCCTCGCGGGTTGCTGGAATCAGGCTGCACAGCCAATACATTGGAATGATGGCGTAGGGCCAGCGATGCCCGGGGCCGAGGACGTACCAGGGGCGCACGATGGTGGCGTTCATGCCGGTTGTCTGGAGAAGCGCTTCGCACTCGGCGCGCACGGCTATATAGCTCTTCATCATGGGGGCGGGGTGGGCGACGCTTAGATAGACGAAGTGCCGCACGCCTGCCTTGGCGGCGGCGTGGATGGCGCCGGAAGCGGAAACGAAATCGATGCTGCGGAATTGCTCACCCTTGGAGGGACTGGGGTGGGCGACGCCGACCAGTTGCACGAAGGTATCGGCGGGCGCGATTTGCGCGGCGTAGGACGACGCGTCCAGAGCATTGCCGGGGACGGGCAGGCATCCTTGCGGCAACTTGCGCTCGGAACCGGGACGCACCAGCGCTCGCACCGTATGCCCTTGCTCCAGCAGACGCGAGATCAGAGGCCGGCCGAGGTACCCGGTGCCGCCGGCGATGAAGACGCTCTGCTTTGATTCGGCCATGTGCCGCTCCTATCAGCTATTACGTCCGTAGCCCGTGCCTGGATTGTTTTCCTTCGTGAACCTTCGTGTACCATTCGTGTCCTTAGTGATTGGCCTTCCTGTCGGCTTTCTCCGCGCCTCAGCAAAAAGCGTTAACCCCCAAGGACACAAAGGGCACACGAAGGTTCACCAAGGACAAGGTTCACGAAGGACAGGTCCGGTCCATCGGTTGGCCGTTTCTTGACTGTGATACCAACGTGAACCTTCGCGTAGCGTTCGTGCTCTTCAGGGTTACGCTTTTTGCTGACAGCGCAGAGATGGCTGACAGTAAGGCTCACCACTAAGGATACGAAGGGTACACGAAGGTTCACCAAGGACAGGCACGGTCCAGCGAGTGGCCGCCTTTTGATTGTGATACAAACGCTGCCATGCCTCGGCACGAATCGACCGGCCTGGTGCGTGCCATCGGACGCTGGAGCCTGGCCGCGCTGGTGGTGAACTCGGTGATCGGCAGCGCTATTTTCGGGCTGCCGTCGGTGATTGCCAGGATGCTGGGACGGAGAAGCCCCTGGGCGGTGCTGCTGGCCGGGGTGGCGGTGGGCGTCATTGTTGCCTGCTTCGCCGAAGTGGCCTCGCGCTTCAGTGAAGGCGGCGGTCCTTATCTCTATGCGCGGGAGGCATTCGGGAGATTTATCGGCATTGAAACCGGGTGGGTTTTCTGGCTTGCGCGCCTTACTGCGCCGGCGGCGAACGCCAATTTGTTCGTTATCTATCTGGGGGAGTTCTGGCCGCGGGCTGGCCAGCCTATGCCGCGCTTTGTGATGATCACCCTGCTGATCGGGGTTTTGGCGTGGGTGAACCTGCGCGGGGTGCGGGCGGGAATGCAGGTGAGCAACGTGTTCACCGTAGCGAAGCTGGCGCCGCTGGTGGTGGTGGCGGTGGCGGGAGCCTGGTATGTGCTGGCAAAACATCCGCTGACTCCTGCTCCGGTTCCGGCCGGGCCTGGGGCTTGGCTCAAGGCGATGTTGCTGCTCGTGTTCGCTTACGGCGGGTTCGAGGCGGCGCTTACCCCTATGAGCGAAGCCAGCAATCCGCAGCGGGACGTGGCGTTCGGCCTGTTCGCAGCGCTGATCACCTGCACGGTGTTGTACACAGTGATGCAGTTTGCCGTCGTTTTCGCTTTGCCGGACGCGGCACATTCCGCGCGGCCGGTAGCCGATCTGGCTCGGCTGGTTTTTGGACCCGTAGGGGCGGCGCTCACAGCAATCGGCGCGCTGCTTTCCGTGTATGGATACCTGAGCGCCAACATGCTGGCGGTGCCGCGCATCACCTATGCGCTTTCGGAGCAGGGAGACTTTCCGCCGATTTTCTCGGCAGTTCATTCGCGTCACCACACGCCCTATTTTTCGATTCT
>DATJXG010000038.1:0-3667 GCA_035500455.1 Terriglobales bacterium | reverse complement strand
ATCGCTGTGCGTGTGCGTTACCAGCACGGCTTGGATTCCCTCGAGCAAGGCCGGCGCCTGCACTGGCAGCCCCACCAGCGGATTGTTACGCGGGTTGGGCGAGTTCTCGATTGCCGGCCGCGCCCCCGCATCGTCGAGCATGGGATCAACCAGCAGGATGCGTTCTCCGTACTCGACAATCAGGGTCGCATGGCGGACCAGACGCAAGCGCATAGGGAAATGTTAAGCCACGTGTGCCAACGGATGGAGAAAATGTGGCGTTAAAACCACAGCATCGTCGATTGGCATAATCTGGAGAATGTGTCGAGAGCGAAGTTGGTTTTCTTTGCGTCCTTTGCGATCTTTGCGGTTAAATCACCCCGCGGAAGTCGCAAAGTATCCAAAGGAAACCACGACACAGAGCAGAAGGGCTAGTTTCCACACGACTCCTTCGCCGCAACAACAGTATTGCAATGAATGGTCACAGTGTCTTCCACGTCGCGCGCATATCCTCCGGCGTAAGTCACCATCACCGGCATGTCGCGCGCCCGGGCCACGCGAAAGACCAGTTCGTCCCTTTTCTTCAGGCCTTCGAGCGTCAGATTCAGGCCTCCCAGTTGGTCTTCCCGGTAAGGATCGGCCCCGGCGATATAACAGATTAAATCCGGCTCGAACTGCCGCAGGCCCGAGCTGAGCGCATTGTCCAGCCAGGCCAGGTAATCGTCGTCCCCGATGCCGTCGGGCAAGTCCACATCAATGGAGGACGGCGGCTTCCACATCGGATAGTTGTTGTGCTGGTGCAGCGAAATGGTGAACACATCGCCAGAGTGCGCCCCGCGAATCTTGCCCGGCGCGGGACGCCCCAGGGTGGAAGCCGAAACCGACGGCAGCGGTTCACTCGCCGTCCGCGTTCCGGCAAAGATCGCGGCCGTGCCGTTGCCGTGGTGAACATCGCAGTCCACAGTCATGGCCGTGCGGATTTTGTCGTCCCGCTGCATACGGCGAATAGCCACGGCCACATCGTGGATCATGCAGAAGCCCTCCCCGTGATCCGGAAAAGCATGGTGAAACCCCCCGCCGATGTTGAACGCCACTTTATCTTTGAGCGCATGCTGCGCCGCCAGAATCGAACCCCCGGCCGCCAGCCAGAACGCCCGCACCAGTTCGGGCGAGTAGGGAACCTCCATCTCCAGTTCTTCGCGCGGGGAAAGCGTTCCTGTCTTCAGCTTGTGCACGTAGTCTGGCTTGTGCACGAGCAGGATGTCCTGATCCGAGGCGGGCCGGGGAGTGAGGAAATCGGATGCCTCAGCCACTTTCGTCTCCACCAGTCGCTGGTGGATACGCCGGTACTTCTCCGCGGGAAAGACGTGCGCGCCAATCGGCAGATAGTACTCAGGACTGTAGATGAGCTTGAAGGGAAGCATTAGTTTGATGATAACCGGGGATGGGCACAGATTTTGGACGCCGCCTGAATTGTCATGTTGAGCGAAGCGAAACACCTATGCAGTTTGCCGGCGGCCGAGTTGCATGGTCCTTCGCTTCGCTGGCGATCGACCAGCAGAGCAAGAGTAGCTACGCCCCGCCTACTTCTTTCTGGGCGTAACTGCCGGCGTGATAAACGGTCGCCGCATAGGCACAATCGCCCCTTTTGACGGATCCGCCGCCGCTGTCGCCCGGTTGAGCACTTCCTGCTGGATGTACTGCACGAAATCCTGAATCTGCCGCTGCATCTCCTCCATGCGCTCGCGCATTTGCAGGATGATCGCGATGCCCGAGATGTTCACTCCAAGATCACGCGCCAGGTTGAGGATGAATTCCAGCCGCTGCAGGTCTTCATCGGTGTAGAGGCGGGTATTACCTTCGGTGCGCGAAGGCTTCAGCAGGCCCTCCCGTTCATAAAGGCGCAGCGTCTGCGGATGAATGCCGTACATCTCCGCCACCGAAGAAATCATGTACGCGCCCTTAGACTTCCGCTTAGTCACGGGTTCCCTCGCTACGCTCGGGATTTCGCCTGCGGGCTCCCGCTTCGCTCACGCCCGCAAAGCGGCTCAACATGTAAGCGCCTTTGGATTTTTGCTTAGTCATCCGCCCCAGCTATGCAAACTAACTCAAATGTACACCAAAAACTAGAACGCCACGGAGCACACGGATTTCCAGGGATCAATCCAAATCCGTGTTCATCCGCGTGAATCCGTGGCTAAGGAGTTTCTAAGCGGCAGGCTGAGGATGCTCTTCCGCCCCGGTCCAACCCATAGGCTTGAGAGCATGGTTGAGGAAATATGCCACAATGCCAGCCGCCACCAGGATGGCGCCAAAGGCGAACGAACTCATCCCGGCCACACGCTCGGTCTGGCTGCGCACCAGGTCGAAGCCCAGCAGCAGCAGCGGCGGAATGCCCACCGTGATCGCCCCAAACAGGCCTCCCGGCACGCGGAACGGCCGTGCCAGGTTTGGCTCGCGAATGCGCAGGGCGATGAGGGCCGCGAATTCCAGCATTACGCTCGAGCCGTATAGCAGGATGTCAATCGTCACCAGCCGCTCAAACCCCAGCAGCAGGCAAGGCGCCCAAAAGATGGCGCAAACCACAATCGAAACCCAGGGCGCACGGCTTTTGGGATGCAGTTTGCCGAACACCCGCGGCAGCATGCCGTCCTGCGCCATAGCCAGCGGCAGGCGCGAATAACTCATCACCAGTGCGTTGAACATGCCGAACGCGCTCATCATGCCGCCCAGCACCAGCGCAGCCCGCAGCCCCGGGCCGCCCAGCAATGCCGCAATGTCAGCCCACGAACCGGTTTCCCACGCGGTAGGCGAGAGCTTGGTCATCCACACCGCGGCCACGGGAATCACATAGGTCAGAGTCACCAGCGCCACCGCCGCCAGCATCGCCCGCGGATAAGTACGCTGCGGCTTCTCCACTTCGGTGGCGATGGTCGAGGCGTTGTCCCAGCCCATGTAGTTCCACATGGCCACCAGCACTCCGCCGATGATGTCGACCCGCGAGGTTGTAGGCGTGGTGACGGCGTGCATCAGCGCCCCAAACTTGAACGGCGACAGCACTACCATGATCGCGAAGGGCGCAGAAAGCGCGAAAAACAGCCATATCGAGGTAGTCGAAACCACCCGCACGCCTGCCACATTCAACACCGTGCAAGCGGCGACTACAGCCAACCCCACCACCAGCCCGCGGTGCCCCTCGGCAAACCACGGAAAGAGCCGCTCCAGGTACAGGACGAACAGTGTAGGGTAGATCGCCATGTCGAAGACGCTGGCCACCAGCGACAGCCAGGCTTCCTGAAATCCCCAGAAATCCCCCATCGCGCGCCGCACCCACGCGTAGTAGCCGCCCTCGAAGGGCAGGGCGCTCGAAAGCTCGCCGATCATGAAGGCGGTCGGCAGGCTCCAGAGCAGCGGCGTAAGCAGCAGTAAGAGGATGGCTCCGCCGTATCCGGCGCCGTGCACAATGTCTTCAATGCCGTAGGTGCCGCCCGAAACCATAAAGAAGGTGGCGGCGACCAGGGGCCAGAGCGTGAGGCGGACGAATTTTTTCCGGTTGGGAGGGAGATTAAGGATTGGAACTTCCTGACGCGGCGCGCTAGCTGTTGCCAATTTCGATGGCTTCCTCCTTGAACGACTCACTCTCAGCAGGCATGTGTGGCGCGGGCGCCCACGCCCGCGTTCTGCCCCC
>DATJXG010000037.1:0-2401 GCA_035500455.1 Terriglobales bacterium | reverse complement strand
GTAGGGCTGCCCGACCTCTTCCTTAAGGAAGCGCATCACTGCGGGCAGGCGGTCCTTCGACACCCAAAAGGTGGGTATACGGTCGTGCGTCTCTTGCGCCGTCGCAGCCGGGCCAAACCGGTCGCGGATTTCGTCGGCGATGGTCGGAGCGGCGATCATACTTCGTCGGGCTCCCGTAACACCGTCATCTGCTTTCGCGACGGTTGCATCAGGTCGCGCATGGAGGGCATGGGCACGCGAGTGGTTTCCTGCGGTCCAACGACCCAACTCAGCGGCCGCCGCTCCGTTCCAACAGCCTGCCGCAACAACAGCAGTCCTTCCAGAAACGCTTCCGGACGCGGCGGGCAGCCCGGCACATAGACATCCACAGGCAGAAACTTGTCGACGCCCTGCACGACACTGTAGATGTCGTACATTCCGCCCGAATTCGCGCACGACCCCATCGAGATCACCCAGCGCGGCTCCATCATCTGCTCATAAAGGCGCTGAACGATCGGCGCCATCTTGAGGAACACCGTCCCGGCGACAACCATCAGATCTGCTTCCCGAGGCGTGCCGCGAATCACTTCGGCGCCGAAGCGCGAGACGTCGAACTTGCTGGTGATGCTGGTAGCCATCTCCACGTAGCAGCACGAGAGTCCGAAGTTGAAGGGCCATACCGAGTTTTTTCGTCCCCACTTCACCAGATCTTCGAGGCGGGACAGAACGACGCTTCGCCGCACGGTCTCTTCCAGAGGCTCCGCGTCCGGAATGGCGGTCAGTCCAGTGATGTCCGGCTTGGTTAGTGTCCACTGCATCCGATTCTCACCTCGAACGATCTGACTTTCTCGACCAGTCCAACGCCCCGATTCGCCAGACATAGAGCAGCGCTGCGCCCAGTGTGAAGACGAACAACACAACCCCCCAATACCCGGCCCAGCCGATTTCGCGAGCCGCTCCGGCCCAGGCGTACAAGAAAGCGGCTTCCAGATCGAAAACGACGAAGAATATCGCCACCTGGTAGTAGCGCATCGAAAAACGCACGTGGGCGGAACCCTCTGAGACAATGCCGCCTTCGTATGGCTCGCCCGTCGCAGGCTCGGAGTGCCTTTGCCCTAAGAGATAGGAGACGGCGAGAACCGCGGCTACCAGCACAATCACGAACACGAAATAGACCACCAGCGGCCAGTTCATATGTGCTGAGTTCCCTCCTCCAGCGAACGCCCTCAAACCAACAGATCGGTGCCGCGCCGCGTTTTGTTGGACAGTCCGGCAAAATCCTCAGGGGCCGGCAGCCCGTATTCCGCCGAGAGCCGCGTCTCGCGATCCACCAGCCGCGTCACGATCGCAAATAAGAAGCTCGCGGTGAGTCCACACATCAGGACGCCGGTTACACTCTCTACCGGGCCCAAATCCCGCCATATCGGCGGGAGAACAGGATCTGTGCAGCCGACCGTCGTGTAATTGGCAGTCGAGAAATAGAACGCGGATTCCCACGAAGAAAAACAATGCAGCCGATAAAAGGCGGCCCATAATACGATCTGCGACATGTGAAGCGTGATCATCAAACTGGTGAGGCGCACAATCAGGACCGTGGAGCGAACGGGACCGAGCCTGTGCCTGGTTCGTGAAAAATGCGTGATTCCCCAATTGATCAGCGCTGCCATCCCGCCGCACTGCAGGCACAGCGTGAGTGTGATCAGAATCACCGCGTCGCCGGCTTGGCGGAGAAAATCCATGGCAAACTAAGCGCGCTGAGGAGGTCGACCGTTGGCGGCGGCAACCCGGGATCCCCACTCCATCAGTTGCTTGGTGCAATCGTCGCGGTCGATCGTGCATTCGATCAGCGTCGGCCCGGTCTCATGAGCGAGCGCCTTCTTAATGGCCGCGGCAAGCTCCTTGCCGTTGGTAGCGCGGAACCCTCGCCCATCACCGTCGGTAGCATTGAATACGGACATAATCCCCGCATAGTCCCAGTTCTTTACGTTGTTGTACGGCCCGTCGTGAATCTCCACCTCGATCGTGTAGCCGCGATTGTTGACGAGAAAAATTACTACTGGGAGATTGAGCCGGACCATCTGGCAGACCTCCTGCGCGGTCAACTGGAACGACCCATCACCCACCATCAGGACAATGCGCCGGTCCGGAGCGCCCACAGCATATCCAAACGCCGCGGGCACGGACCACCCGATGTGACCGTATTGCATTTCGATCTCGAACTCCGCACCGTCCGGGAGCGCCATGTTGAAGCCGTTGAACCAGGAGTCTCCGGTTTCTACGATCAACGTGGTATCCCCGTCAATCACGCCTTGAATCTGCCGGCACATTTCAGCCCTCGTCAGAGGATCGTCCGGGCCGGGTATCGCCGGCTGCGCGGTTGCGACCTGGGTACGCCGGAACTCGACCAAGGTTGTTGCGTTCC
>DATJXG010000036.1:0-25553 GCA_035500455.1 Terriglobales bacterium | reverse complement strand
CCCGGATCATTGCCGCCTTCGATCTCGATGCCGCGCACCTGAAAGTCGAAGTCTCCTTCAGGAATGCGGACCATCCCTGAAGGCGTGCTGGACGCCGGTTTCGTCGGTGCAATTTGAACCATGGTCTGCGGAATCGGCTTCCATTCCTTCGCATAACTTGCGAGCCGCCGCCGCGAGCGCTCCGCCATAAACGAAAGCAGGTCCTTGACCGCGCCCGCCAGCGGAGCTTCCGTCGCCAGCACCGCGCCAAATCCCAGGCCTTCGATTTCAAAGCTCAGCTCTGCGCGATCGCCTCGCACCGCCGGCGTCAACTCCGCGCCATGCCAGAGATCGTAATAGTGCATTCCCGCGGTGTGCGGCACGCTGAGTTGTTCGCCGCCAACACCGTACTCGTTGCGGCTCACGATCGTCCAGAGCGTCGTCCCTGCCGCGGGAAATCTGCTGGCAAAAACGCCCGGCTGCAGCGCCGGCGTGTGCGGTTCCCACTCCGCACTCACCAGATTCTCCGCGAACGCCCGCTCGATCCGGGTAAAGCGCAGGATGGCCTCGGCGTCACGCGCCGATGTGCCGTACCAGAATCCCCACAAGTTCTCCAGCGACGCGTACCCCTGCCCATTGAAGAAGGCATGCTGCAGGCTGTCCGTCTTGTCACGCGTAAAGCGGTCCGTGACGTTCACCGTATGCCGCGGCTCCAGCCACTTCGAGCGGCTCACCATGGGCACGAACGGATACGGTTTGCCGTCCCATGCCACCCAGTCGTTCCAGGCGATATTGCTCCAGGCGACCGATTCATCCCGCGGATCGAACTGCGGCTCGAGGGCCAGCGGCGCCCCGATAGCGTCCGTCGCGCCGCGAAACGAAGGCGGCACGCTTTCCAGCGTGTCGAAGTTGATGCCGTCCGCGCCTATATCTCCAAGCAATTGTGCCAACGCCAGCGGCGCGGCAGTTCCTTCATCCCGCGTGCTCGTATCCCAGGCGAGAAAAGGGAAGAATACTCTCACCCCACGGTCGTGAAACTGCTGGACCATCTTGCGCAAAGCGGGGATGCCGCCCGGCAGGTCGCGCAACATGTCGAACTGGTTGCGGTCATCCACGCCCAGGTTCGGATAAAGCGGCCATATGAGCACCGCGTCAATCGGCCCGAACCGCGCTTCCACGCCAGCGAGAAACCGGTCGACGGTGTATTCGGACTTTTCGGCGTCGTAAAGAGACCGGTCCCAAACCAGCACCTGCACCTGCGAAAAAATATGCTGGGTCCACTGCAAGTCGGGGCGCGCGTACTGCGCGCCATCGTAGCGCAGATGCATCAGGCGGTCGGCGCGCCACGCCTTCAGTCCGTTGAGCCAGCCTTCGGCCTCGCCCGGCGACGCAGGCCCAGGCAGGAATGTGTCCTCTGGCCCCGGTACCGCCGGAAGATTCAGCACTCCGGTGGGCGAAATCAGAGAGTGGTCCGCTTTCCATTCGTCCGCCGGCGCAACACAAGTCAGCAGCAGAAAGCATGAAAGCAGAGCAAAATAACGGCAGTTTTGTAGATGGCAGGAATGTTGGTTCAAAGGAATGTTGTCCAAGGCAGTTCTTTTTGGGAACCGCATCCCATAATCCCAGAACTTCCCCCAAACTCCAAGCGACAGTCCTAAAGTAAATCGACCGAAGCCTTTCCGCGCTCTCGGCGGCAGTTCTCCGCGTCCTCAGCGCTGAAAGATTTTGTTTTTTGCCGGCACCAGAAAAGATCCAACCTCCAAACTCAACCGGTTGGCAGCCGTCTTCGCGACCCGCTACAATGCAAATTCCTTCCTGCCCGGGCCGTTGGTAGATCGTTCCAGCAAGTCGCGCGCGGACAGCAAAAATCGAATGGAGAATCTTCCCATGAAGCCACGGCGCTTCGTTCTCGTGCTTGTGCTGCTCTCTGCATTCGCGAGTTCCTCGCAGGCGCAAAAAATCAAAGTCATCGTGGACCAGGATGCGCGCGGCCCGGCTACCACCGACATGCAATCCGTCCTGATTTTCCTGCAATCGGATCAATTCGACGTCCTCGGCATCACCACCGTCAGCGGCGACCAATGGGTGAAAGAAGAAACCCAGCGAACTCTCCGGCTGCTGGAAATCGCAGGCCGCACCGATGTCCCGGTGATCCAGGGCGCAGAGTTCCCCCTGCTCAATTCCAAAGAAGAAACCGAGCGCTGGGAAGCGCTTTACGGCAACTTTCGCTACAAAGGGTGCTGGAGCGACTTCTCCAACCGCCCCGCGAATACTCCGCCTGCGTTCCGCGAGGGCTATCACGAGCCCGATGTCGTTCCTCCGCTGGTCGAAGGCGAGCCTCACACCAAGCCGCTCGACGAAACCGCCGCCCACTTTATCGTTCGCATGGTGCACAAATATCCCGGCGAGGTAGTGATCTGGGCGGGCGGCCCGCTCACCAACATCGCGCTGGCCCTGCGCCTCGATCCCGAAATCGCCTCGCTCGCGAAAGAACTGGTCCTGATGGGCAGTGGCATGTACGCCGATAACGGCGGCATCAGCGGCGTCGATGGCCGCCGTGAGTTCAACTGGTGGTTCGATCCTGAAGCGGTGCGCATCACCATGCGCGCCCCGTGGAAGAAAATCACCATCACCCCGGTCGATATTTCGGTGAAGACCAAGGTGAACCCCGACCTGAAAGCCGCTATCGCCAAGGCCGACACGCCCGTAGCTCGCTATCTGACAAAATATGCGGTGGACAGTTTCATGTGGGACGAACTCTCAGCCGCCGCCATGGTCGATCCCTCGATCATCACCAGCCAGGAGGAGCTTTACGTGGACATCAACATCGACCACGGCCCCGACTACGGCGAAACGCTGTTCTGGAGCCCCGGCACCGAGCTTCCTCCATACGAACACAAAGCAACGGTGCAATTCGACGTGGACACGAAAAAACTCTACGACCTTTACGTGAAACTAATGACGCAACCGCCGCATCGCCGAGATTGAAAGTTTTGCTTTGCGACCGTTGTGTTCTTAGCGGTGAGTCAAAGTAGCGCGCAGCGCAACAAAGCTAAAGGTCGCCACAAATCGCAGTAGGAGCAACCAGATGGCCCCATCCAAAATCACCCGGCGCGAATTCGTAGCGACTTCCACCGCAACTCTAGCCGCCGGCACCTTCGCCTTCGCCCCGCAAAGCGGCTCCGCAAGCACCGCAGAAACCACTCCCGGCTCGCGTCGCGTGATCATCGACACCGACCCCGGTATCGACGACGCCCTCGCCCTCCTGCTCGCCATGCGATCTCCAGAGTTAAAGATCGAGGCAATCACCCCGGTAGCCGGTAACGTGCCCCTCGACCTCACCCTTCCCAACGCACTACGCATGGTGGAGATTTCCGGCCGCAGCGATATTCCTGTTGCCGCAGGCGCCAAAGCGCCGCTCCTGCGCCGTCTGGTAACCGCCGCTTACGTCCACGGCGAAAACGGATTGGGCGGCGCGGTTTTTCCTGAGCCGAAAATCAAGCCGGTCGCGCAACCTGCCGCGGAACTCATTTGCCAGATCATTCGCAAATATCCCGGCGAAGTAACTCTGATTCCCATCGGCCCAATGACCAACATCGCCACCGCGCTAAGTCTCGACTCCGAACTGGCGGGCATGGTGCGCGGCATCGTCATGATGGGGGGCTCGCTCTCCGGCGGCAACATCACGCCGGCCGCGGAGTTCAACGTTTATGTCGATCCCGAAGCCGCCCGCATGGTTTTTCAGTCGGGCATTCCCATCACCATGGTCGGCCTCGACGTGACGCGAAAAACCTCGCTGACCGAAGAGCATGTTCGCCAACTCGAGAATGGAAACAATCCCGCCAGCCTCGCCGCCGGCAAGATCGCTCGCAACGCCATCGAGCACAACCGCCAGCAGGGATTTCTCGTGGGCCCGAACATGCACGACTCGCTCGCGGTGGCCACCTTTCTGGATCCGTCGCTGGTCAAGTTGAAGGAGTACTACGTCGATGTAGAAACCAGCGGAGAACTCACCGCGGGCGAAACCCTTGGCTACAGCCCCAGCGCCGGCGATCTGCGCCGCACTCCGGAGATGGAAAAGCAGGCCGCAGAAAAGATGCAGATTCGCGGATCAGCACCGACTCTGGCGAGCACAAGGACCTCGCCGGTGCTGCGCGACAAGTATGTGCCCAACGCCAAAGTGGCTGTGGATGTGGATTCCGCCCGGTTCTTCAAGTTGCTGATCGGGCGATTGTCGGGAACGGAACGGTATAGGCGCCCGGAGAGCCTCTGATGTTCGCCTCGTCGCCGTATTGATGAACAATCGCCGCATTCACGCATGTTCGGACGCACTTATGAATTGTCATCCTGAGCGAAGCGAAGGCTCCCTGCACAGCGTCTCGTTCAACCGCTGGTTCCAGGCTTTCTCCCTGCGCGCTCGCAAACGCGCGCGAGAAAACGCAGATTCCTCGTCGCTACGCTCCTCGGAATGACAAAGCAATGAGTGTGCCGCAACCGTGCTGCAAAAGATCGCCACTTCCGAGGGCAACATGAATTTCGGCCGAACCCGGTTCCTTGCCGCAGCAATAATTCTCCTGACCTCTCTATCTTCTTTTGGCCAGGCCAAACGCAAAATCATCATCGACCAGGACGCCGCCGGCCCCGCCGGCACCGATCAGCAGTCGATACTTCTGCTCATCCAGTCGCCGCAAACCGACGTTCTCGGCATCACCGTCGTCACCGGCGACGACTGGCTCAAATCCGAAGTGGCTCACACCCTGCGCACGCTCGAAATCATTGGCCGTACCGACATTCCGGTCGTGCCCGGCGCCGAGTATCCCCTGGTACGCCGCCAGCACGAAACCGAACTCTGGCAACAGCGCTACGGTTCCGTAGCCTGGGTGGGCCCTTGGACCCCGCGTTTCTACCATCCTGCCGATCAACTCGGAGAAATGCCCGAAGGCCTTCCCACCACCAGGCCCGCCGCCGAAGACGCCGCCCACTTCATGCTACGCATGGTGCACAAATATCCGCACGACGTGACCATCTATGCCGGCGGCCCCATGACGAACCTGGCACTCGCCATTTCCATCGATCCCGAGTTCCCGCGCCTGGCCAAAGAACTGGTGTTCATGGGCGCCAGCCTGAATCCGCAAACCGACGATCCCGAGTTCATCAACACGCCCCGCCACGAATTCAATCTCTGGTTCGATCCCGAAGCCGCCCACATCGTGCTGCGCGCCCCGTGGAAGAAAATCGTCTGCACCCCGGTCGATATCTCCGTGAAGACGCGCCTGACCACCGCCCTGCTCGACCAGGTCAAAGCGGGAAAAACCCCCACCGCCGAATACATCGGGAAATATGGCCGCCTGTTCGGCGAATACAACTACCTGTGGGACGAACTGGCCGCCGCCGCCTGGCTCGACCCCTCGCTGATCACCAGAACCGAAACCCGCTTCATGGACATCGACCTCGACAAGGGCGCCAACTACGGCAACATCCTCACCTGGAGTGAGCAGGACAAGCCGAAGATCGAAGAGCCGCCGGTGGAGATCCAGGTGGACCTGAACACCGAGAAGTTTTACAAGATGTTCGTGGACCTGCTGACCGCCCCCACGCCGCCCAAGCAAGAATAGCCAATCCCCGGGAGGTCCACTATCGCGGCAACTGTTGCAGCATACTCTGCCCCTGCGGATGCCCCGGATGCCGCTTGAGCAGTTCCAGCAGGACGGTACGCGCCTTCTCCGCCTGATTCTCCAAGGCATAGACACGCGCGAGGTTTAAGTAAGACTGGTCGAACTCCGGCGCCACCCGAATGCACTCTTCGAAGCTGGCCACCGCGTCATCTCTTCGCCGGGTTCGCAGGTAAAGCACGCCCAGATTATTCAGCGCCTCTGGATAATCCGGACGTGCCTGCAACGCGCGCTGAAGATATTGGTAAGCCTGGTCGCTATCGTCGAGTTGCGCGAACACCATTCCCAGGCTGTAGTTCGCTTCGGGATCCTCAGGAGCCACCTCGACCGCGCGCTGAAGTGTCGTGCGCGCATCCTCCCAGCGTTTCTGCTGACGGTAGGCGTTGCCCAGATTGTCGAGCGCCACCAGATGATCGGGGCTAAGCCGCAACGCCTGCTGAAAATATTCCACGGCCTGTTCCGGGTGCCCCTCGCGCATGGCCAGCAGCCCCAGGTTGTTCCATGCGTTCGGCAGCGTCTCGGGATAAGTCCCGCGCAACTTCACCGCCCGCTCGAAACACTCACGGGCTTCTGCCGTCTTCTGCTCCTGCAGGCACGCGCTCCCCAGTCCGTAGAGCGCTTCGGCGCTCGAAGGATCATCGCGCAACGCCAGGCGAAACGCCGCTTCCGACTGCTCGAAGTACCCGCGCTGATAGAACACCGAACCGTAGGAGAGATAGTTGCGTGGAAACTCGGAAACATCAGTCACCCCCGGAAAGGGCAGCGCCTTGGCCAGGCGCTGAGCCGCGGTCTGAGGAATCTGCCGGCAATCTTCTTCAATGCGTTCGGGTTGGACCGGGCCTTGATAGACCTTGACGATGTCGCCCTTCGCATCGATTAGAAAAGATGTCGGCAGGCTGAGATCGCGGTGTCGGTCAAAAAGATAGCGATAGAGAATGTTGTAGACCCCAGCGACGTCGTCGGTGCCGCGAAGAATGGGGAAAGAGAAATGCTCTTTGCCGGCAAGCGCGCGCAGGCCCGCATCATCCGGTGGGTTATCCACATTCACCGTGAGCAGTTGTAACCCCTGGGCGGCCCAGCCCGTCTGCACGCGCGCAAGCATCCGCAAATCTTCATCCGATGACTTCGCCGTCCAGAAATGAAGCAGCAACGGCTTGCCGCGCCGCGCCGAGAGAGTCTGTGTCCGACCAGTGAGATCGGGCAGCGAGAAATCCGGCGGCGCCACTGGCGCCAGCAACCAGGTCTCCACGACGGAGGGAAACTGCGAAGGCACCGCCTCAGCCGTGTCACCTGCCGTAGGCGCGGACTCCAACCGCAGCGCCGCCCGGAACGGTTCCGTTCGCGTCGCCCCACCTTCTTCAATCCAAATCCTGTGGCCAACCGGCAAATCGCGCAGTTCCTGCACCAGTCCGCTGGGCCAGCGAACGGTAGCCCGCACCGGACCCTTGGCGTCTCCCAACCCGAAGAACACTTCCTTGCTGTGCTGCGCCAGAAATCCCGAGCCCGCCTGCAACATCCGCGTCTGCCGACCTGACTGCGTCTCGATCGTCACAGCCGCGCCGATCGCATCGCGATTGGCCTTCGTGCCCCGCAGCCGGAAGGAAATTGACGGCGGCAGATTGCCCGCAACGTTCTTGAGCACGCGCAGTTGAGGCGCGTTGCGGTTTTTGAGAAATATTTCCAGACGCCCGTCGTGATCGAAATCCGCCAGCGCGAAACTTCTGCCGTCCTCAATAAAGTCGAGTCCCACCGCGCCCGAAGCATCGAAAAAACTCCCGTCGCGGTTGTTGGCGTAGAAAACATTGCGCTCGTTCCCGCTCCAGGTGCCGTCGGCGCGCAGCAGTTCGTTGAGCGCGCTCCAACCCTGCTCGTAATCATGCGCCGGGCGGGCCTCACTGGGGGAATTCGCCACCACCTGCCGCCAGAAAAAGCTGTTCAGGTCGTTTTTATGAAAATCGGAAACATTTCCCTCCTGAATCTCGGAACCACTTCCTGCTCCGTCGGATTCCTCGGTCGGCGGCCCCGAGACCATGCCATTGGCGATATAAAGATCAGGAAAACCGTCATGATCGAAATCCCAGGCATCGCTATCCCACGACCAGCGGCCCATCTCCACGCCTGCCGTGGCGCTCGCATCCTGAAAGCTGCCATCCCCACGATTGCGAAACAGAGAATTGCCGTGGGCATGCTTGCGATAAAGCTCCCGCACCTTTTCGGGCGCGCTCTTCTGAAAAGCCTCCTGCATCGCGACGCGGTTGCCGGCCGCCGTCCACATATCGGCGACGTACAAATCCTCGGCGCCATCGTTGTCGTAATCGAACCAGCACACGCTCATGCCCGCGCCCACGTCTTCCACGCCCGCCGCCGCCGCAACATCGGTGAAAGTTCCATCGCCGTTGTTCCGGTACAGATTCTTGCGGCCAAAATCGTTCACTACATAAAGATCGGGCCACCCGTCGCGGTTGTAGTCGCTCCATCCACAGCAGAAGCTGTAGCGGGTGTTGTTCTTGTCGAGGCCGGTTTGCGCAGTCACGTCGCGAAACGTGCCATCCCGCTGGTTGTGCATCAGGAAATTGGGCGGCCCGTTCTGCGCGTCGAAATAAGGAGTGGGATATTGGTACTGATCCGTTCCCTGGTAATAGAGATAGAGGCAGAAGTAGATGTCGAGCCAGCCGTCGCGATCGTAGTCCGCAATAGCCGCGCCCGTGAATGTTCCCTGCGGCAGATTGGCGAACTGAAACGCGTCCGGCTTCTGGCGAAACTTGCCCCCGCCAAGGTTCAGGAAAAGCGCCGGCCCGCTGGTGCGCACCACGATCAGGTCCTGGCGGCCGTCGTTGTCAACATCGGCAAACAGCGCGCACGCGGTGTTCTCCAGAATCCCCACTCCCGAAGATTCCGTGATGTCCTGGAAAGTCCCGTCGCCGCGATTGCGATAGAGCCGGTTTGGCAACCCGGCAGGCTGGCAGATGTAAAGATCGTCGAATCCATCGTCGTCGATGTCGCCGACCGAGACCCCATTGTGCCCGTAAATATCGATGCCGCTGGCTCCGTCGAGCACAGTCCGCCAGTAGTCGGTTCCACGCAGCAGCTGTGCTTCATAGGAAGAATTCGCTCCCAGCGCCGCCGCGGTAATATCGGCAAACACCGCGCCGCCGGCCCGGCTTAGCGTTTCCTCCACATTGCGCCATCGCCGAAGCTTGAAGATTGCCGATGAGGAGGAAGATGAGGAGGAAGAAGATGCCACCCACTCCAGTTCCCAATGCCCGGTGCGTTGCTCACGATAGAACCCGTCGCCCGTCCCGACAACGTCGTAGCGGACTCGAGTCGTGACCGTAGCGCCGGCGTCCCCGCCGGCCTCGATCCCGGAAATCTCAAACTCAGCCGTTAGAATCCTGGAAAACACGCCCAGCGAAGAGCGCAACTCGTCGAGAAATGCCTGTCGCGCCAAACCGCTCTGAGGCCCGAACTTGTTCTTATGAACTTCGAGCAACCCTCCCGAGCGCACTACCTTCGACTCCACCGGCTTAAACGACGCTCCTGAGAAATCCTGCGCCAAACTATCTTCAACCGCCTTCAAATCCCCCGGCAAGCGCAGCAAGCCGGCGCTCCATTGCGCCAGAATCGCGCCAATCTGCACCGCATATTTTTCCGTGACGAACTGGTCCGAGCCCGCCGCAGCCTTGAGCAGCCACGCGTCAAGCGGCCGCGGCGTCCGGTAGTGAGGATGCAGGTGGAACTCCGCAGGAAGAGGAGCAGAGACATCGCGATAGGCGGACGCAAAGGCGGAATGCCGCAGCGCGGCGGGAAGCAGCGCGGCTGAAGCCCCCTGCAGCAGAAAATCGCGGCGGCTGAGGCCGAACGGGCGAGAGAGATGCCCGCGCCGCTTCTCCCCGTCACCGCTCAGAGCCATGCCTCCGCACAAATTCAAGCGAGAAACCGTAGTTTACATCCCCGCGTTGTGTCCCGTATGGGCGGTTCCTTTGCGTCCTTCGCGATCTTTGCGGTTAAGAATGACGCAAAGATCGCAAACACCGCAAAGAGGACAAGAATCGTCCGGGTTGCAAAAGCGCGATTCCGCCTGCAAGCTGATTCCATGCCGGAACTCCCGGATATCTCCGCCTATATCCGTGCGCTCGAGCCGCGCGTTGTCGGGCGGCCGCTGCAACGGGTGCGCCTGGCAAGTCCTTTTCTGCTTCGCACCGTGCAACCTCCGCTTACCAGCGTCGAAGGCCGCATAGTGCGCGAATTGCGGCGCATCGGAAAACGAATTGCCATCGGTGTGGAAGGCGATCTCTGGCTCGTTCTCCACCTGATGATCGCCGGCCGCCTGCACTGGCGTCCCGCGGGCGCAAAGCTTTCCGGCCGCCAGAATCTGGCCGCCTTCGATTTTCCCAACGGCTCCCTGGTGCTCACCGAAGCCGGCGCCAGGCGGCGCGCATCGCTGCATCTCGTCCAGGGCGAAAAAGGCCTGGCCTCCATCGATCCCGGAGGAATTGACGTCTTCGCCGCTGGCCTCAACGAATTCCGCCAGGCCCTTACCGCCGAGAACCGCACCCTCAAGCGCGCCCTCACCGATCCCCGCGTGTTGAGCGGCATCGGCAACGCCTACTCCGACGAAATCCTGCACGCCGCGCAACTCTCGCCCATCACTCTCACGCAGAAGCTCAAACCCGAAGAGTTGGAGCGCCTGTTCGCGGCCACGCGTCAAACCCTGCAACTCTGGATCGACCGCCTGCAAGCTCAGGCAGGCAAAGGCTTCCCCGAAAAGGTCACCGCCTTCCGCCCTGAGATGGCCGTCCACGGCCGCTACGGCCAGCCCTGCCCGCACTGCGGCGAAAAAATCCAGCGCATCCGCTACGCCGACAACGAAACCAACTACTGCGCCCGCTGCCAGACCGCCGGAAAAGTTCTCGCCGACCGCAGCCTCTCCCGCCTGCTGAAATCCGACTGGCCCCGCACCCTCGACGAACTCGAAGGCCTCAAGCGGCGTTGAAAGTGAAGATCGTTTCTTTGGCCGCCACATCGCCTTCGGCAAACCCGCCGGCTGGGTGTAGTCCCAATTCTTTTCTCCACCACGGAGTCACCGAGCCACGGAGAAATACCAACCACTTAGTAAAGCCACGTTAGTTCAGCTTCTTGCAGGTTCAGATTTCTCCGTGGCTCTGTGACTCCGTGGTGAAAAAAGGCAAATTAGGAGCTGCCTGCTAATGCCTCATCAACCCGCCAAGCACCCCGCTGAATGAATCCTGCCAGGCATGCGCGATCATCCCCGGACGAACGCTCCCCCGCCAATGCGCCAGAATCCCGAACATGGCTCCGTACAGCCCGATCAGCATCGTCATCCGGAAGCCCTGATACGCATGCGCCGCCCCGAATGCCGCGGCAGAAATGAGAATTCCGGCTGGAACGTTCCTGGTGAGGGCGATGAACTGCCGCTGCAGGTAACCGCGAAAGATCGTCTCTTCGCAAATCCCCGCCGTAACCGAAAGCGCCAGCCATAACGCGATCTCCACGCCCCCATGCGGGAGCATGAAGTTTACCCTGCGCTCGATCGCGCCTACCCGCAGGAGCCACGCCAGGAGGAAAAGCAAGACTCCCGAAACCATCCAGAACAAGGCCGCAATACCTACATCCCGCAGCACCTGGCGAAACGAGCGCCAGCGCTCTCCCAGAACAGCGCCAAGAGAAGCGTCACTACGCCGCACGCCCACCACTACAACGGCGAACACCAGCCATTCCACCAGAAGAGTGAGCAGATAAAAGCGCACGCGGTGAGGATTCGGCGCCGCCCTGAGGTGATCCGCAAGGACTTTTCCATACACCGTCCACCCGCCCACCAAAGCAAGCACAAAGATGGTGTGCATCGGGCCGGCCACTCGTGCGTAATGGTCTAGCGCAGCCGGAACTGCAGCGGGAGCTTCCATGGATGTGTCCTCTCGCTGGAATCTTAATCCTCGCACGGAGTAAGGCCAAAAGGCATCGAATGACTCTCCGCGTCCTCGGCGGTGTTCCTCGGCGTCCTCGGCATTTGGAGATTTTGGGCAGCCCACCGACGGAACGTAGAAATTTTCCGCTCCCTCCCCACCTGATTCATAATCCGATGGGGAAGATAATCGGAAGCCAAGAACCCCAGGAGCGCCATGGAAAAAGTAAATCTATCCCAGAAATTCTCCCAGATTACCGAGTACTGGAAACCCTACATCGCCGCCGAACTCAACGGCCAGATGGTGAAGCTCGACAAGCTCAAAGGCGAATTCGTCTGGCATCATCACGACGATGAAGACGAACTCTTCCTGGTGGTCAAAGGCCGCTTCCGCATCGAGTTTCGAGACCGCCACGTGTGGCTGGAGGAAGGCGAATTCATGGTCGTTCCGCGCGGCGTGGAGCACCGCCCGGTAGCCGATGACGAGGCCTGGATCGTGCTCTTCGAGCCCGGCTCAACCCTGAATACCGGCAATGTTGTGAACGAACGCACCCTCCGCGACCTGGAGCGCGTGTAGGTCTGTGCGCTCCGGAACTGAACGCGGCCTGGAAGACGTGGCTTTCATCGCGCCGTAGAGCTTCGAAGTCCAGCGAGTCGCTTTGAGCCCTACCGCTGCAAGCCTGGGAAATCCTTCCAAATCGGCACGTTCCGCGAACGGGAGGCGAACCTGCGCTGCACCCCACGAATGGGCCATGCAAATCTGCCAGGCGGACATTGCCTTCCGTACTGTAGAAGAATCCACGTCCACCCCGGAGAATGAGGGATTGCTATTCGGTCTTCCCGAGAAGGCTTCCCCCAGGACCGCCGGGCAAGGCTCACATGGACCAAGATCAACCTCAGCAGCAGGAAGAACACGCCGGCTCTACCTGGATCCGGGTCATGGAGGCCAGCCTGGGAATCGCCCTGCTGATAGGAGCGGGTTTCCTGGCTCATATTTACGCGCCTCCGCCAACTCAGGATTTGCGCTCCCAGGTCACGCAACTCACCCAGCAGGTAGAAGAGTTGCAGCAGGAACAGGCCATGCCGGCCATGGTGTTGAACAAGTACCGCAACTCCATCTGCTACATCTTCGGAATTTACGAGGTGGGAATTCCCGGCCAGCGGCCGCAACTGCGGGCGCGCATCTCCGGCACCGGCTTCGTGGTCGCGAAAGGACTCCTCGCCACCAACCGCCACGTGGCCGAGCCCTGGTATGGAGATCAGGAAGCCGCTGCTCTCATTCAGAAGGGCGCAACCCCTGTGCTCGAAAGGCTTTTCGTTTTCTTTCCCGGCCGCCCCCTGCCGGTGGACGTAACTCCAATCGTGGTTTCCGGCGACAACGACCTCGCCGTCCTCAAAGTGGATGAGCCGCTCGGCCACCAACTCCGGCCGCTGCCTCTCGCGCCCGACGCGCCCAGCCCTGGCGAACTGGTAGCTGTAATCGGCTATCCCATGGGAGTTCTCGGCATGGTGGCGAAATCGCCGCCCGCGGTGTACGAGCGCCTGGCCTATCGCCGCGACGACATGGGCGCCGCCAGCGAACTCGCCGCGCTTTCACTGATTCGCCCCTCGGCTACTTGCGGACACCTGGGCGATGTAGTGGGAGAAAAGCTCATCTACGACGCGCCCACCGCCCACGGCGGCAGCGGCGGCCCGGTGTTCAACTCCCACGGAGAGGTGATCGGCATCAACTCGGCTTACATCGACGGTTTTTCCGGAGGTACCTTGGGAATCTCCGTCGGCGCCCTCAAGCCTCTGATCGCAGCCGCCCAGAAGAAACCCGTCCACGCTGCGGCACCGCCAACCCCGGCAAACTAGCTTCTGTCCTGGCCAGGAAATGCCTGCCGGCAGGCAGGTTCGACCCCTGCAAAAGCCGCCTTTGGTGGGACTCTGGGGTTACGTTTTTTTGGCCTATCCCGTGTGAATTCTGTATGATGCAGTGAATTGTACATCCACAATTGTACATACAATCGATTCCTGGGGGACTCCCGGGCCTGGGTCGAGTGCTCCGCGCCCGTGTACGGCCCGCCAAACGCTCGCAAAGGGCATTCTAGCGAGGGTCCTGATCAGCCAAGCCTCGCTGGAAGGCCCTCCACCGGATTTCAATAACTTACAGACAATGGCGGCCCAGGGAGACAGGGGGCCGCCGAATACGGATGCGAAGCCTGTACTTTGATGGTTCTCGACTCGTCCATTTGCCGCAGCCCGCTAAAACGCCTGGGCGATCCATCCCGGTTCCCGCACATGCTCGTCGTCCAGGCTGCGGAGACGCCCGGCCATGATCTCCTCCCGTCCCAGGTAGCCGACCACGCGTCCGGTGCCATTGCGTTCCACCACCGGCAACCGGCCGATGTTGTGCCGCAGCATTTTGCTGGCGGCTTCATGAAGAGTTTCGTCCGGGTAGCTCACAACCGCGGTTTGGCTTCCGGCTTCCGCGACGCTCATCGCTCCGCTCGGATCCTGCTGCAGGGCGCGCAGCACATCGCCGCGCGTCAGGATGCCTCGCAGCCGTCCGTCTTTCTCCAGAATGACCATGCCCTGGTGCAGACTCACCGCGGGATCGTGGCGCGCGATGCGCTCGGCCAGTTCGCCCACCCTCGTCTCCGCGGGAATCGCCGGAACTTCACGATCCATAGTTTCGGCGACCGTGACTTGGCGCAGCACGTCGGCCTCGTAATCCTGGTGCACTTGCAAGCCGCGCCGCGAGAGCTTTTCAGTCATGATCGAGGCTTTGGGCTGCAGCAGCACGGCGATGCCATCGGCAATCACGCTGACCAGCATCAGCGGCAGAACCGAGTTGTAGTCGCGGGTGATCTCAAAGGCAAAGATGATGAAGGAAAACGTCGCCCGCGACGCCGCGCCGAAAACCGCCCCCATAGCCACCAGCGCGAAAGCTCCCGGCGACAGGCCGGCGGCGGGGAAGAAGTGATTCGCCACCAGGGCGAACACGCCGCCTAACGCCGCGCTCGACATGAACATGGGCGCCAGCAATCCGCCCGACGTTCCCGAGCCGAGCGAGATCACCAGCGCCGCCGCCTTGGCGACCATCACCACCAGCAGCAGCTTCAGCGCCAGTTGCCCGTTGAGAACGTCGCTGATGGTGTCATACCCGACGCCCAGCACGCGCGGCACGAAGTAGCCGATCACGCCCAGCGCCAGCGCGCCGATCGCCGGCCACCACAGTTCATCCACCGGCAGCTTTTCGAATTGATCTTCCGTCCAGTACAGCGCCTTGGTGAAGCCCACCGCTCCCAGACCGCAAATCACGCCCAGAAGCAGATAGAAGGGAAGCGCTCGCGGAACACCGAAGTCCATGGCAGCCACGGTGAACATCGGCCCCGCCCCCAGCAGTTGCATGTGTACCGCCGTGGCCAGCGTGCTGGCGATCACCAGCGGAATGAACGAACGCGACTTGAACTCGAAGAGCAGCAACTCAATCGCCAGCACCACACCGGCGATCGGCGTGTTGAAGGTGGCCGACATTCCTGCCGCCGCGCCGCAGGCGAGAAGAACTTTTCGTTCCGCGGCCGTGGTGTGCATCACCTGGCCCACGAGCGAGCCCAGCGCCCCTCCGGTCTGGATAATCGGCCCCTCCGCGCCGAACGGCCCGCCGGTCCCAATGGCGATGGCGGCCGAAAGCGGCTTCAGGATCGCCACCCGCGGCTGAATGCGGCTGCGGTTCACCAGCACCGCTTCCATGGCTTCAGGAATGCCGTGGCCCTTGATCTTGGGCGAGCCGTACTTCGCCATCACGCCGACCACCAGTCCGCCCAGCGCGGGAATCACGATCACCCACAAGCCCAACGTGTTGTGGCGCGCGCTGACAAACGCCGCCGACCAGCGCTGATAAAAGAAGACGTTGGTAAACAGGCCGATCAGCTTGTACAGGCCGAAAGCGACGAGCCCCGCCGCGATCCCGATGCCCGCTGCCAGAAATGACATCAGGACCATGCGGAATTGCGCGGGCTGCGCTACTCCGATGTCGGGGGTTCGTTCGTTGGCTGCCGGCATTTGATTTTCCCCGGGGTTCACTTTCGCGTAATGCGTTGCAAAGCGGCGGTCAGCGCCGGACCGCGGGCCCGCAACTCCGCCCGGTGGTCGAGCGAGAGCTTACGCAATACAGCCTCTCCCTCGGCGGTGAGCGAAAGCAGCACCTCGCGCCGGTCGCGGGGGCTGCGGCGCCGCTCCACGTATCCTCGGGCAACCAGCCGGTTCGTAAGTTCGACGGCGCTGTGGTGGCGAATCTGCATGCGCTCCGCAAGCTCCTTGATCACAGGGCGCTTGCCTGGTGCCAGCCCCTTCAGCGCCAGCAGGAATTGATGCTGCCGCGTCTCCAGCCCCGCGCCGTGCGCCGCCGCCTCGCTGAAGCGCAGAAAACGGCGCAATAGATAGCGCAACTCCGCCAGCGCCATGTAGTCCGAGGTTGCGAGCGCGGCTTTCATGCTCCGAATATATATATCGTATCACGATATAGTTAAAACGAACCAGTTCGGGTTTGCCGTTCTTTGCGTTCTTTGCGGTAAGAATTCTTAACCGCAAAGATCGCACAGGTCGCAAAGAAAACCCTTCTGGCCAGCGCGGCCCGTCTCCGTTAGAATCTCTAGTCCTGCAAATTCGCTGAGCACGCAAAGGTGGCGCGCGCTTGATCCCTCGCTACACCCGCCCGGAAATGGGCCGCATCTGGAGCGACGAAAACCGCTTCCGCACCTGGCTGGCGGTTGAGGTCGCCGCCACCGAAACCCTCGCTGAAGCTGGCATCGTTCCCAAAGTGGCTGCCCACGCCATCCGCGAGCGCGCCGACTTCAACCTCCGCCGCATTCACGAGATCGAAGCCGAAGTTCGCCACGACGTGATCGCCTTCACCACCGCGGTGGCGGAAATCGTCGGCGAGCACTCCCGCTGGTTCCACTACGGCCTGACCTCGAATGACGTGGTTGATACCGCTCAAGCTTTGCTCATCGGCGAAGCCTCCGCCATCATCGCCGCTGACTTGCGCCGCCTCGGCGATGTCCTGAAAGACCGTGCCTGGGAGTTCAAGAACACGCCCATGATCGGCCGCACCCATGGCATTCACGCCGAGCCCATCACCTTCGGATTCAAACTGGCCAACTGGTACTCGGAGATGCAGCGCGATATCGCCCGCTTCGACCAGGCTGCCGAAGACCTGCGGGTGGGAAAGTTTTCCGGCGCCGTGGGCACCTTCGCCCACTTGACCCCGGAGTTGGAAGAGAAGATGTGCGAACGCCTGGGCTTGAAGGCGGCGGCGATTTCATCGCAGGTCATCCAGCGCGACCGCCACGCGCATTACCTGGCCACGCTCGCCGTGATCGCCTGCTCGCTGGATAAAATCGCCACCGAGATTCGCCACCTGCAGCGCACCGAGGTCCGCGAAGCCGAGGAATTCTTCAGCGAGAAGCAAAAAGGCTCCTCGGCCATGCCCCACAAGCGCAATCCCGTGACCAGCGAGCAGATCAGCGGCCTGGCGCGCGTGGTCCGCTCGAACGCCCAGGCGGGATTCGAAAACGTCGCCCTCTGGCACGAGCGCGATATTTCGCACTCCTCAGTGGAACGCGTCATCCTGCCCGACTCAACTACGCTGGTGGATTATCTGCTGCAGAAAACCGCCACGCTGATTGAGACCATGTTCGTCTATCCCGCGCGCATGAAGGCAAACCTGGAAAGCACCGGCGGACTGGTGTTCAGCGGCCAGTTGCTGCTCGACCTGGTGGAAACGGGCATGGCCCGCGAACAGGCCTACCGCATCGTACAGCGCCACGCCATGCGCGCCTGGAAGCAGGGGCTGAACTTCCGCCAGCTGGTGCTGAAGGACAAGAAGATTACCAGCCGCGTCCCCCGCCGCCAGATCGAGCGCGCCTTCGACCTGAGGCGCCAGCTGCGGAACATCGATAAGATCTTCGCGCGTGTCTTTCCCGGAGGCGAGAAACCGGCGGCCAGCAAGAAGAGCAGGCGCTGAGGGTCTGTTACGCCTTGCCGAAGAATCGGTCCAATGCGGCCGAGCCCGGCCCCATCATCGCCAGCGCAATACAAGCCGCCAGCAGGGTCAGGGCGTATTCGTATCCCATTTTTGGCGGCATGAGAAAGAAGCCATTCTTAAAGTGCACGAAACCGATGGCGCCCAGCATATCGATCGCCAGCAGGGCTGCGGCCCAGCGCGTGCCTAATCCCAGAATGAGCGCGATGCCGCCCAGAAACTCGACAAACGTAACCACCACCGCCGAGACCGCAGGCAGCGGGATGCCGGCGTGGGTAAAGAACCCGATGGTGCCGTGGATGCCGAAACCAAAGAGTTTCTGCTGGCCATGCATCAGGAAAACGATGCCCACCACCACCCGCAGAACCGTGGGACCGCATTGCTTGCTCATGCTTCCTCCTTACCTCTTCGCTGCGAATGCTATGACTGATCACAGATGTCGTCACAACGATGAACGTCGCCGAAAATTAGCCGCTTGCCTGCCGAGCCGCGCATAGCAGCCGCACCAGGGACTTGAGTTTTTGCTCGCCCATGCCTCCCAGCAGGCGCTGCTGGAATTCCACCACCGGTCCGTCCAGGTCTTTGAGCAACTTGCTGCCCGCGGCGGTGATATGCGCGATAATCACGCGCCGGTCCTGGCGTCCGCGCGTCCGCCGCACCAGCCCGCGGCGTTCCAGGCGGTCCAGCAGGCGGGTGATGTCGGGGTCGCGGTTGATCATGCGCTCGCCGATCTCACTGCAGGCCAGGCCGTTTTCCGCCGCGCCGCGCAGAATGCGCAGAGCATTGTATTGCGTGGGGGAGAGTCCGTAGGGCTTGAGCATCTCGGCGACCTGCCAGTTCAACTGATCGGCGGTGCGCTGCAGGGCGAGGAAGGCTTCCTCCTCCAGGCTGCCGAAGGGCTTGGTCTGCTTGATCTCCGCCAGAATGCCCTGGTCCATGGAGGCAAGTCTATTCGTTATAACGACTATCGTCAAGCTGAGGTGGCGATTTTCGATTGTCAATTGCCAATTTTGAACCCGATCCGGGCTGAGCAACTCCCAACGCGAATCGGCAATCGGCAATTGAAAATCGCCAATCGGGAGAAGGTCGAGAGAATCCCAATCGTTCTAACCCCAGTCGCCCAGGAAAGTTGCGTTTTGTAAGGATTGTGTAATCTCTGCGCGCAGTGCATCCCACCTTGTACGCCAGGCATCTTTTAACTGAACGGTTAATTCAACTTTAGGAGGATGGCAAATGAAATCCTGGTTCCGAGTTTTGACCTCTCTCCTGACCGTCGGCCTCCTCAGCGCCACGCTGGTCGCACAGACCTCCGGCGCCGGACGCTACGATCAGGGCATTCAATCCAAAGCTGCGCAGAAGCTGGCGGAGAAGCAGGAATTCCGCAACGTGAAGGCTTCCGTGGAAGATGGCATCGTCAATCTGACCGGCAGCGTGGAGCTGTATCAGCAAAAGCTCGACGCCGCCAAGCGGGTGCGCAAGATCGACAAGGCACAGGGCGTCCGCAACCAGATTGTGGTCAGTTCCACCGCGCCCGATGCACAGCTCGCGGCCCAGCTTGACCGCAAGCTGTACTACGACCGCACCGGCTACGACAACCTGTTCAACTACGTCACTGCGTCGGTAAAAGACGGCGTGGTCACCCTGAGCGGCGAAACCCGCGGTCCGGTGAGCCATGATTCGGCTCTCTCGATTGCGAACTTCATGCCCGGCGTGAAGGACGTGGTGGATGACATTAAGGTTGCGCCCGTGTCCAATTTCGACGACCAGATCCGCCTGCGCACCGCGCGCGCGGTTTATGGCTCGGCGACCCTGGGCAAGTACGGCACCGACCCGGCACGGCCGATCCGCATCGTGGTCGAGAACGGCCACGTCACTCTCTATGGCACGGTGCAAAGCGCCATGGATAAGCAGATCGCCGGCATGCGGGCCAGCCAGGTGTTCGGCGTGTTCAGCGTGCAGAACAACCTGGTGGTGGATAAGTCGTAAGCATGAACTAACGCTGGATCGGAGCAGGTGATCGGAGGCAGGTGATCCGAGGGAAGGCACGGCGCAAGCCGTGCCTTTCTTAATTTGTGTGCTTTGGATCGATTTCTCCGCGCTCTCGGCGGATTTTCTTCGCGCTCTCGGCGGTTAAAGGTTTTTGTTGCTGGCGGCCAAAAGCAAAATCCTAAAACGCCGAGGTCGCCGAGCAACGCCGCCGAGGGCGCGGAATTCGCTCCGGCTAGCCGCGGTTGATCAGCGAGGCCACATACCCCGCGCCGAATCCGTTATCGATATTCACCACGCTCACGTTCGAGGCGCAGGAATTCATCATTCCCAGCAGTGCGGCCAGTCCGCCGAAGGCTGCGCCGTAGCCCACGCTGGTGGGCACGGCGATCACCGGAACGCCTACCAGTCCGCCCACCACGCTGGGCAGAGCGCCTTCCATGCCCGCGCACACGACGATGACTCGGGCGCGGGCGAGCGCCTCGCGGTTGGCCAGCAGGCGGTGGATTCCGGCTACGCCAACGTCGTAGAAGTGCTCGACTTCGTTGCCCATCATCTCGGCGGTTACCAGGGCTTCTTCAGCTACCGGGATATCACTGGTGCCGGCTGAGACGATGGCAATGGTTCCCTTGCCGTAGCGGGTGCGGTCGCGTTGCAGCACGATGGCCTGCGCTAGTTCGCGGTACTCACATGCGCGGACTTTCTTGCGGACTGCGGCAAACTGCGGCCGGCTCGCGCGCGTGGCCAGGATGTTGCCGCCATGTTTCGCCAGGCGGGAGAAAATCTGCGCCATCTGCGCCGGAGTTTTCTTCAGCCCGAAAATCACCTCCGGCATGCCCGTGCGCAGAGCGCGATGGTGGTCCACCTTGGCGAAGCCGAGATCTTCGAAGGGCATATGCCGAAGCTGGGCGACAGCATCGTCGGGCGAGAGCTTTCCCGCCCGTACCTCAGTGAATAATTTGCGGATGGATTCAGCGTTCATCGCCCGGCACCTAGAGTAGCACCCTACAAGGGGCGTTATCCCAGGCGGGAATTCAGGAGGGTGGGTTTTACTGCGGCGGGCGTCTTTTTTCTGCTTCGGACTCGGGCGGCAAGGCGAAGGCAGACTTTTCTGGCTGCGCCGGGTTCGTCGAGGTGATCGAGCAGGACGCGCTTCAGCGTGGCCGGGACCAGGCCGCCAGTGAGGTACACATCGTAGGACTCGCTCCCGATCATGTAGCCCAGCCGCTGGGCGATGGCGTCGAACTCGGCGTCATCGGCGCGGCGGGCCTTTTCCAGCAGTTGCCGGCATACGGTGCGAGAAAGCTCGCCGGCTTCCTCGTGGCGCACCGCGGGGCGCGCCGGATACAGAACGCGCGAACCGAAGTAGGCGACCGCATGTTCCAGGGCGCGGGAATAAAAGCGGTCTGAGAATTCGGCGGCTGCGCGGCCGTGTCCATTGCCGTTCAGGGGCAAGCCGCGGCAGGCGTGATGCAGAAAGCGCGCCGCTTCCTCCCCGGCGTACATCATCTGCAATTCGCGTACGTAAATGGCATTCACCTGCGGCACATAGATACTGCCGCGCTCTTCCACCTGCCCGAGCAGTACGGCGATTTCCGCTTCCGAGGCACCCCGGCGGAGCAGTTGCCGCCGCAGCGCCGCCTCGGACGATCCGCAATACACCTCGGGAAGCAGATCGACGAGGAACCTGGGCTGGCGGCTGTTTTGCGGGGAATAGCGATTGATGCCCAGGAAGCGCACCAGGCTGTCGATAAGGTTGTATATGGTTGGCCCGAGGTCAGGGGCTTCCGATTCTGCCTGTCCCCAGCGCGCCAGTTGCACACGATAGCTTTCGTACTTTTCCAGCGGGGTGGCGTTGAAGACGCAGGCGACGTCATCGGCCACCCGCACCGCCTCGACGTGTTCGTGGCGCTCACCGGCAGCTTTCCAGTAGAGCGCATCGACATTCTGCAGAACGGTTAACACGCGCTCCTGCGGCAGCTTCTTGCGCAAAGCCTGCGGCAGATGCCCCGGCGCGAGATGCGCCTCGCCGAACAGCACCATGATGACTGCGTTGGGATGGCGCTGGCGGATTTCGGCAATTTTGTGGGCGGCGTGGCGGTCGCGCGCGGCGATTTTCCGCAAATCGTTGCGCGGCATGCAGTCCAGGCCATAGATGGCGTAGGCGTGCTCCCGCGCCGTTACCAGCAACTCGTAGAACGGCGCCCATTCGTAGTTCCAGTCAAGATCGAAGCGAATGCGTTGCCGCAGTTCTTCTTCGTCGATCTCGCGCCGCCACCATTCGTCGAGGATGTGCTGGTCGCGGGCGAAGATGGTCTCTACCGCCAGCACCACCGGCCGGCCGCTGGCATGCGCGCGCTGCTCAAACAAGGTGGCAGCAAAACGCTGCGAAGCAGGCAGGGCGTGGTAGTCGCCGACGAGGAGAACGTCGGCATCGTGTACGAGCGCTTGCAACTGCCGGGAATCAAGCACCGAGTCGTAGTTTCGGAATGCCTGGATGAAATCTTTCAGATACTTGCGCGACCCGTTGCGGTCGCTGGAGCGAATTTCGCGTTCCACCCCCGCCAGCGCGTGGCGCTGCGCCGCGCTGCGGCGGGAACGTAAGTGGGTGGCGGAAGCCATTTCAGTCGTTAGTCGTCGGTCGTTGGTCGTTAGCTCGGTCGCTGCGCGATCAACTTCTCGTGGCGGGAAGTTGACTTTCCCTCCGTCCGTACCCCAGACTTCAAACCCGGAGCCCAAAGTTGCCCTTACCGCCCCAGAATCTGACCGTCGCCACTACCGGCGCCAGCGGCTCCATCTTTCTGAAGCATTTCCTGCTTGCCGTCGAGAGTGACCAGCGGATTACCACCGTCAACTTCATCGCCAGCGACAGCGCCCTGCGCGTCATGGCGGAAGAACTCGGCTTGCGCGGCCGCAGCAACCTGCTTGGGCAGATTATCGGCAAGTCCGCCCGCAAAATTCAGCAGCAGGCCAACGCCGATATCGGCGCCAACATCGCCAGTGGCTCGTATCCTACTGACGCCATGGTGGTTATCCCGTGCAGCATGGGCACCTTGGCGCGCATTGCCAACGGCATTGCTTCGCAACTGATCGAGCGCGCCGCCGATGTTTGCCTCAAGGAGAAGCGCCCGCTGGTGCTATGCGTTCGCGAAACTCCCCTGAACAAAATCCACATCCGTAACATGTATCGCGCTGCCGATGCCGGAGCGACCATTTTCCCGCTGATCCCTGCTTTCTATAACCGTCCGGCGAGCTTAGATGTTATGGCGCACGAATTCGGAAAACGGGTGCTGTCCCATATTGGGCTTCCTCAATCGGATGCCTACCGCTGGAAGGGGTAGCGCCAGCCGCATAACATTTGACAAATCAATTACTTACGGGAAGCAGCGTACTGCGCGGCCCTGGGGGAGATCCGTCGCCGCGACGGATAGTTTCAGTCTAGGGAGGGAATGGCAGGCCAGGAAGATTCCCTCCGGACATGTACGCGCAGGACGACGGCGGGCTTCGAGCGAGGGAACCAGAACGCGGGCTCCGCTTGCGCATCTAAGTTTCGACATGCCAGGGCCTTTCCAGCGTCTTGCACGTGCCGTTGCCGCACTGTTCATTCTGTTTGCCGCGGCGGGAAGCAGCGGCTACTCGGTGCTCACGCATGAGCAGGTCGTGGATCTGGTCTGGAAAGACCAGCTTCGGCCACTGCTGCTGAAGCGCTTTCCCGAGGCCAGCCCGGCCGATCTGAAGGAGGCGCATGCCTACGCCTATGGCGGCAGCCTGGTGCAGGATATGGGGTACTATCCCTTCGGCAGTAAATACTTTAGTGATTTAGTCCACTACGTGCGCAGCGGCGACTTTGTAGCTGCGCTGCTGCAGCAGTCCTCCAACCTGGACGAATACGCCTTCGCCCTGGGAGCGCTGGCCCACTACGTTTCCGACCGGACGGGGCATCCCACAATCAACCAGGTGGCGGCGATCGAGTTCCCCAAACTGCGGAGAAAGTACGGCAGCGAAGTGACTTATGCGGACGATCCCAAGGCCCACATTCGCACCGAGTTCGGGTTTGACATGGTGCAGGTGGCGAAAAACCATTACACCTCCGACCGCTTTCACGATTTCATCGGCTTCGAATTCGCCAAGCCGCTGGTGGAACGGGCTTTTCTTCAGACTTATGGGCTGCAACTGCAGGACGTTATCTCCGACGAGGACTTGGCGATCGGCAGTTTCCGGCGGGCGGTGAGTTCGGTGATTCCCGAGATGACGCGGGTGGCATTGCTTTCGCGGCGCAAGGAGATCGTGCGCGATACGCGGAATTTCAACCAGAAGGAATTTCTTTTTCACCTTTCGCGGGCGCAATACGAGAAAAAATGGGGCAGGGGTTATCGGAAGCCTGGATTTGGCGCGCGCATCCTCGCATTCTTCCTCAAGATTGTGCCCAAGGTCGGCCCCTTCAAGGCGGTGGACTTCAAAATTCCGACCACGCAGACGGAAGACATGTACATCAAAAGCGTCAACGCCACGGTCGATGACTACCAGGCCGTATTGCGCCGCGAGGAGCGAAAGCAACTGGAACTCACGAACCTCGACCTGGATACCGGCCGGGAGACGCGCGCCGGCGAGTATGCGCTGGCGGATGACACTTATGCCCGGCTGCTGCACGATGTTGCGCACCGCGATCTCAACCAGGTGCCGCCCGATCTGCGGGCCAACATCCTGAATTTCTATTCCGGCATGAACCA
The DNA here is from genome assembly GCA_035500455.1 of Terriglobales bacterium. GTDB lineage: Bacteria > Acidobacteriota > Terriglobia > Terriglobales > Acidobacteriaceae > DATJXG01. The sequence goes on along the minus strand of DATJXG010000036.1, from coordinate 1,232 downwards.
GCCGATTGCAACCAGGAAAGACAAGAAGGCCTGGCGAACTACTCAGGCCGATCTCGATAAGCTTCGGGCACAGGAAAGCAACACCGCGATCAGTGACGCTCCCGAGGGCGCTAGAACTGTTCAGCCGCCGGCCGTGAAGACGTACTGAATGGTGCCGGCGGGGACGCCGGTGCTACTGTGGCTACGTGGCGGAAGCGGTGGTGGCCAGAGCGCCTAGTTCCTGCAGCAGGTCCTGCAGGATGGTCATGACGCCCTCGGCGTGAGTCACTTTCAGGCTGAACTTGAGGGTCCCATCGGGGGTGAACTGCGCGCCGCGCTGGGACGAGACGAAGCGGGCGAGCTTTTCGGCGTCGATCTGGGCGTTGGGGCGGAACTTGATGCTTACCTGGTCGCGCTTGCGGTCGATGGCCGTTGCGCCCACGCGTATAGCTTGAAGCTTTAGCATGGCGTATTGCAGGAGGTTGCGCACCGCCGCCGGAGGCTCGCCGTAGCGGTCTTTGAGTTCGGCGGTGACGTCGCGCAGCTGGGCTTCGCTCTCCACGCGGGCCACGGTCTTGTACATACGCAGGCGCTGATTCTCTTCGGCGATGTAATCCTGCGGGATGCGGATGTTGAGGCCGAGGTTGAGCTGGGTTTCGGCTTCGTCGGGCGCGGTTTCGCCCTTCAGTTCGCGGACGGAGCGGTCGAGCATCTGGGTGTACAACTCGAAGCCCACAGCTTCAATGTGGCCGCTCTGCTCGCCGCCGAGCAAGTTGCCGGCGCCGCGCAGTTCCAGATCGAGAGCGGCGATTTTGAAGCCTGCGCCGAGATCGGAGAACTCCTTGAGCGCGGCCAGGCGGCGGCGGGCGATGGGAGTGAGTTCGATATCCGCGGGAACGAGCAGATAGGCATAGGCGCGGCGGTTGGAGCGGCCGACGCGACCGCGCAGCTGGTAGAGTTCGGAGAGGCCGAGGCGCTCGGCGCGATTGATGAGGATGGTGTTGCAGAGGGGAATGTCGAGGCCATTCTCGATGATCGTGGTAGCGACCAGAATATCCGCCTCGTGATGCATGAACTTCAGCATCACTCTTTCCAGTTCACCCTCCGACATCTGCCCGTGGCCTACCGCGACGCGGGCGCGGGGCGCCAGTTCCTGCAGCTTGGCGGCGATCTCCCAGATGGTGTCCACGCGGTTGTGCACGAAATACACCTGGCCGCCGCGGTCGAGTTCCTGTTCGAGCGCGGAGCGGATT